>JACPHN010000061.1 GCA_016188575.1 Candidatus Schekmanbacteria bacterium
GCAGATCGGCGGTCCTGCCTCGCACTCGCCGCTCGCTCCCCTCGCCGGGAAGCTCATGCAGACCTGGCGCCCCTCGAAGAGCCAGACGTCCGCGCCCGCGATCGGCGTCTGGGTGCCGGCCTCGACCAGCTTGCCGGCGAGCTTCATCTTCATCTTCCAAGTTTGCTCCGCGCGCGCCGGATCGGCAGCCCACGCCAGCAGCAACGTGGCCCCGGCCCCCGCCGCCGCTGCCGCCAGTCCCCAGCTCCGCATCGTACCTGGCATCCTGCTCATTCCTACCGTCGTCATCCTCGTCTCCTCCGCCACCATGCCGCCACGCTGACCGCCAACCCGACCAGCAGCGCCGCCGAAGCGGGCGCCAGCGGCACGGGTAACCGCGGAACCGCGATCGCCGCCGACATCGCCGGCGGCCCGGCGAACCCCAGGGCGTTTCGCGCTCGCGCCACGAGCCGATACGACCGCCCCATCTCCCAATCGACTTGGTCCACCTCCGCCTCCGTGGACCCGCCGAAGCTCTGCTCCGGCAACACCTCGGCGAGCGACCCGTCGGCCTCGACGCGCAACACGGCCGCGAGATACGTCGCCGGTCCCGCGTCGCCGGCGTCCGCCGGCCAGCTCGCCGCGAGCCCCGCCCAGGGATTCCCCGCGTCGACCCAATCCACCGCGAGCTCCGGCGCCAGCGGCACCGCCCAGAATGCCGAGGAGGTGTCGTTGGCGGCCGATCCGTCCAGCGTCGCCTCGCCGGGGGTCACCGTCGCGGTCAGCTCGCGCGCCGCCGCGTCGACCGGTAGCGCCAGCTCGACCTGCCAGGAAGCGGTCTCGCCGGAGGCCAGCGCCGGCACCGGGAGGCGCGCCAGCTCCTCTTCGCCGCCGCCGTCCGCCGCCAGCGCCATCGCCAACACCAGCTCCGCCGCTTCCGCGTCTCCGGCCCCGGCGTTGTGCACCGCGAGCACGGCGGCCGCGCTCTCCGACACCGCGCCGCCGGCGGCGAAGGCCGGCGCCGAAACCGCGAGCGACACCGACAGGTCCGGGAGCGCCGTGCCGTAGCGCAGGATCAGCGTACGCTCCTCGCGGTGCGACCCGGAGACGAACACGATCCGCAGCAGGTGCTCGCCGGGGGCCAGCGCCGGCAGGTCAAGCGCGATCTCCTGCTCGCCCTCGCCGCTGACCGCGGCGGTCGCCAGGAGCGCGTCGCCTTCCCAGACCTCGACGGTGCCGCTGCCATGGACGATCGCCTCCACCAGCACCCGCACCGCCTCGGTGGCGAGCGGGTAGTCCGCCAGCTCCAGCGCCGCCGAAATCGGCGTGATCCCAATGAGGTCCACGATCTCCTCGCCGGTGGTGAGCAGCACTCCCGAACCGGTGATGACCTGGTAGACGACGCGGTGCGGCCCGGCGGCGCCGGTCTCGGGCATCGCGAAGACCAGGGTTTCCTCGACGGGCACCTCCTCCCCGCCGCTCGGGATCGCAAACGGTTGGTCCTCGACAACCGCGAAGGTCGGCCCGCCCGGTGCCTGTACCCACGCGTGCAAGGCGGCATCGGCGACCGCGGCGCTCGAAACGAAGAGCAGGCGCATCTCCACCCGGTCGCCGGGAGCGTAGCTCGACCCGGCGGCGCGGCGCGCGGCGGGCGATGCCAGCGCCGATGCGGATTCGCGATCGGATTCCTGGCGCTCCACCCGCAAGTAAGTTCCGGCGACATCGAAGGGCCAGGCCCCGCTCGCCGTCCCGCCCGCCGGGAAGCCGAGCTCGTACGCCACTCCGTAGGTTCCCTGTGGGAAGTCGGCCGGCACGGGGATCGCTTCGGTGGTGGCCGCGGATCCGGACAGGCTCCCGGACACGGTTTCTCCGAAGGCCGCGAGCGTGTAGGTCGTGCCGGCCTCGGCCTCGACGCGCACGGAGAGCTCACCGCCGGGCGCGACGACGTCCGTGAGCGCGCGCACGCTCCACCCCTCCGCCGTTGCGGCGCGGATCGGCAGCGTGCCCAGCCACAGCGCGCGGCCGTCCGGGAAGTGGACGCCGTAGGCGATGCGCTCCTCGGTCAGCTCGCCGAGCGGTACCGCCAGGACCGCCTCGGCCGCGGCGCCGCCACCCGCGATCGCGCTGGACACCGCCGTTGTCCCGTACTGCGCCCGGGCCACGACGTCCGGCAGCACCCCGCCGGCGTCGGCGGTCAGCGCCAGCGTTACCACCGCGCTCTCGCCCGCGGTGTAGGCGGCCTGGTCGAGGCTGGCGACCACGGTCAACCCGGAGCTCACCACCTCGACGGCGACGGTCCCCTGGCGCAGCAGCGGCCCACCGGCGACCGCCAGCTCGTAGAACCCGTGGTAGGTGCCGGGCGGCATATCGGCGGGGAACAGGAGCTCCACGGACACCTCCGCGGTCTCCCCCGGAGCGACGGCGGCCCGTCCCTCCTGGGTGCCGGCCTCGTCGATGGTCACTGTGGCGACCAGCTCGGCGCCGCGGTCGCCTCGGTTCTCGGCGGCAAAGGTCAGCGCGAGCGGTGCTTCCGGCGTCGCGACCGCCGCGTCCGGAACCTGCGTCACCCGCAGCGCCGCGTCGCTGATCTCGTAGCTCAAGGAGGCCGTGGCCACCGTGTCACCGGTGGTGTCGAAGACCGTGACGGGGAAGGTCACGAGGTCGTCGGGCTGCTCCGCGAGGTCGATCGGAATGCCGATGGACACGGCGTCACCGGTGGCGAGCGGTCCTACTTCCTCGGCGTGCACCAGCTCGCCGCCGCTCGTTCGCACCTCCACGCGCCCGGTGCAGGGCTCGGTCCCGAGAGAGGTGATGCCGAGGCGCGCCGTGGCCGCGCCGGGGGTACGGGCACAGGTCTCGCAGACGGTCTCCGCTTCGAGCGCCACCGAGCGGCGCGGTCGGACGAGCAGCACCTTGCCCGCCAGCGCACTCGGAAAATAGGCGTCGCCGCCGCCCGCTTCGAGATGCCAGCTCAGCGCGTAGTCGGCGGCCGGCGCCGGCACCGTCACGGTCGTCCGCTCGACCTCGCCCGGGCTCATCGTCATGGCCCGCGACGCCGCGAATTTCGCGCCTCCGGCCAGGTCCGTGAGCTTCGCGACGAGCGCGAAGTCACAGTGGCGGCGGAGGCAAGTCAGCTCGACCGGCAGGCTTACGCCTTCGTCGCCTGGCAGCAGCGGCGCGAAGTCGTCGGGGAAAAAGCTCACCCAGGCGACAAAGAACGGCGCGAGCTCCAGGTCGTAATCGGCGGCGAAATCGCCCGAAAACGCGAAATGGTAGGCGCGCTCCTGGAACAGCTCGTCGGTCAGCGACACGAGCTGCGCTTCTCCGGCGGGCACGGTGATCGTCCGACTTCCCGCTCCGGTGGTGGCGAGGTCGTAGGCGAGCGAGGTGCTGCCCGCCACGTCGCCGCGGTTGGTGACGAGAAAGTCGATGGTGAACGGACCCGGCGCGTCGATCGTCGGGGCCTCGAGCTGCACTGCGAGGTCCGCGGCGGCACCGGCGGGAGCGTCACCTCCGGCGCCGGCGGCGACGCCCAGCAACACCGACAGGACGGCGATCCCGATCCGCGAGCTGCTGGTCATTGTACCGTCACCTCCACAAAGAAGTGCCCTCCCGGGCGCGCGACCCGAAAGAGCAAGAAGCACGTTCCCGGGCTACATCCGCTCGGCGGGGTCAGCGCGACCGTCTCAACGGCGCCGGCCGCGAGCGAACCGGTGCGCGCGCCGCTGGCCGCCTCGGCACCGGCCGCGTCGTAGAAGGTCCAGGACGCGTCGTAGCTCCCGGAAGTGCTGCCGAGATTGGTGAGCTCCACCGCGAACGGCGCCCCCGCGGCAACCGCCGCGGCCACGAGGCGCGGAACGATCGCTGGCGCATCCGCGGGAATGGCGCTCGCGAAGGTGCGGCCGATCCCGCCCGCCGCCGGCGCCACCGCAACCGAGATCGAGCGATCGAAGCCCGCGGGTAGTGCCGGATCGAGCGCAAAGGCGAAGGCGGTCTCGCCTGCCGCACCGGCTGCCGCCGCCACTTCCCCAGTCTCCGCGAACGACGCCCCGGGCGCGGCGAAGGTGACCGCGTAGACGCCGTCCACGTCTCCCGCATTGGCCACCGTCACGGTCGCGGCGACGGGCTGACCGGGGACGTAACTTTGCTGGTCGAACCGGACCTTCGCGTCGGCGGCGACGACGAAACGGAAGGTCGCGGGGGGAACGTCCGCGGCGTCGCGCAGGTCCGCGGTGACCTCATAGGTGCCGAAGTCGCCCGCGCCGAGCGGCACGGCCACCGTAGCCTCGTGCGTCTGGCCCGGCAATAGCGCCGGAATGGCCTCTTCATAAGCCAGGAGCTGCTGCCCCGAGCCGTCCGCGGCGGTGACCAGCAGCGTGTCCGCTGGCACGACCCGGTCGCGCTGCGGAGCGATCGACACCGCGGCCGCCGGGCTTGCGGCGAAACTCGTGGCCGGGTCGAGAGTGAGCTGGGCGAAGCCGCGCTCGAGCGTTACCGATCGCGCCGTCCAGGCCAGCTTCGCGCCGCCGATGGTGCGAGTCGCGCGCGCCTCGATCGTCCATGGCCCGAGCGGTGCGTCCGCCGCGAAGGCCGCTACGGCCCGGGAAATGGTTTCGTTGGTTCGTGCCGCAACCACCAGCGGAATGTCCTCGCTTTGCAGCATCGCCCCCTGCGACCCGCGAATATCGTAGCGCAGAGTCCCGGTGAACGAGGAGAGCCCCACGTTCTGCAGCTCGAGGTCGAGCGCGATCGACTCCCCGCGGGCGTAGACGTTCTTGTCGGTGAAGGCCGCGAGCGCGAGCTGCTCGGCGGTGACATAGAACCCCTTGGACGCCGAGCCGACGTACTTGCCGCCTTGGCTGCAACGCAGGATCGCCCACCCTTGGTGGCGCACCGGGTTGCCGGTGGCCGTGGCAGTGGCCGTGCTCCCGGCAGACACCGTGTCATCGAATATCACGGTGCGGCTCGAATCGTTGTGCGCCAGGCCGTACTCACAGCGCAGGGCGAGCGGGACAGCGGAGCGGTTCATCAAAACCGCTGTGACCACGGGGCGGTCGTAGGGCGCGTAGTTTTCGCGGTCGAGCTGGACGGACAGGCCCAGGTCGGCGGGCGCCACCGGCGTCGGCGGCGTCTGGCGGACGAAGGCGGCGCGTCCACCGAGGCCAATGGCGTCGCTGTCGACATCGGCGAGCAGGACCCGAACCTCGTAAGCCCCGACCTCGCTGGCAGCCGGCACGTCCACGGCGAGGGCCGTGGCGCCGCCGGCGGGCAGCGCGAGCGGCGACCGGGACAGCTCTCGAGTCGCGCCATCGGGCGTCGATAGCAGCACGACCGCGTGTGCGGCGTCAGTCGCCGAGGCGTTCACGACAGACAACGGCACGCTCCCGGCAGCGCCCGGGGTCAGCTCGAGCACCTCGGCCGCGAGCAGACCGATGCGCATCGCCGCGGCCAGCAAGTCCCGCTCGAGCGCGGTCGTCAGGCCAAACCCCGCTCCCCAATCGGAGAACGTGGTCGTCGCTACCACCCAACCGGAGCCAACGGGGTAGGCAATCACCGCCGGCGCCCCGTTGGTCGTCCTCCTGAGCAGCACCGCGCCTGCCGTTGGCAGATGCGAGAAGTACCCGTCCAGCGCGATGTCGACGGGGTTGGCGGTGACGCTGGCGAGCACCGGGTGCCACTCACCGACCTCGGCCGCGGCGGCGAAGCAGCTCTGATCCTCGGCCCAGCCGAAGCCGTCGAGCGGCGCGCTCCCGCCAGGCACGGGCAGGTAGGCCAGGTCCGCGCCCCGCTGCTGCGCCATCGCCACGAGCGTGCCGCCGGCATCGACGTACGACTGCAGCATCGACACTACCGCGGGGGAAGACCCTACCTGCGCCAGGGCTCCGGAGGGCACGACGAGCGCTGACGCGGGGACCTCGGAAGCGGCGACGCCGGGAGCGACGCGGATGACGAGAAAACGCTCGCCGAGCACCTCGATCATGCTGCGCGCAGTCCCGGCGTCGAGCACCGCGACCGCGGGGCTCGCGGCACCCGCAGCGGTCCGCGCCGCGGCCACGAGCGCGGCGGCATCCACGCGGTCGTCAGGGTGATCGCGCCCCGGCCCGTCCGGGTCACACGGTATCGGCGGCGGCGCCTCGCCCGGGCATTCGAGAAGCTCCCGCTCGCACGAGTCCGGCGGGATCGGACAGGTCAGCGCCGCCGGCAAAGTCGGAGCCAGCACGACGAGCGCCGGAAGGAGCGCCGCCACGACGCGCCGCATCCCTCGTCTCCCTGTTTCCACCGCCCATGCACCGCCGGCGCGACAGTGCCCCTCTCCGTCCCTCCCGCTTGCGGGCGGAGGTGAGTCTGTCCCTCCCCCCGCCGCGGGTGGAGGTAAGGTGAGGGGTCTTCGTGTTGCGCATCCCGCGCAGCTTGCAGTCGACCAGGCGGTGGATTCAGGCCGCCGTCGCCTTGTCCGCACTCGCCGCCAGGGTGCGAGCAGCGACCCCGCCCCCGCGAATGCCAGCAGGGCCGCGGTGCCGGCAGGGGCCAGCAGCGGTACGGCGAGCCCGCCGTCGCTGCCCACCTCCACGACGAGCAGGCGTTCCTCGCTCCGGTCGCCCCAGTTACCCGCCCGGTCGCGCTCGCGCACGCGCCAGAAATGGCGGCCGTGCGACAGTGGCTCGGCGGCAGTGAAGCGCGGCTCGTCACGGATTGCCACCAGCTCCGCGATGGTGAACCCGGGCGTGTCGCCCACCTGGATCTCGTAGCGCGCATGGGCGGCTGGGGCGTCATCGATCTCCGATGACCGCCAGGAAAATGCCGGCCGCGAAGTCGCGAGGCGCGCCCCCGGAGCTGGCGCGAGCAGCTCCACCCGCGCAGGCGGCGCCGTGTCGATGGTGAAGCTGCGACTGGCGCTCCAGTCCGCCCACTGCCCGGCGCCGTTTCGCCACCGCACCCGCCACGAGTAGGCGTCGTCGGCGAGCGGCGTCCCCGGAGTCAACCGCTCCTCGCCGGAAACCGCGCTCGTCCCCCCGATTTGTGCTTCGTAAAGCGCGACGCCGCTCGGCGCCACCCCCGCCATCCAGGTGAGCTCCGGTTGCCCTGTCGCCAGGATGGCACCGTCATCGGGGGCGGTCAGCACGATGGCCGCCGGCGGGGCGGTGTCTACCGCGAACGTCCAGATCTCGCTCCAGTCTCCGGCGTTGCCGGCGGCGTCGAGTGCCCGCGCGCGCCAGTAGTAGCTGCCGTCGGCCAGTGGCGAAGCCGGCGTCAGCGCCGTCGAGGTGGACCAACCTTCCACCACCGGCGCGGCGAAATCCGCGTTCGCGGCCACCGCGAAGCCGTAGAGCAGGATCCCGCTGGCGTCGGCCGTGGCGGCACACGCCAGCACCGGTGTCGGGTCGGTGATTGCGGCGCCGTTCGCGGGAGCCATCAGCGCGGTTGCCGGCGGAGCGGTCAGGTCGACGGTAAAATCCGATTCTCCCGCCGGGTTGGCGCCGAACGCCGCCCAGGCGCCGCTGAAGCCGAGCGCGTCCACCGCGCGCGCCTGCCACTGATACCCGCCCTCCGCGAGCCCGCCGAGGCTGACCGTGACCGGCACCCCCGCGGCGCCCGCGGGCGATGCGGCCGAGACCGTCCCGGCGAACGACGAAGCGGCCGCCGCCACTTCGATCTCCATGCGCACGCCGTCGCCGGCCGATGCCTGGGGGTAGGCGCCCTTGAAGACGATCGCCGCGCTGCCGGTAGCGCCGCCGAGCGGAATCACGGTGATGCCGTCGGCCTCGAATTGCCCGGCCCGCGCGTGCGGGTCGGGCAGCAGGTGATGCGCGCGAAAGTAGACGGCGGCGCCCAACGACATCGGCATCTCGTCCAGCCAGGCCACGGCGGGGCCGCCGTCGGACAGCAGGCCCACGGTGGATGCGAACGATGCACCGCCGCCCACGCCCGGACCACGCGACATCGTCGCGCTGATGCCCCCGCCGGTCGCGGAACCATCGATCTCGACCCAGCTCGCGCCGTCCCAGCGTCGCAGATGGATGTCAAACTCCGTCACCGACCCGTTCAGCCACTCCTGCGACCAGGAGACTACGGGGAGGCCCTCGCCGTCGAGCACCAGCGAGGCTTCGCCCGACCAGCCGGCGGCGGCGCTGATGCCGCCCCCGCTCGCGGAGCCGCCGAGCTCCGCCCAGGATGCGCCGTCCCACCAGCGCAGGTAGATCTCCTCGTCGCCGCCGACCGTCTCCGTCCAGGCGACGAAGGCCCGACCTGCCGCGTCCAGCGCCACCGCCGGCGCCGCCGACGCGAAGCCCGTCGCGCTGATCCCACCGCCGCTCGCCGAGCCTCCCAGCTCTTCCCACGCCGTCCCGCTCCAGACGCGCGCGCGGATCTCGCCCACACCGGCGACTTCCTCCTCTTGCCAGACGACGATCGCGCTGCCGGCCGCATCGACCGCCAGCGCCGGCGCGGTCGAAGCCGAAGCGGTCGCGCTGATCCCACCCCCGCTCGCCGAGCCCGCCAGCTCGACCCATGCCGCACCGTCCCACCGCTTGACGTAGATCTCGGAGTTGCCGCTGCCATGGTCCTCCCAGGCCACCCACGGCCGTTCATCGCCATCGATCGCCAACGCCGGCGAGTAGGCGTCGCCGCTGGTGGCGCTCACCCCGCCCCCCATCGCGGATCCCCCCAGCTCCTGCCAGGTGCCGGCGGCGAAGGTCTTCAGGTAGATCTGGGACACGGCACCGGGCGTGCTCGCCCAGGCCACGAACGGGTCACCTGCCCGGCCCGCGGCCACCGTCGGCTCGTACGCATGCGTCACCCCACCGCTTATCCCGCCCGAGGTCGCCGAGCCGGCGAGCTCGGCCCACTCCACGCCGTCCCACTGCCGGAGGTGCACGCTGTTGACGCCGCCGGCGTCCACGCGCCACGCGAGAATCGGCCTGTCGTCCGGGGCGACCGCCATCGTGCCCCCGCGCGCGCGGCCGCCGCCTGAGACCCCTTGCCCCGGCTCCGACGGACCCACCGCCTGCCACGCCGCCCCGTTCCAGCGCGCCAGAAACGTGCGCGTGTAGCTTCCCCATTCCGTCGTCCACGCCACCACGGGGCGGCCCGTGCGATCGTGAGCCAGCGCCGGCGCGTAGGAGCCTTCCGTCGTGTTGCTGATGCCGCCGCCCGTGGCCGAGCCGCCGAGCTCCAGCCAGCTCGTCCCGTCCCATTGCCGCGCGTGAATCTGCTCCGTGCCGTCGACGTCCTCGCTCCACGCTACCGTCGGCCCGCCCGCCCCGCTACCCGCGGTCATCGCCATGTCGTTGGCTCCCCACGGCGCCCCTGAGACCCCACCGCCGCTCGCCGAGCCCGCGAGCTCCTCCCAGCTCGCGCCGTTGTAGCGCAACAGGTACGCCTGCCCCGCACCCGCGCCATAGTCGACCCACGCGACCACCGGGGCTCCCGAAGCGTCGCAGGAGGTCGTGGACTGGTACGCCGCGGCGGAGCCGGGCCCGACACCGGCGCCGGATGCCGACCCCGCGAGCTCCTCCCAGCTCGCCCCGTCCCACCTCTTCAGGTAGACGTGACCGCCGCCCCCGTCGCTCTCGTCCCAGCTCACGAAAATGGCGCCACCGGCGTCGACCGCGAGCGCCGGCGCCGTGGAGCTGCCGGCGGTACTGCTGATGCCGCCGCCGGTCGCGGACCCGCCAAGCTCTTCCCAGGTCGCGCCGTTCCAGCGGCGCACGTAGATTTCCATGTTGCCGCCGGCGTCCTCGGACCAGGCGACGAGCGGTCGATCCTCGCCATCGACGGCCACAGCCGGGGTCCGCGACATCGCGATGATCGCCCGTGCTCCCCACGAGGCCGAGCTGGCGAGATCTTCCCAGGCGGCGCCGTCCCAGCGGCGCACCTGAATCCGTGCCGCACCGAGGTCGGTCTCCGACCAGGCAACGACGGGGTATCCGCGGCTGTCGACCGCGAGGGTCGGATCCTCCGCCCGGTCGGCGTCGCCCGCGGCGAGGCCGCCGGTCGCCGACCCGCCGAGCTCGTTCCAGGCCTCACCGCTCCACGCTTTCAGGAAGATCTGGTCGGCGCCGCTCGTGTACTGCCGCCAGGCGACGACCGGTCGCTCGCTCGCGTCCACCGCGACCACCGGTTGCTCGGTCGCCCCGGACCCGTGGCTGACGCCGGCCTCGCGCGGCGCCGATCCCGCGAGCTCGATCCACGGATCGATCACCAGAGGAAATAGCGCGGTGGCCATGAATGCCGCGGAAACCCGCAGGACGATGGTGCCAGGTCGCCACTCGGGCGCGATCTCCTCGATGTTGCCGGTGGCGTCGATGGCGCGGGCGCCGTAGTAGGCGATCGTGCCGGGCCGTCGCCGGTCGGTGAACAGCAGCGCGTCCCGGTAGCGGCGCATGCTCGTCCAGCCGCGCGGGGCGCGCGGGCGCCTCACCACCGGACCCGTCAGGTCGGTTTCGGCCGCCAGGACCAGCGACAGCTCGCCGTTGCCCGCGGGGCGCCTGGCGATCGTGAAGATCTGCTCCACGCGGCCGCCCGCGAGCAGGTAGCGCTCCTGGACCGCGCCGGGGTGCTCCGCGGCGAGCCCGCCGGAAACCGGCCGCCACTCGAGCTGCTCCGTCGGGGCCGTGACCCGAGACCGGGCGATCTCGAGGCGCTGCAATCTCGCGGCAAACCGGGCCCGGCACTGCTGCTCGCCGCGGCTACCACCGGCGGCCCCGCTCGCCGGAAACTCCAGCACCATGCCAGCCTTGTCGGGCAGCAGCCGCACGCTCTTCTCGGCGTCAGCGGGCGAAGATTGCGCGGTATCGGGCTGCGGGTCGCGGCCGCCGGCGCTTCTGGTCGCCAGGTCGGCGGTGTCCTGGCGGTGTGGAAAATTCACACTTGGGGGGGGGTAGAAAGGCCACCGCACCCACGGCGACGATCCCCGCGGCAACAAGGATACCGATCGATCTGCTGTTCACGCTGGTGCCCTCCGGGTGGGGTGGCGCGAGCCGGTGCGCCTGTCGCAGCGGGGAGTATACGCATCGACGCGGCTCTTGACAAGCCGGAGGGTGCGGCGTCGGCCGAATGTCGGCGATGCTCCTTTACCAGTGTCGCAGGCGCCCCCCTCCCTGCATCCCCCGCCGGGTGCTCCCGACACCTTGGTCAGCTCGAGTGTACGGCCTCAACGCGGAGATGAAAGCGTCGCAGTCGCTGTACCGGCGGCCCGGCTCCTGGGCGCAGGCTTTCTTGACAAGCTCAAAAAGCCCCGGCGAAAGCGGCCGATCGAGCTCCGGCAAGGCGTCCCCGGTGCGCGTGGTGAGCAAGTAGAAGAGCTTCCCCAGAGTTGAGGCGGCGAATGGGCAGTGCCCCGAAAGCATCTCGTACAACATCACGCCGAGGCTGTAGATGTCGCTCGCCGGGCTC
Source organism: Candidatus Schekmanbacteria bacterium (assembly GCA_016188575.1). GTDB lineage: Bacteria > CSSED10-310 > JACPHN01 > JACPHN01 > JACPHN01 > JACPHN01. The sequence continues at coordinate 11,374 of JACPHN010000061.1, forward strand.
TCCTCTCCGGCAAACCGCTCGGGCGCCATGTATTGGACCGTTCCCACCGCCTGGTCGGGTGCCGTCCGCCACGACTGGTCTGGAGCTTTCGCCAGCCCGAAGTCGAGCAGTCGCAGCCGCCCCCCCCGTGTCGAGCATGAAATTGGCGGGCTTGAGGTCGCGGTGAAGGATTTTCGCGGCGTGCACCGCGCCCACCGCGGTGAGCGCCTGGCAGAGCAGGCCGGCGGCATCTTCCTCGCGCAGCGGGGCACGTTGCGCGAGGACCCGATCCAGCCCGGTGCCGTCGACAAACTCCGTGACCAGCAGCAGCCTGTCATGCCATTGGCCGATCTCGACGAAGCGGACAATTCCCCGGTGCTGGACTGTGGCCAGCGTCCTGGCTTCTTGCAAGAAGCGCCGCTCGGCCTCCGTCGCCGTGGGCTCGTTGCTCGCCGCGCCCAGGACCTTGATGGCGACGAGGTTCTGGTCACGGTCGTCGCGGGCAAGATAGACGGTGCCGAAGGAACCGCGGCCAAGCGTCCGAACAAAGGTGTAGCGGTCGGCGATCCGCTCGCCTGGTGTGAGCTGGATGGCGTCCGTGAAGGCCGCGGACGCGGCGGCCTGCGGGCGGCGGCCGGCTCCATGCTCAGCCACGGTTGGACCTCGTCTCGGCGTTTTGGCTCGGCGATCCGGCAGCCGTGAGGTGTGGCTCGGAGCGGCTCGTAGCCCGATGCGGTGCTGCCATGGCGTCGTGGTCTCCAGGGTCGGGGTTTCGTGAGGTTCGGGCAAGGATAAAGCAATCGCTGTGCCGAAGCTGAGCGGAGGTCAGCGGCGCTGGTCGGGGGAGTCGGGGGACAGGAAAAACGGCGTGCATGGCGGGGTGAGGTTGGGAGGCCGCGATAGGGGCGGAGGGGCGGCGCCTGAAAAAGCAGTGTGTGCGGCGACATTGGTCGCCACACGCGCGCGATCATGTCGCCGCGCGCGCGTCTTCCTGCGCAGTCACATCCCTGGCTCGGCGTGCGGTTACGAGCCCTCGCGCCCCGTGCCGGGTCGTGGCCGGCGACCTACAACCGGCCCGCGCTGGCCCAGTTGGCGCCGCTGTGCCGCCTCCTGCTCGGCTCGCCACTGCTGCACGCCCGCCGGCACGTCCCCCCTGACTTCGCCCGCCAGCAGCGTCTCGCCGCGCCCCGCCAGCCACACTTCCTGGGCCGCTTCCAGAGCGCGCACCGCCTGCATCGGCCCGGATTCATCCGGAAGCGAGTATCGGGAGAGGATCGCGCGGGCGCTCTGAATCATACTCTCGGCGCTGCGCTCCGCCGCGAGCGCCAGGTGGCCGCGGCAGGCGATGCTCCGCGCCAGCTCGGGCAGCTCTTCGACCTCGCGAAACAGCGACTCCGCCGCCTCGAGCTGCTCCAGCGTGCCGGCTTCGGCCGCTCCCGTACGCCGCAACAGCACCCCTAGCGCCAGCCGCGCCTGCCCCGCGTTCTGCAGATCACCGAGCACCTCCAGCTTGTCAGCGGCACCGCGGAGCAGCTCCTCGGCGGCCCGCACGCGCCCCGTATCGCTCAGGCAGGACCCCAGCCAGAGCGCCGAGAGCTGCGCGAGCCTCGCGTTGCCGCACGCCTCGCTGCTCGCCAGAGCCTGCCGATAATGCGCCTCCGCGTCGACCAGCTCGCCCGCCAGGTGGCACATACCCGCGAGATTGATGGTGGCAATGATTTCCCAGTACCGGTCTCCGAGCTCGCGGAGCCGGACGATCGCGGTTTTCAGGACGTCCTGTCCCGCCTGCACTTGCCGCAGGTCGGCATACACCCGCCCCAATCGCACCAGAACCACGGCCGCGCCCAAGTGATCGCCGGCCGCTTCACTGGCCGCCAGTCCCTCTTGAAGAACACCGATGGCCTCGTGTGGTCGGTTCATCGTGATCAGTAGCGAGCCGTAGCTGCTCAAGGCCCTGGCCCGCAACGCCGGATCCGCCACCTCGGCGGCTGCCGCGAGCAGCTTTTCGGCCTCTGCCCGCGCGACCTCCACCTGCCCGGTGACCGACAGCGCGTTGAGCCGGTCGATTCCCGCTTTGAGGCTCATTACCGGATCCCCGGCTTCGCGCCAGGCCTCCTGCGCGGCGCCGAGCTCGGCGACTGCTCGCCACAGATTGCCCTGCGCCCGGTAGACCCGGGTCGCGATTTCCGCGTGCAGCTCCGCAAGCGCCCGCGCATCGCCCTGCAGGAGCCGGGCGTAGTTTCGATAGGCTTCCTCGGCGATGTCGAAAGCATAGGCCGTGGCCGCCGCGCGGGCCGCGGGGAGCAGGTGTGCCTGGGCCTTGCTCGACTCCCCGGCCTCCAACCAGTGACGACCCAGGTCGGCATGCGCCCTGATTTTCGCCCGGTCATCTCGAGTGCCAGCCAGCCGTGCCTCCAACGCCAGAGCCGCGGCCCGGTGCAGGCGCGCCTTCTCCTCGCCCGTCATCTCCGCTTGCGCGACCTCGCGAAAACGGTCATGCGCGAAGCCCAGGCGGGGACCGCCGCGGTCCTCGAGGATCTTCGCATGAATCAGCTCGCTCACCGCCGCGGATAGCTCTGGCCCCGGCAGCGCCATCTGCGCGTCCAGGAGATCCTCCGGGAAGTCCCGGCCAAGCACGGCGGCCGCAAAGAGCACGGTGCGCGCCGCCGGCGACAACCTCAGCAAGTGCTGCCTGACGATGGCGCCAATGCCCTCGGGCAAGGGCAGCGTCGCGAGATTGCCCCCGGAGATCGCTGGTGCCGCGCTCCCCACCTGCCATCTGCCCCTTTCGTCCCTGCCGAGAATGCCAGCGGCAACCGCGGCGTTGCCGTATTCCGCGACGAAGAATGGGTTTCCCCCGGCGCGCTCGCAGACGAGCTGCGCCAGCGCGGCCGGAACCCGGCTCAGCGCGAGCATCTCCTGGAGCATGCTGACGATGGCGGATTCGGCCAACTGTCCGAGGGCGAGATAGGACACGAGAGGGCTGTCTCTCACGGCGCAAAGCGCCGACTGGTCCATCAGCGGCCGGTAGGCGGCGACGACCAGGACGCGCGTTCCGGCCAGCGCCGCGGTGGTCGCGAGATGGGCCAGCAACTTCATTCCCAGGCTGTCAGACCACTGCACGTCATCGAGGAGCACCAGGACCGGCTGGTGCGCCGAAAGATTCGCAAGCAGCTCGCGGATGGCCCGAAATAGCCGCTGAATCGCCACGTTCGGCGGCAAGCTCGCGGGCGGCTTCGGGGCGTCGGCCGGGGCAAGAGCGGCAAACTCGGCTGCGTATTCTGCGAGCAGGTGGCTCCATGGACCGACGATCTCGGCGGCCCTCGCCTCCGGCATCAGGCGCAGCAGATCGGCAATGGCGGTCAATGGCCGGATCCAGGGCTGGAGCGGACGGCGCCTGTCCCGACTGGCTTCGCCCGTGAGCACCAGTGCGCGGGCCTGAGCCGCGCTGCGTCCAAGCTCGATCATCAGGCGCGTCTTGCCTGAGCCGCTCTCGCCTTCGATCATGAGGATCCCGGGTTGGCCGGCGATAGCTCCGTCGAGCATGATCTGGAATCGCCGCAGCTCCTGCTCACGTCCTTGAAACCGCGCCCGGTACAAATAGGCGCGATGCCGGGGCGCACCGCTCCAGGTGCCCGCGCCGGCGCCGAGCGCCTGCAGGCGCGCGGCTACGATGTCCGCATAGCCAAGCCGTTCGCGCACATCTTTCCGCAACAGATCGCGGAGCAGCAAGCCGAGCTTGACCGGGACCTCGGGTGCAACCGTGCGCAGCTCCGGCGGTTCCAGGAGCAGGTGCGCACGCACCAGCTCGGCCGCGGTGGTGCCGGGGAACACGGGTCGTCCCGATACGGCATGAAAAAGCAGGCACCCGAGAGCATAGAGGTCTGCCCGTGCGTCCACCATTTCGCCGCGGAGCTGTTCCGGCGCGCAAGCCTCCAAGTTCCCGAAGAACCCGGATTCCACCGCCAGTCGCTCGCCTTCACCGCTGGCCGGAAACGCCGCGGAGATGCCGAAATCGACGATAATGGGTGCGGCTCCGGGGGCCAGGAGGATATTGGCCGACTTGAGATCGCGATGCACCAGGCCCGTGCCGTGCAGGTAGGCGAGGGTCAGGCACAAGCGCTGGAACGCGCTCAGGACGCAGGGCAGGCGCTGCTCGAGAGAAAGGCCGTCAAGCTCGATGGCCAGGGCTTCCAGCAAGGGCCGCCCCGATACCCGCTCCATGGCAAACCACGGAGGGTCGGCCGCGGCGTTTTCGTCGACCACGCGAACGACGCCCGGATGATCGAGCCTGGTGAGCGCCAGGATTTCCCTGCGAATGCTGCGAAGAGTTTCCGCGGCCGGCACGCGCACCGCCTTGACGGCCACCACGGTGCCCATCGGGCTCACCGCTTCATACACGCTTCCGCATGCCCCCTGTCCGAGCAGGGCCTGCACCCGATACGGCCCAATCTCCTCGGGCATGGCGCTGCTGTGCGTCGCTGCCTGAGCACCCATGACTGCTGCCACCGACCTCTCCGCTGCGCTATGGTCCGCCGGGGCGGCGTGCCGCGCCGTCCTGGTGGCGGCCGCCTTCGCCTTGGGTCTCGACTGGCCCGGCGGCAACCTCCGACCTCAGCGCGCGGACCGTCGTGCCGGCGGTGCGAAGTCGCCAGCTCAAGACGTCGCGCGTGACGCCGAGGGCCCTGGCCGCCGCGACTGCCGTGCCGTGCTCCGCGATCGCCCTCTTGATGTCCTGGATGGTGACCGCCGCGCCGCCGTCGCGACGCGCCGCGCGCATGGCGTCGCGGAGGTCGAGCCGGCGAATGCGCTCGTTCAGCGACGAACGGGGCAGCGGTCCGGCGCCGTAGCCCAGGGCGGTCACCACCTCGGCGTCCTCCGCAAGCGCCGTGATGTTACCGCAATGCTCGGAGAGCTTTCGGGACAGCAGGTCGCGGAGGGATCCAGCGCTCGGCTCACGCCCGGGAGGTCGCACGGCAAACACGGCCCGACGCTCGGCGCTTCCTCTCGCGTCGCTGTCGCCCGCCGCGCTGTCGCCCGCCGCGCTCCCGCCGGCCTCCGCGCTCGCCGCCGCAAACGCCAGATCACCGCGGCGCAGCAGACCCGCGTCGGCGGCGGCCAGCAGCACGGAGCGTCTGATCGTATGGTCGAGACCGCGGATATTGCCGGACCGGGCCCAGTCGTGGCTCACCAGCGCCGCCGTGGCATCCGCGCTGAATCCGAACACGTCGCGGCGGTCGAAGTGCTCGACCGCGCGCAGTCGAAACATCTCCGCCAGCGCCGGAATATCGGCTCGGCGCCCCGATAGCGGCGGCAGGGTCACGGTCATTTCGCTGAGGCGCCAATACAGGTCTTCGCGAAAGCGGCCAGCGGCGACCAGGCGGCGCAGGTCCTCATTCGTCGCCGCAATGACTTGCACGTCCACTCGATGGGTCTCGCTACTTCCCAGGCGCGACAGCTCGCCCTGCTCCGTGAGCCGCAAGAGCCGCTGCTGCAGGTCCAGCGACAAGGTGGAGACCTCGTCGATAAACAGCGTGCCGCCGCTGGCAAGCTCCGCCTTGCCGGGACGGCCCTGCGGCGGCGCGTTGGCGTAACCCGAGGCCCGCGCATAGCCGAACAGCTCGGCCGCCAACGTTTCCGGCGACGTCACCTGACTGCAGTCGAGCGTAATGAATGGCGCCCGCGCGCGCGGACACTCCGCGTGGAACGCCTGCGCCAGGTGGGACTTGCCCGAGCCCGTGGGCCCCAACAACAGCAGGCCGACCTTCGCTGCACGCGCGATGCGGCGAAGCGGCTCGATGACATTGCTGACGAAGTCCGGATCGTAGGAATGAAACCCACCCGCCGGCCACGCGCTACGGGACTCGAGCTGTAGCTCCGCAAGGGCGGATCGCGACGCTTCGAGATCGCGCCGCAGGCCGTCGATGAGCTGCAGCAGGTCGAAGCTCGGCTGCACCAGCAGCGTAATGTCCTCAATCAGCTCGACGTCGGACCGCGCAAACGCTTCCGCCGCCACCGTCCGGTCCACATAGAGGCACCCCCCAAAGCGCGTTTCCTGGTCAGGCCGGTTCGGATCGTGAAACCACAGCGGCACCGCCAGCACGTGCGCCAGGTCGTGGCCCAGAATGCTTTCGCTGAAAATGGCGAGGGGCTCGTCGATTCCCGTCACAAACGGCACCTGAGTCTCGCGCACGCGATCGAGAATCGAGCGGGAGGCAAAGACACCGATCTCATCATCATCGAGAGGTCCGGTGCCGGAGCTCGGATACGCCTGCCACGAGCTCCGTTCCGGCTGCCACAGCGCGACCACGGCTTCACGCGCGGCAAGAGCTTCCTTCGCCATGGCGGCGAGGTTGCGAACCGCCAGCTCCAGGCTTCCGGCTCGCGAGAGCTGCCGGCCGATAAGGCCGCGGAGAATGTCCAGATGTTCTTCGCCAGTCATGGGGTGTGCGCTCCGGCACCGTAACCATGATAGTCGAAGTTGCGGCAGAGGGAAAGAGCGACAGAGCATCCGTGGTCCCCAATCTGCTCGCATGGCGCTCTTTCAAATTCCGAACCGGCTGCGAGCGGGCGTGGGCGCGGGTGCAATGCAGCGCGCCCGCCACCGTCAGTCGGCAGCCGCACCGTCCAGGACAAGAACGTCGACGTGCTTGGTCTGCCCATCCCACCCCGCGGCGTGCTCGTCCAGGTACGCTGACGCAGCGTCGCCGCTGACAACACATTCCGGTCTCAGCCAGGGATCGTAAACGAACAGCTCTTCGCCCTCCGTCCAGACCAGCACCTCGTGGTTCGTCTGCAGGGCGTTGCCACCATTGTTGACGGCGACCAGCGCGGCGCCATTCTCACCCAGGTCAGCGGCGATCCTTTCGGCGAGCTGGCCGGGCTGCGTGCCGTAGTACATCCTGGCCTCTGCCCCCGCGCTGGTGAGGCCCATGTCCGCCGCCAGCCTCTCGACTTCATCTGCGGAAAGGCCGGGATCGTCCGGGTTCTCGTCTTTTTCATAGAACATGCGATCGGCAAGGCGGTCGAGGTCTTCTTTCGTTGCGGAACCGTCCGCCACCCTCAGCTTGAGGTCTTCGAGCCAGGCGCGGTCGTCGTCGCTGAGAAACTCGGCACCGGCCAGGAGGTTGTCGATCGCGGCGATGACCGCATCAGGTCCCTGCAGCACGAGGGCCGCGACCACACTGTTTGCCGCGCACCGCTCCTGGTCGTAGTTGGTGTCCTTGTTGCCGTCGTCTACCTGCCAGTACTTCTTGAGCGTCTCCAGACTGGCCTTGCCGGTTTCATCGAACACCTTTGCGGTGCCATCGACGCTGGTGCCGACCTCGGCTTCGGCGTCGACGTCTTGTGCCATGTTCCTGGCTCGGGAACCGCTGGTAGCGGCGAGCGAGCTCTCCAGCCGCGCCCGCAGCGCTCCTGGGTCCCGCCCGCCAGCATTCAACGCCCCTCCTGCGAAGGGAATGCTCAACTGTTCAGGCTGGCTGAAATCCGGGCCCGAGCTCCCGGAACCGAGAAGCGAGCTCAATGACTGTCCCGTATACGTCGATTTGCCATACTCGGAAAACGTGGCGCCTCCTGGAAGCGGCTCGGGGCGGGCGTCGGCGCGCTCGGCGGCCGATGGCCGGCTGTCCGTGGCGGCTACGTTCTGCCGCACGGCGCCGTGCGCGCTTTCGTCATGCGTGGCGACCTGAGGAATCTGGCTGCGTTCGATTCGAGTCATCTGGTAGCTCTCCTTGATGGTGCGAAGAATGGGCGTCGGCCGAATGTGCTTTACACCTGAGGCCGCTACGCAGGGGCGCGATTTATCGCGCCCGATCATCGCGTCCGGTAATCGACGCGGATCATCCTCGGCCCGATGATCCCTGGCCCGGCATTGGGGCGCGATGAATCGCCCCCCTCCTCACCGAAGGGCGAAACCGGGAATTCGGCCTACGTCGAAAAATGGCTCTTCTACTCCTTGTCGTCCTAGAGCAGCTTCTCCAGCAGCCCCTCGCCCACATCGGAAATGGCGCTGGTCGCGTCGTTGACCTTCTCCTCGCCATAGTCATAGGCGTTTTCCGCGGTCTCGCCGATGGTCTCGACCACGTAGGTGACCGTGTCGCCTGTGGCGGCCGCGCCCTCTTCGATCGCGGTTCCGATCTCCTGTCCGAGCGCGAGAATCTCGTTGAGGGCTTGCAGGCCGTCGCTCAGTACCGCGGCGAAATCCGCGGACAGGGGCAGCTCGTCGTCGGGAGGCAAATCGAGATCCTCCGCGAAGGTAATGGCGCCATCCGGAGCTTCGATTGGACCTTCAGTCGGCGCCACCGTGATCATGACGCAGTTGAGACCCGTGTCCAGGGTGACGTCGACTCCCAGGTCGTCCTTGGGGTTGTAGCTGAGGTCTTCCCATTTTGCCATCAGCTCTTCCTCGGTCAGCTCCTCTTCTTCGCCGGTCTGCGGATTGGTGACCACGTACTTGTAGCTGCCATCGGGCATTTCGGTGTAGCCGTTGACCACGACATAGTGAAGCCCGGAGCCATCGATGGGGTCGCTGTAGTCGGTCAAGATCATGGGGGGCGTCCCCTGATCGATCGCGGCGCGAATGTCCTCGGGCGAAGCATCGGTCTGCACGCTGGCCTGCATGCCGTGATCGCGGGCATACGCGGCGATGTCTCCCGGGGCGGTAAATGAGTCGAGGGGTCCATTCGCAGAGGTGGTGCGAATCGCATCGTCGATGCGCCCGACGTCCGAAACCTCGGAGTCCACACCGTAGTATTTGAGAACCATCGACAAGGAAGTCGTGCCGCAAGCGGAGCCCTCTTGTGTTTGGCCGTCGACTGGGAGCTTCACCGTGGTCGGCGCTGCGGTGGCCTCGGCGGCACCGGCCGCCTGCAAGTTCGCGGCGGCGCCGGCTTGCTGGGCATCGAGACTGGCCTGCAAGGTCTTCGCATCGAAGGTTCCGGCGCGGAACACCGGGAGGTCCGGCCGCGCCGCGCTGGGAGACGGCCGCGCCTCGACGGCAGCGCCCGCCGTGAGCGAATCGATCGACTGACCGGTATAGGTGCCCTGGCCGTACTCGGTGAAGGAAGCGGCTGCTTTTTGTGCGGAGGGCGCCGGCTCGCGCGGCGCGGCCGCGGCGGCGGCGGCTGCGGCCGCGGGAGATGGAGTGGCTGAGGAGGTGTCGGGGCCGGAAGGTTGAAGCGAAGGCCGAGCGGAAACGTCGAGGTTCGCCATGGATACTCCTTGGTGCTGGTGGTAGGTGCGTGGATGTCGAGTCTGTTGCAACTTTCGCGCCGGTTGTGTGCAGTCAGATGCGAGTGCGCGCGATCGCACCGGCGGGGCACGGGACGTGTGTGAGTGGCGACATGCCGCCGCCACACATGCTCATGCAGCGGTATTCCGCCGCCACGCGCACACGTTGCTGCTGCGCTCTCGCGCGGCGCTCTCGCCTGCCCCGCCGCTCACGGCGGCGGCAACAGCCGATCGGCGCTGCCGGTGATCAGTCGCGCACCCCGCTGAAACGTCAGGTATGACCACGCCCAACTGAGCATCACGAACAGCCGGTTGCGGAACCCGATCAGAAAGAAGATGTGGACGGCCAGCCAGGCCACCCAGGCGCTGAAGCCCGACAGCTCCAGCGGCCCCAGCCTGGCAATTGCAGCCGAGCGGCCGATGGTGGCCAACATGCCCTTGTCGCGGTAGTGGAACGTGCCGAGCGGCTGGCCGCGCAGCAACCGGTCGATCGCGCCGGCGGCGAAGCGGCCGGCCTGGATCGCCGCGGGGGCAATGCCGGGAACCGGTTTTCCCCCGGTAGCGGCCGCGGCGAGATCGCCGATGACGAACACGTTGGCGACTCCCGGAGGGCGCAGGCTACTATCGACGATCACGCGGCCCGCACGATCCAGCGGCACGCCGAGACTCGCGCCGAGCGGCGAAGCGACGACGCCCGCCGCCCACAGTACCGTGCGGCTGGCGATGCGCGTGTCCCCAAGCGTCACGCCGCGCTCGTCTATCCCCGTCACGAAAGCATCGGTCCGCACTTCCACGCCGAGAGCCCCAAGCTGCTCTTCGGCCTTGCCCGAGTGCGCCGCGGAGAAGGCGGGCAGCACGCGCGAACCGCCCTCCACCAGGACGACGCGGGCATGCGTGGGATCGATGTCGCGAAAGTCACGCGCGAGCGCGTGCCGGGCGATCTCGCTGAGCGCCCCGGCAAGCTCGACTCCGGTCGGTCCCGCGCCGACGATGACAAAGCTCAGCCACGCCTGGCGCGCTTCGGGATCGGGTTCGCGCTCGGCGGCCTCAAAGGCGAGCAGCACGCGGCGGCGAATCTCGAGCGCGTCCTCGATCGTTTTCAGGCCGGGGGCGTACGGCGCCCATTCGTCGTGCCCGAAGTACGCATGGGTCGCGCCCGTCGCCAGAATCAAGTAGTCGTACGAGAGCACGTCGCCGTCGAGATGCACGAGCCGCGTGCTCGTGTCGATGCGGCGCGCCTCCCCCAGAATTACCTGGGCGTTACGCTGTCTTCTGAGCGTCGCGCGAAGCGGATACGCGATGTCGCTCGGATTGAGCGCGGCGCTCGCTACCTGATACAGCAGCGGCTGGAACAGATGGTGATTGCGTCGATCGACCACGGTGATGCGGACGGGCGCGCGCCTGAGCGCCCGCGCCGCATACAGTCCGCCGAAGCCGCCACCGACGATGACTACGTGGGGCGCTGCCGGTTGCCTTTGCATTTTTACTCCCAGGACAAGTCGTTGCGAGAATCACCTCTCGGCGCGCCGAGAGCTTCTGCTGCCTGCCAGGGGCACATCCTGTTCCGGCTCGCGCTCGGAGTCAAGCGGTGCCGCCGCCCTGAATCCCACCGCAGATGTTTCATCTCCGTGTCTCCGAGGTGCAACGGCGGGGAATCGCCGGTGCGCTGGTCGCCGCGGGTGAGAGCTGGCTGATCGCCCAGGGGATGGCCACGCTGGCGACGGATACGTCCGACGCGAATGCGCCGCTCATTGGCTTGTTCGCGAGGCGGGGCTGCCGGATCACGCTGCGCTCGCCGGAAGCTCGGATGGTGCGGCTATCGCGGCGAATCGTCCCGGGCTGAGGTGTTGACTACGGAGCTGGCGTGAACAGGTCGAGCTGCCGCTCGATGACCCGCCGCTCCCGCTCCGGCCGCCGCTCGCGCTGCGCCCGAGGCGCCGGCCGCGGTCCCGCCGGTCCCAGCAACCAACCGCCGCACCGAGACACCGCGCGCTCCACCTCGGGAGTCCAGAAGGCTGGTGCGATCCAGCAAAGATCCCCGCGGCGAACCTCCTTGATACCTGCCTCCGAGCTCACCACGACCATCCTCCGGCCCGGAAGGTCCACGAAGCGCCAGGTCACCCGCCGGCCGAGCTCCCACACCGCGTAGCCCTTCGTCTGACCGCGCTCGACGAGACTGGTGCGCTCGGTGCTGCCCGGCTGGACCACGGCGGCAGCCCCGACCTGGAGCACCTGCCGCGGATGAATGTGCCCGCAGGCGACGTACTGAACGCCGGCGGGCAAGTGCCGGCAACCCACGGTGTCCTGCTCTTGCCCCACCCGAAAAACGCGCCCCGGAACGACGGCGCCGTCAAAGGCCTGGTGCGCGAGCAATAGATCCACCCCCCGCGCGGTCACGTTTCTTGCTGCCTCGGCCCAGATCTCGGCGCGACCCACGAAGGGCACGACCCCCAGGGCGAGCTCGCCGAAGACGAGACGCGTAGGAGCATCGCAGGCGATCAGGCGGCGCGACCGGGGCAGGTGGCGCGCCAGTCCTCGGCGGTCGTGGTTGCCGGGAATCACCACCACCGGGACCCGCCGCGCGACAGCGAGAAGCAGCGCTGCAGCATCGGCCACGGCCCACGGTGGCGGCTGACTGCGGTTGAACAGGTCGCCGGTGTGCAAGACGAGATCGACTTCCCCGCGCAGCGCGGGTCCCAGGGCGGTGGCCGCCGCTTGCCGGAGGTCGTCCGCACGTGACCAGCCGCCGGGCGCGCCGCGCACGAGCCTCTCGATTCCGAGGTGCGTGTCGCTCAGGTGCAAGATGCGCATCGCCGTACAGTGGCGCGGAAGGCCCATCACGAAGGCCTCCCCACCCCCTTTCATGGGTAGGTATTTGAAACGAAGCGCCTGGCCGTGGCGGTAGTCGTAGCCTGGGTCTGGCCTTCGCCCTCGGCGTAGGAGTGTGCAAGGGCAATCCCGAGATCTCGCGCTACGCGGTCCCGAATCCCGTCCTCGCCGGGACTCACCGCAGAGGGCGCGGAGCGGTTCACTATTTCCTTCTCTGCGCCCCTCCTTGCTCGCGCCGCCGCCAGGCCGCGTTCAGGCGAGAGCGCCGGTCAGATCCGCGACCCAGCGCCGCCACGAGTCGTCTTGCGACGTATCGACCGCCAGGCGCCGCGCCGGCGCGCGGTGCAGCCGAAACGCAAACCGGCTCACCCGTCGCTCGTCGATCACCGTCCCGTCGTCATAGTAGAAAAACGCCGGAATGTCGCGGCGATACCGCAGCAAGCTCTCCTCGATCAGCCCGTTGTCGCATCCCCAGCACGAGGTCAAGGCGACGCCGTCGAACTGCCCCAGGTCCCAGTGATGCAGCACGCTGCCCACCGCCAGCGCCGCACCACCCCGCGTGGTTACCCCGAGGAGCTCGCCGGAGCGCCGCAACGCGGCCGCCACATCGGGCATCGGCAGCCACGGGTGATCCTTGCGAACCCGCGCGTACAGGTGTCGGCGAAGCGCGACCATGTTCAACTTGTACAGTGCGTTCTTGGTCGCCGCGGCCCCCCGGCCGAACAGCAGGTGCGGTTGCACCCGGCCAAGATACTCCATGAAGTCGCATACCGGCTCGGCCACGCTGCGGATGCCACGCGCTGAGAGCTTGCCGTAAAGGCCGCCGTTGGCGACGTCGTTGCCCTTCGTCAGCAAATCCCCGGACACGAAGATCGTGCGCAGCTCGCGGTCCCGCGGCCGATCCTCGTCGAGCCGGCGATACGCCAGCGACGCCTCCGCAAGCCGCGCGAGCAGCTCCCGCCACTGCTGCCCGTACTCGCCAAGCACCCAGCCGCCATTGCCCGTGGGCTCTTCCATGAGCCGCAAGATCCGCTCCGAATGCCAGCGATACAGGCTGTGCGCCGTCCCCGGCCAGCGTTCGGCGGCCTCCATGTAGACGTAGAGCTGGCGCACGATATCCAGTGCCGCCAGCCCCGCCCACAGCTTTATCGACATGCCGGGTCCCCCGGCGATGCGCAATGCCGACACGAGCACGCGATCGTCGAGCCCCATGCGCTCCAACGTGATGCGATCCTTGACGGGAAAAACGCCAGCCCGACACATCTCCCCGGAAATCTGCATGAGGCGCGTCTCCTTGTCCGGAGGGCAGTGCTCCAGATAGGTGCGAAACGCACCCCATAGGTGCTGATAGGAGAGACACTCCTTGCCGGAGCAGTCGCGCCGACCGCACGCCAGCGTCTCCTCCGACAGCGGCGGAGCGACGGTGGCGTCGTATCCGAACGACCGGTAGACCGCGGAAAAAAGCTCCCCGAGGTAGTCGACGCTCGACAAGAAGACGTAACGCACTCCGTGGTCGAGGAATGATCCCGAATAGCTTTGCCGTTCGACAGCTTCCTCGCCCTTGCCTGCCCCCGGCGCTGCCGGATCACCGGCGCGATCGCGGTGTTGCCGGACGGAATGGAGAAAAGATTGGATGCGCGTGATGTACCCCGCGGTTCCGCCGTGGCCGTCGCTTTCCAGAATGGTGTGTGGATAGCCTTCGAGGAGGCGCTGAAAGGCCTGCTCGGCAAACGAGGCAGGCCCGCAGCCGAAGGACGAAAGCATCACGGGATAAACGTCGCCGCAGCGCCGAGCCGACAGCGCGGCGCGCAGGTAACGATTGGACTCGCCCCAGTAGATCCGCTCCATCTTACCGACGTCCGAAGCGATCGGAAAGCAGTCCATGGGGATGGCAACGGCGCCATTTTGGCGCAGGATGGTGGGGATGGTGGCATTAATGGCGGGGTCGTGGATGACGTGCAGCGGCCCGCACAGGACGACTGCCGGGAGCTGGCGCTCGCGCGCGTAGGCCAGCGCCACGTGACCGGCCTCGGCGAGCCGTTCCCGATAGGTCTGCTGGGCGGCGGCCGCCGCCGCCACCGCGGCCTCGACGTCGGCACCAGGCGTTGCTCCGAGGCGCGTCGCCGCCGCAGCGAGCGCGGCGATCACGCGCGGGTGTCGCAGGCCGCCTTCGAGCGACAGTACCGGCTGGATGACGGTCGTGCTCTTGCCGCGAGAGGCAAGTCCTGCCGCCGCCATCTCCGGCATGGCCTGCTCGGTCACGCACGTATCCCCGCCTGGCCCGTCAGGTTCCGGGAAATCCAGGATTTTCGGGAAGAACAGCACCGGAAGATCGGTGTCGCAGAGCGCGTGTGCGATTTTCGTCGGCCCGCAGGAATCGAAGCTGTTGCAAAGCTGCTCGCCGCGAGCCAGCGAGCGCGGGTCGGGGAAGATCAGCACCGGCGCGAATCCCATGCGCGCGATGAAGGTGGCGAGAAACGGAACGTGACCGCAGATCGCTCCCGTGACCGGAATCCCCACCGGTTTTTTGCTCTCCACGGAAGCATCCGTAAAGGCGGCGAGAAGACGCTTGCGCGTCTCGAATGGGTCCGGTGCGTCGCGGTCGAGCTTGGGTTGCGACTTCGTGGACACCTCGTATTTCGGGCAGGCACCTCCCGATAGCGCGACATTGCGCGTCTCACCAACCTGAATCGTAGTCCGTTCGATCGGGCACAGTGTCCGACAGCGGCTGTCCTGGCAGCGAAACTCCTCGCGCCCTGCGATTTCCGCGGCGCCGATGAGAGCGAGGTCGAAGCCCGCCGCCGCGGCGAGATCCGCTGCGCCCAGCGCGTCACGCACACACAGGCCGATTCCCCACGCCCCCATGGCGCCAGGATTTGGGGGAACGACGATGTCCCTTTCGGTGACCGCGGCGACGGTCCACGCCAGCGACGGGTTGGACGCCGGCTTTCCCTGGAAGAACACGCGCCGGGCCAGCGTGCGCTGCCCCATGACGCGGTTCAGGTAATTCTGCACGACCGAGTACTGGAACCCGGCAAAGATATCCGCCAGCGTGAAACCGTCCTTGAGCGCCTCGGAGCCGGCATCTGCGACGTATACCGTACACATCTGGCCGAGGTCGGGAGGCCGCGTGGCGGACTTCGCGAGCGCCGTGAAGCGCGCGATGTCATCGACGTCGTAGAAGTGCGCCTGCTCCTCCAGAAAGGACCCGGTGCCAGCGCTGCACGCCTTGTTCATGTCG
Source organism: Candidatus Schekmanbacteria bacterium (assembly GCA_016188575.1). Taxonomy (GTDB): domain Bacteria; phylum CSSED10-310; class JACPHN01; order JACPHN01; family JACPHN01; genus JACPHN01. The sequence goes on from JACPHN010000061.1 coordinate 26,654, forward strand.
CTTTCCACGATGCGGCCGCCGCTGATGCGCGTGTACTTGGCGTCCTGACCGCCGATCTCAATGACGGAAAGATCGGCGCCGCCGTCGGGGTCGCATGAAATGGCCGCCGTTGCGTGCGCAACGATTTCGTTCAGCACCACGACCGCCGCCGAACCCGGATACACCGCGCGCACCAAGGTCGCCACTGCTTCTCGCCCCGAGCCGGTCAGACCGATTCCCCGAACATCCGGCGTGCCTTGTGAGAGCATGGACGCCACGAGTCGCCGGCACGCATCTACGGGATTGCCTCGCGTCCGGTCGTAGACGTCCAGCAGCGGTTGTCCCGTCTGAATGTCGGTCAGGACCGCTTTGGCTCCAGTCGAGCCGAGGTCGAGGCCAAGCACGGCCGGTCTCCGCTGCCAGTCGTGCGCGCCGGGGACTTCCGGCATGATGAGCACGCGATTCGCCCACTGCGCCGCCGGCTGGAGCACGGAAAAGCGGCTGCGACTGCGCCGAAAGAGCTCCTCGGGCGCCGCGGGAAGCGCCCGCGCCGCGCTCGTGCTCGGGCTCGCGCTCGCGGCGAGCTGACCGGCAATGCGCGCGGCTCCTGCGGCTTCCAGCAGCAGGCCCCCCTCCAGCGTGTGGACCGGCTCGCCAAGCGCCGCGGCGAACGCCTGCCGCAGCGACTCCAACCGGGAACCGCCGCCGATGAGGTAGACCGGTCCGGCGACGCGGTTTCGGCTGAGCAGCGCATGAGCATTGCGCGCCACGGATGCGAAGTATCCTCGAAACAGCGATGCCCGGTCTCGCCCCTGGTTGGCGTAGTGGGTCATCTCGCTCTTGGCGAACACGGAACAGCGCGCCGTGATCGGAATCGTCCCACTGGCGCCCAGCGCGAGCGCGTCGGCCTCCTCGATAGAAAGGCCGAAGCGGGCGGCGATCTTGCGGATGTTCTCGCCGGTTCCCGACGAGCACTTGTCGTTCTCGGCGTATAAGTACACGTGGCCGCTCGGCACCGCTTTGGCGTTGCTGTCAGGGCCGGCGCCGTTACCTCGGCCGTTGCCGTTGCCCCGCGCGGCGGCCGCGGCGGGGGTGCTCGGCGCCACCGCCGGTTCTCGCGTCAACACGCCGTATCCGCGCGCCCCCAGGCTTACGAAGTTTGCCGGCGACGGCAGATCGCCCAGAGCGTCGATCGCGGCCTCCAGGCAATAGTCCTCGGGTAGGACGTGGATCGGCGCGACCAGCTCATCGGCATAGATGCCCGTGGCGCCGACGGCGGCGAGGCCCGCGATCCCCTTGCGCTCCCACCAGGCCCGGAAGACCTCGAACGGTTTGCCGTCGTGCAACACGTATTCCACGTCCTGGACACAAACTGCGCCGCGCGCGTCGATCTCGGCGGTGACAAAGCCGGCGGACGCCTTCCCGAGATCACATCCTGCTACCCGTAGAGTCATTGGGAACCCCTTGCTCGAAGTGGCGACGCCGAAACCAGCGGCAGCCTGATTTAGTTCGCATGCGAACTATACCTATAAGTACGATCCGCCGACAATTCAAGAACCGCTCACATTCGGCGTATCTGTTCACCCCCCTCTGTTTCCCCGCAAGCGGGGGGGAGGTGAACCGTTACCATTCGGCGGTATTGGCCCTGCGGACCAATCAGTCCATTGGTGCCGACGGCGAGCTCAGACACTCATGGACAGCGTCAAGGAGATGCGCGATGCGAAACGGCTTGCGCAACACGGCGGCGAAGCCATGAGCACCAGGCCTGGCCAGCACCGCATTGTCGCTGTATCCACTCATGACGATGGCGCGCACGGCTGGATCGATGGCTCTGAGCTGGCGAATCGTCTCGACTCCGCCCATTCCTCCGGGGACCGTGAGGTCGAGCAACACGACGTCGAATGGCCGTTGCTCGGTACGCGCGGCGGCAAACTGAGCGACCGCCTCGTCGCCATTCCGGACCGCGATGGTCTCGAAGCCGGCATGCTCCAGAATGTCGTTTGCTACGCGCCGGATGCTCTCCTCGTCATCCATGAGGAGAACGCGGCAGAATCTCGGGAGTGACTCGGCGTGGGCCTCCTTGCGCGGCGCTTCGTCGTGCTCAGAGGCGGGAAGTCTGACGGTGAACCGTGAGCCCTCGCCGGGTCGCGAGTCTACCGTAATGGTGCCACCGTGCTGCCGCACGATGGAGTGGGCCGCGGCCAGTCCGAGGCCGGAGCTTCCGGACTTCGTGGTGAAGTAGGGATCGAAGATCTGCGGAAGCACGTCCGCGGGTATGCCGGCGCCGTGGTCGGCGATGACGACTTCGGCGCTGCCGTCGTCAGCGCGCCGGGTCGTGATTTCGATGACGCCACCGCGTGGCATGGCTTGAATCGCGTTCATGATGATGTTCTGGAAGACGCGGCGCATTTGCCCTTCGTCGACGGCGACGTGGATGGGCGCGTCGCGGTGCTCGACTCGCGCGGCGACGCTGGTTCCATGCGTGGTGAACTCCACGGCCCACTTCACCAAGGATTCGATTCTGCGCACGCCGGTAACCGGCGCACCGCCACGGGCGAACGTGAGCAACTGGTAGGTCAGGTCGCGCGCCGCGTAGGCGCTCCGCGCTGCGCGATCGAGAATCGTCGTGACTTCCGGGCTCGCCGACGATAGTGCGCGCGCGAGGTCCAGACTGGCGACGATCGTGGTCAGTTGGTTATTGAAATCATGAGCAATGCCGCCCGCGACCAGGGCCAGCGATTCGAGCTTCTGCACGCGCAAGCGCTCGTTCTCGACTTTTTCGTGCTCGGTAATGTCTACTGAAATCGCGGCCACGGCGCTCACTTTCGCGTTTTCGTCTTTCAGCGGAAAACGTATGGTCAGCCAATGCTGACCTCCCGAGGGGACGGGAAGCTCGTCGACGACCTCGAGGTGTTTTCCGGTTCTGACAACTTCGGCATCCGCTTGTTCCGCCGCCGCGAGCACCGATTCGGGGAGAAAATTGAGCTCGCGGGATCGGTGCCCGAGACACTGCTCGGGGGTTAGCCCGAACCGCAAGCAGAAGCGGTGGTTGACGAATAGAAAGCGACCGTCGAGGTCTTTGACAAAGGCCAGGCCTGGCAGGTGGGCCATGTAAGCAGCGAATCGCTCTTCGCTCGCCCGTAGCTCCTGCTGGGTTTCTTTCCAGCTCGTGATATCTTCCACCGCGCCTTCGTAGTAGAGCACCTTATCATCGCGATCGCGCACGGCAACGGCGCTTTCGCGCACATTCAGCGTCGACCCGTCCCGCCTTTTCCAGGCGCTTTCCAGCCCCGAGATTGCCCCCTGGCTCTCGATGCGGTCCTTGAAGAGCGCTCGCGGGTAACCATCGACGAAGCCGGTGGATTCCAGGTTGCGCTCCGAAAGCTCCGCGAAGGAAGAGAAGCCGAGCATCCGAATGAGCGCGGGATTCGCTGCGAGGATGCGACCAGAGGGCGTCGTTCGATAGAGGCCGATCAGGCTGTTGTCGAAGAGTCGGCGAAAAACGTCGTCGCTGTATTCGTCCATGGCCAAGGCTCCTGCCGTCGTCGCTCCGCTTGCCAAGAGAAGCCTGCCACTGAGGAGGCGGACCGGAGCAACTCCGGACCAACTCCTCTATTTTGGCACAATGCGTCGATCTTTCAATGCCTCGCGCCAGCTCGCTCGCCCTACTGCAGGGTCTCGGCGAAACGCGTCAACAATCGCGCGCCGATGCCGGTCCCCCCCTCTTTGGGCTGATAGGGGCACTTGTTATAGATCAGGGTCTTTTCCATCAGCGCCGTCCCCGCAATGTCAAGGTGCGCCCAGGCCTTGACGACCTCAAAATCCACGAACTCCTTGAGAAAGACGCTGGCAGTGATCGAACCCGCTCCTGCACCGCGATCGATCGCCGCATTCTCGATGTCGGCGACGTCACTGGACAGTTGCACCCGGTAGTCGTCGTCGACTGGCAAGCGCCACAGCCATTCCCCGGTCTGGCGGCCCGCGGCGAGCAGATCGGCGGCAAGCTTGTCATCAGCGTCCCGGTCAGTGGCGTGCGTGAACAGGCCGCTGACGAAGTGCCCGAGGGCGACGACGATGGCGCCGGTAAGCGTCGCGATGTCGATGAGATAGGTGGGCTTGAAGCGCTCGCATGTGTAGTGCAGAGAATCGGCCAACAGCAGTCTTCCCTCGGCGTCCGTATTGGTAATCTCGACGGTCAAACCTTTGCGGGAGGTGAGGATGTCGCCGGGCTTGTAGGCGCTGCCGTTGATGAGATTCTCCGAAAGCGGCATGACCGCCGCGACGTTCAGCTTCAGGCCGAGCACCGCGATCGAGCGGACCGCGGCGGCGACGGCGGCTGCCCCGGCCATGTCTCCGTACATGCGATACATGGAACCGCCGGGCTTGATGTCGTAGCCTCCAGCGTCAAAGGTAACCCCCTTGCCAACGAGGCCGAGGTCCCACCCGCCGGCATCCGGGCGCCCGCGGTACGTCAGGACCGACACGCACGGCGGATTGTCCGAGCCGCGGCTGACGGCGAGATGCAAGCCCATCCGCTCACGTTCCATCGCCGCCTTGTCGAGCAGCTCAAACGCGAGGCCCGGCGTCGTCTCTGCCATCTGCCGGGCCTGCTCCGCGAAGCCCAGCGGCGTCAGATCGGTCGGTGGTGTGTTGACCAGATCGCGGGCGAGCAACGTGCTGGAGCAGGTGGCCTCAGCGTAGTGCGCGGACTTCCGCAAGACTTCCGGATCGCCCTCGGTAAGAATGTAGATCGCCTGTATCGGCGTTTCGTCGGAGTCCTTCTTTCCCTGCTTGGCCTTGTAGCGATCATAGCGGTACAGGCCGAGCTTGGCGCCCTCGACGATCAGCTTGGCGGCGACGTCGCCGGCGAGGCCGAGGTCGGAGTAGTCGTCGACGCAGAAGGTGCTGAGGTGCTTTCGCCGGAAGTGGCGGGCGGCGATGGCGACGACGGAACGAATGCGATCGTGGAGGCGATACGGCTGGGTGATGTCCGTCTTTTTGCCGAGTCCCATGAGCAGAATCCATTCGAGACCGTGCTCCCGGGAATCCCCCATGAGGAGATTGAACTCCTTGTACTTGCCGACGACATGACGCCCTTCCAGAAGGCGCATCACCTTTTCCGCCGTTTCCGCACCGAGATGCTTGAGCAGGTGCGCCTGGTTCTCCTCGACTTCCTCGAAAATCGCAAGCATGATGGCCCGGCTCGAGCGATCACCGAGTGGCGTGACGTGGAAAGCTGGAATGGTGGTCAGCATGGCCCAACTCCTGGGGGTCCTCGGGGGATTCGGCGCACAGCGCGCGAGTGTCGCGTGCCTGAGTGGGAGGCTTGCGGCCGTGAGCGGCATGCCGCGGCGCTCGCCTCCCGCCGGGGCCTGGGATATCCACCGGCGTTCGCGATTGTAGCGCCGCCGGCGCCGCGCCGACAAGTCGCATCGGGCGCCCAGAATCGCCCGCCTTTTCAACTGCAAGCGGCGCGGAGATGAAATCGCGAAGCCCCCCACCTCACCTCCCCTCGCAAGCGCGGGAGGCAGGGAGGGGGGAGCCTGCGACCCTTGTAGAGGAGCATCACCCGACATTCGGCCGGCGCCCAAACGGAGGGAGGCATTGTCGCGCCGACAACCAGGCGGCGGTGGCTCCAGGTGCGCCTTTCCTGGGACGTTGACACCGCGATGCCACCGCCTGTACAGCCTGACGCCATGATCCGTCCACTGGTGACCTATTTCGTGGAGAGCCGCGAGGAAGCCGCCCGCGCCGGTTTTCCGGTGCGCGCCGATTTCTTGCTGGCGCGCGTAGTGACTCCCGAAGTCGTGGAGCTGCTGCGCCAGGACGCTGCCGCCGTTGCCGTGGCGTGCTATCCCGGCGAGCACCGCATGGAGGAGGTGCTGGCGCGGCTGATCTCGGCGGGAGTTGCCGTCGACGTCTGGGTGACGCTCGACCGCGCGCACGGCTACTGGCAGTGCCGGAGCAACGTCGCACAGACCGAGGCCGGAGTGTGCAGGATCGCCGCATGGCTCGACCGCAGCCGGCTGCCGGTGCGCGCGGTCGGGTTTGACCTGGAACCTCACAGAGCGCTCGTCGAAGCCGCCTTCGCCCACTCTCCTCGCCGGATTGCCCGGGAGCTCATGCGGGTGAAACGCGATTCTGACGCACAGAAGCGGTTCGATCGCCTGGTCCGCGACCTTGCCGAGCGGATGGCGGTGCACCTGTACGTGCTGCCGCTGGTACCGGATGTCCCGGGGCTCGGCTGGGTCCTCGGGACGCTCGCCGTGCCGCCCGGCTTCCTGAGCTCGGAGCGCAACCGCGTCGTCCGCATGCTCTACACGTCGCTGGCGCCGTTTGGGCGTGGCTCCTTCGTGGCCAGGCACCTGCGCCAGGGCCTCGTCCCGGCGCTTGGAGTCGTCGGGGCGGAGAGCGCGGATCCGGGGGTGTCGCTTCGCCCCGACGGTGCCGGCGGTCGACCCCACTTGTTATCGCCGGCGGAGCTCCTCCGCGACGTTGCCGCGGTCGTGCGCTGGTGGCGGGCGACCGCGTCGCCGGCAGAGCTGCACGTGTTCGCGCTCAACGGCCCAGGCGTGATCACGGCGGTCCGCGCGGCGATGGGCCGGGCACTGGCCGCGCCGGAATGACGATTCGGCGGTGACGCCAGGTTGGGGTGATGCCTGTCCCCGCTTCCCCCGCTTCGAGCCGCGCCGCTCCATGCTACAATTCACTGCCGACCTCGGGGACGGAGCGTGGGCCGGTGGCCTGGGGCAGGTCGGGAGCGAGAGAGCGTGACAGACACGGTGACAAACGCGGATGGCCGCACGGCGCGCGCGGGTAAGGGACGCGAGCGGTCGGGCCGAGCGTTTGGACCGTACAACGCCGTCTCGGTGCTGGGTCAGGGCGGCATGGGCGTCGTCTACCGCGCTGTGCACCGCGAGACGGGTGCGCACGTCGCGCTCAAGACCGTGCTCGGCGTCGAGGGCGCGAAACTCGAAGGTATTCGGCGGGAGATTCAGGCATTATCGCAGCTTCGGCATCCGGGGATTGTGCGCATCGTCGATCACGGCACGGAGGATGGCTGGCCGTGGTACGCCATGACCTGGATCGACGGTCGCCCGCTCGCGCAGGCATGCGGCACACCGAAACCAGCGGAGGGCGCGACGATGCCGATGCGCGGTCAGCGTCCGGACGCGGCCGCGCCATCTCCTGGGAGCACCACGGCTGGCCGCGGCGGAAACCTGTCGAAAGTACTGACGCTGGTGCGCCGACTTTGCGTTCCCCTTGCGTTCCTTCACGGCGAAGGTCTGGTGCACAAGGATCTCAAGCCGGCCAACGTTCTGGTGACGGCGGGTGATCGGCCGGTGCTCGTGGACTTTGGCGTCGCGGCGCGGGTGAGCAGCGCTGACCACAGGGAAGTGCTGGACGTCGCGGTCCCGCAGGGTACGATCCTCTACATGGCGCCGGAGCAGATCCGCGGCGAGCTCGTCGATGCCCGCGCGGATCTCTACGCCGTCGGTTGCATTCTCTTCGAGCTCCTTTGCGGCCGGCCGCCGCACGCGAGCGCGAGCTTTCGCGAGATCGTCCGCGGCCATCTGGAAAGCGACCCGTCCCCGCCTTCGTCCTTCGCGCCGGCGGTCCCGCGGGCGGTGGACGAAATCGTCCTGGCGCTGCTCGAAAAGAACCCGACCGAGCGGATCGGCTACGCGCAGGATCTCGGCCGCATGTTGGAGGAAGTGGGTGCCGCACGCGCGCAGGCCGGACCGGCGGCGGCGGTTTATCTCTATCGCCCGGCCTTCGTGGGTCGTGCCGCCGAGCTACGCCAGCTTCGCCGCCTGCTGGTGCAGCGCGGTGGTGACTCCGGCGGGCTGGCCTTCATCGCGGGCGAGAGCGGCATCGGCAAGACCCGATTGGCAGCGGAGCTGGCCCGCGAGGCGGTGTCTCGCGGCGTCCACCTGTTGACCGGCGAGTGCCAGGCGACCACGTCCGCAGTGCCGCTGTTTCCTCTGGAGCGCCCCATCCAGCAGATTGCCGACGACTGCGCGGAGCTGCTCGACGGCGACGAGGCCCCGGAGCTGAGACGGCGGCTGCGGTCGCTGGCGGAGATCTTTCCAGGCGTGGCCTCACGCCTGCGCTTGCAGGCGCGGACGGCGGTCCCCGATGCGTCGGGCGAGGAGGCGAGGCTGCGGATCTATGACGACCTGGCCGAAGTCGTCATCGCGTATTCGCAGCGGGAACCTGCGCTCCTCGTGCTCGACGACCTGCAGTGGGCGGACGACGTGACGATCGGTTTTCTCCGCCACCTGGCGCGCACCGGGCAGGCAAGTCGGATCGCCGGCCTGGTTCTTGGCACCTATCGCAGCGAGGAGATCGGCGACCGGCTCGGCGGCGCGGTTGGTGCCCGCGGTGTCGCGCTCGTCGCCCTGGACAGACTGGGCGGCGACGACGTCGCGACGGTGATTCGGCAAATGCTGGCGCTGCGACAACCGGCGCCGGGTCTCGCGGCGGCACTGGCGCGGCACACCGAGGGCAACCCGTTTTTTGTCGCCGAGTATCTGCGCGCCGCCGTGGACGAGGGGCTCTTGCGGCGAGATCGCCACGGGCGCTGGCGACTGGGAGAGGCGGCGGGCCGCGGCGAGACCCTGGACGCGGTCGAGCGTCTGGCGCTGCCGATCTCGTTGCGGGAGACGCTGGAACGGCGGCTGCGGGGTCTTCCCGGTCGCGCACGAGAGATTCTGGGTGCCGCGGCGGTGCTGGGCCGCGAACCGGACCTGGAGCTGCTGGCGCGGCTGCCGGGATGCTCGGAAGTGGAAGTCCGCAGCGCGGCGGCCGAGCTGCTGCGGCGGCAGATCTTGGAGGAGCTGGCGGCGGGCGGAGTGCGGTTCACCCACGACAAGATTCGCGAGCTGGCGTACGTGGAGCTGCCGGAGGGCGAGCGCCACCGCATTCATCGGCTCGCCGCAGCGCATCTCGAACAGCTCCCAGACGCGCGCTCGCGGGCTGCCGAGATCGGTGGGCACTGGGAGGCGGCGGGGGAGAGCGCCCGCGCCTTCCCGCACTGGGTGGAGGCAGGCGTCACCGCCATGTCGCGCCATGCGGCGCGCGAGGCCGAAGCGCTGTTGTCCAGGGCGCTGGCCGCGGGCATCGGGGAGCGAGCGGCTGGCGCGGCGGAGCTTCTCCGCGCGCTGGAGGCGCGGGCGCGGGCGCGGGACCAGCTCGCGAAGTTCGCGGCCGCGGCCGAGGATGGCGCCGCGATGCTTGAGCTGGCGCGGCGCACAGGCGATCTCGTGGCTACGGGTGCGGCGCTGCTACATTGCGGCAATGCCAGGTACGATCTCGGCGACTGGGACGCAGCTATGGAGACGTACCGGGAGGCGCTCGCAGTGTTTTCTGGTCTCGCGGACCCCACGCATCTGTGCAATACGCTCTACCGGATCGCGTTGGTGCACACCAACCGCGCCGCCTACGACGAGGCGCTGGCGAACCTGGACCGCGCGACCTCACTTCCTGGAGTTGCCGATGAGGCGCGGGCGCGACTCGAGAGTCTGGCCCTCAAGGGCCAGATTCTGTATCGCCAGGACCGGCTGGAGGCGGCGCGCGCACTGTTCGAATCGCTCATGGAACGCTACCGAGAAAGCGGCGAGGCGCTTGGGGAAGCGCAGTGTCTGGCGACGCTCGGGCAGATCGCGAGGCGCGATGGCGCTCAGGAGCGCGCCCGGCGCATGCTGGAGCAAGCCCGCCAGGTCTATCGGCGGATGGATGCGGTGCAGGACGGGATGCTCTGCAGCCATAATCTGGGAATATGTCTGATGAGCGAGGGGCGCTTCGCGGCGGCGGCGGAGCTGTATCGGGAGCTGGCGGACTCGGCGCGGGAGAACGGCGCGGCGTGGCTGCAGGCGGTGGCGGCGGTGCAGGAGGCCAACTGCGAGCTGCGGCGCGGCGAGGCGGCGGCGGCGCTGACCGCGTGCGCGGCGGCAGAGCCGCTGCTGGAGCATTTAGGGGATCGAACGTGGCGCCTGCAGAGCTTGTTTTGTCGGGGGCTCGCGTTGCTGGTGATCGGGCACGACGAGGCGGCGGAAGCGGCGCTCGGGGCGGCGCTTTCGCTCGCCGAGTCACTGGGCAGTGCATCGCTGGAGTGGGGCCTGCGGATGCACTGGGGTTGCGCCGTGGCGCGCGGCGGCGGGGACCCGAGCCGGGTTCGGGCGCTGCTAGAGGGCGCGGAGGTGGCGGCGGCGGGCGCTGGCTTGCGCACCGAAGCACGACTGGCGCGACTGGCGCGGGAGCTACTTGGGGCCGCCGGCACCGCCATGGAGGCGGCGCGGGCGCTGGAGAAGATGGTGCGGGAGGACGAGCATGCAGGGCGGCTGAAGTCGTCGTTTGGGTGTGCGGAGGTGTACTTGTTGGTGGTGGCGAGCGGTGCGGCGGGCCGAAAAGACGTCTCAAGTCATCTTTTGAACGTCTTCCGACGTTTATGCCCCCCCGAACACCGCTACTTCGCTACCATCGCCGGCCTCCCCCTCCGCCGCTCCTCCGCCCAGACTCAATAATACAGCGTGTCCAGCGTCACCGGCCGCGGATCATACGCGTCGTAGTGCACCGTAGGCTCCTCACCCTCGACGCCCTTGTACCAGACGCTGAAGCCCTGGCGGTTGTCGAGTTGGCAGCCCTTCAGACTCGTCGGCAAAGCCTCCCGGATGTGGCGGTCGGTGATCTCTTCCAGGGCCGCGCGAACCACCGCGAAATACTTCTCCTTGGCCGTCTCCGCCCCCTTCATCGCGACCCGGTCCAGGCCAGCGTCGTAAACAGAGGCGTTGGCGACCAGGTAGTGAAGGGAGCCGTCCTGCTTGTCGCACTTGTAGTATTCCTGAATGCCGAGCGCGCCGCCGTTGCTGTTATCATCCTTGTCGATCCACACCAGACCGCGGCGGACGTCCCTCGCGTCGTAGTAGTAAAACAGCTCCTCGGTGCCGGGCACCAGCACCTTGCGCGCGATTCCCCAGTTCCGCTCGGCTACCTGCTGAAATGAGGAGCACGTGGTGCGGATGATCGGCGAAACGCGTTCGTGGACAACGCGGTTGACGTCATGGACCCCGTTTTCGGCATCGATGAGCTGCGTCTCGCCGGAAAAGTAGCTTTTCGCCGTGTGGTGCGGAAGATCGGCGATCTTGTAGGCCACGTAGAAGATCGGGTAGTCGCCCGGATTCGGGCACACCACAGTACTGTCCGCGGCGGCGCGAACGGCCGGCAGCGAAACGATGGCAAGAATCGCGAATGCGACAGCGCGTGTGGACGTTCTCATGGGTTCAATCTCCTGTGTTTGGCGACTTCCGCTTCACTGCTCAGTAACTGCAAATGCGAGGCCAACATTTCGCCACCCTCTCGCGCCGTCAGCCTACCTTGACACGCCACCATTTCCATCATATTATATGGAATATGTCATACTTCGATGATGCCCCCGATCGCAACTCCGAGCTACTCCGCGGCGCCGCCGACCTCCTCGCCGCCCTCGCTCATCCCCTGCGCCTGCGCATCGTCGATGGCCTGCTGCGCGGGGATTGCTGCGTCACCAACATGGTCGATTGCCTGGGGTTGCCTCAGCCCATCGTCTCGCGACATCTCGCCATCCTCAGAAACGCCGGCGTCTTGGCGGTGACCCGCGCCGGCCGTAAACGGTCCTATCGCGTCGTGCATCCTCTTGCCGCACGCGTTGTCCCTCTCTTGTTGAATGGAAGCGAACAAAACGTCGACCGGGAGCTCCTTCCGGTCACCCTCGGAGCAAGCCACTCATGACTGCCGGTACTCAACAACATTTCATAGAAGTAACTGAGGAAACCTTCAAGCCCGAGGTTCTGGAAGCCCCCGGAACGGTGCTCGTCGACTTCTGGGCCGCATGGTGCGGCCCCTGCCGGGCCATGGCTCCCATCCTTCACCGTTTCGCCGCATCTCATCCGGACATCAAGGTCGTCAAGCTCAACGTCGACGACGCACCGCAGATCGCTGCATCCTACCGCGTCATGTCCATTCCAACCCTTGCCGTGTTTCGCAATGGCGACATCGTCGCCAGCGCCGTCGGCGTTCAGCCGGAGAAGGATCTCGAACGACTCGTCAGAGCGTAGCGCCCGTTCCTCCCACCGAGGCTGCGTCCGTCGGCCGCGCCTCGGGTCACCCATCTTCGTTTTTCTGCGGTCGGCTCACAAGCCCGGCCGCATTTTTTTTGCGCGGTTGCCAATCCGCGTCGATCGGTCTAGGCTCCCCTCATCGCGACGCGCCACGTCGCGCCTTCTTTCGCACCTGGTAACTCCACAAGGATGGCGGCATGGCCCATCACGCCAAGAGTCTCTTCGACAAGGTCTGGGAAGCCCACACGGTCCGCGCGCTACCCAGCGGGCAAACGCAGCTCTTTATCGGTCTTCACCTCGTCCACGAGGTGACCAGCCCGCAGGCGTTCGCCATGTTACGCGAGCTCGGCCTTGCCGTCGCGTTTCCGCACCGCACCTTTGCCACCGTGGACCACATCGTTCCGACGGACAACGTGGCGCGCCCCTTTGCCGACCCGCTCGCCGAAGCCATGATGCGAGAGCTCGAGCGCAACACCTCGGAGTTCGGCGTGCGCTTCTTCACCCGCGAGACAGGGCGACAAGGTGTCGTTCACGTCATCGGCCCGGAGCTCGGACTGACTCAACCCGGGATGACAATCGCCTGCGGTGACAGCCATACCTCCACGCACGGCGCCTTCGGCGCTGTTGCCTTCGGCATCGGCACCAGCCAGGTCCGTGACGTGCTGGCCTCGCAGTGCCTGCTTCTTGACCGACCCAAGGTGCGCCGGATCGACGTCACTGGCAAGCTTGGACCCGGCGTTTACGCCAAGGACGTCATCCTCGAAATCATCCGCCGCCTCGGCGTCAATGGCGGCGCCGGTTACGCCTACGAATACGGCGGCGCGGTGCTGTCGGCGATGGACCTCGAGCAACGCATGACCATCTGCAACATGTCCATCGAGGGCGGTGCTCGGGTCGGCTACGTCAATCCCGACGAGCACACGTTCACCTACCTGCAGGAGCGGTCCTACGCTCCGAAGGCGGAAGCGTGGGAGCGCGCCGTGGCCTGGTGGCGGTCGATGGCCAGCGACCTGGACGCCAGCTACGATGACCGTTTTGTCCTGGCCGGCGAGGACATCGCGCCGACGGTGACCTGGGGCACCAACCCCGGCCAGGCCATACCAATTGACGGGGTCGTCCCCGACCCGGAACGACTGCCAGCCGCGGAACGTAGCAGTGCCGCGGACGCGCTCGCCTACATGGGCTTACGGCCGGGAGCACCGCTGGCGGGGACCCCGATCGACGTCGCCTTCATCGGCTCCTGCACCAACGGCCGCATCTCGGATCTCCGCGAGGCCGCGCGCGTGGCGATGCGGGGTCACGTCGCTCCAGGCGTGAAGGCGCTGGTCGTGCCGGGGTCGCAGGCCGTCGCCCAGCAGGCCTCCGAAGAAGGGCTCGACGTGATTTTTACGACCGCCGGCTTCGAGTGGCGCGAACCCGGCTGCTCCATGTGCCTGGCGATGAATCCCGACCGACTGCAAGGCGACCAGCTTTGTGCGTCGTCGAGCAACCGCAATTTCAAAGGGCGGCAAGGATCTCCACGCGGACGTACGGTGCTGATGTCGCCGGCGATGGTCGCCGCCGCCGCCATTCGCGGTCGGATTACCGACGTGCGCGAGGTGCTGTGATGAACGAGATCAGGCGGATTCTCGAGGTCGCGGGCAAGGCGTGCTTTCTGCCCGGCGACGACATCGACACGGACCGCATCATTCCAGCGCGCTTTCTCAAGGCGATCACCTTCACCGGCCTGGGCGAGCATGCCTTCGCGGATGACCGCGCGGCGGCCCGCGGCGCCCATCTGTTCGACCAGCACGTAACCTCGCAGGCGTCGATCTTGGTGGTGGAACGGAACTTCGGCTGTGGCTCCTCGCGTGAGCACGCGCCGCAGGCGTTGATGCGGTACGGTTTCCAGGCCTTTGTGGGGGTGTCGTTCGCCGAGATCTTTGCCGGCAACTGCACTGCGTTGGGACTTCCCTGTGTCCGATGCCGTCCCGCGGACGTCGCCGCGCTCGCCGCGACCCTGGCTGGCCACCCCGACGTCCCGGTCGTCATCAGCTTGAGCGACAAGGTCGTGCGCTGTGGCGAGCTTTCCTGTGCTCTCGAGATGCCCGAAGGGCAGCGCGCTCAGTTGCTCGACGGCACCTGGGACGCCACCGCCGTGCTCCTCCAGGCGGCGGATCGTACCGCAGCGCTCGCTGCTGGCCTTCCGTACATGTCGGGATTTGCCGGCGGAGAGGACCACCTGGCGTAGGCGACGACGCATGCGTCGTTCCCGACACGCGTTTGCGGCCGCCACCGAAAAGCCCCTGGATCCACCGCCTGCTCGGCGTCGTCGCGAGAACGCCCCCCTCCGTCCCTCCCCATAAGCGCCTGGATAAGGGCCTGTCCCAGTAGAGATCCACTCAGCCGGCGCCCTCGTGTAGAAGCGTGTCGCGTCTGTCTGCCTATCGGGACGCCTGTGGTTCTGCCGCGCGAATCAGCGCGGCGGAACAGCCGGGCATTGCCCGGCGCCCCGTTCTGCCGACGCGCAGCGTCGGAAGAACAGGAGGTTAGCCATGGGCATGGTCACACAAGGTGATGGTTGGCGTATCTCCGACGAGGTATGGGAGCGGATGGTCCCGCTGCTGCCGCCCGTACACCACAGCCGCTGGGGTGCCACAATCCACTGGTCGATCCGCGGCGAGCGATGGACTGCGCGCTGGGCAAGGCGCCATTGGGCGGGAGAAAAAACGGGTCCCAACCCGACGGATCGCGGCAAACGCGTGGTCAAGCGCAGCGTGCTCGCGGGCGTCCTCACTTCCCGAAAAGCCTCCTCTGGCGCTGGCCATGACCCCGCCGCATCTCGGCGGCAAGGCCAGGGTGTGCCGGCGGATCATGGCCCCTGGCTCGGGGGGCTGCCGGCTGCCGAAGCCTGGTCGCCAAGCACTACCCCACGGACTTCCGGGCAGGTCAGCTTCGGCCCCGACGCCTCTTGCGCCGCGCGGCGCTGCGAACCACAATCACGAGCAATCGATGCTGATCGCTCAGGAGGTCCGAATGCCGCGGCGCGTCATGTCGCGCGCGCTGATTCTGCGCGTGGCGTGGTTCGCCTGCGTCCTCGCCATGACCGCCGTGCCGGGTGCCGCGCGCGTCGTGGGCGACTCCTTCGAAACCGGTGATTTTGGCGCGCTGCCGTGGAAGCCCAGCCCCGCGGCGTCGTGGCAGGTCGTCGCGGGCGATGCGGTCGATGGCGTCTACGCGGCCCGGTCGGCGCCGCTCGCTGACGGGAGCGCCGCCGTTCTCGAAGTGACGCTCACGCTGGTAGCGTCAGGTAACGTCAGCTTCTGGTTTCGGACCTCGACGGAGGCCGGGGCCGACTGGTTGGTGTTCGGGGTGCGGGGCGCTTCGGGGACGCTCTACGAAAAGGACCGCTGGTCGGGGGAAATGCCGTGGACCCAGGCGTCGTACGGGCTAACCAGCGGCACCTGGACCTTCCACTGGAGGTACGAGAAGAGCGCCGCAGGCAACGCGGGCAGCGACGCGGTCTGGATCGACCTTGCCGACTTCCCGAGCTTCACCTTGCCCCCCACGCCGACGGTGACCGGGACGCCCACCGCGACGCGCACGGCGACCGCCACCCGCACGCCGACTCCGACGCGCACCGCGACGCGGACGCCGAGTCCCACCCGCACGCCAACAGCGACTCCCTCGTCCACGGCCACCGTCACCTCCACGCCGACGCTCGGGCCGAGCGCCACCGCGACCCCGACCCGGACGGCGTTTCCGGTGATCACACCGCCGTTCGGCGATACCAGCGCCAGCGCGTACGCTCCTTTTCTCCACCTCATCGACAGCTCGCCGCGCGCCATCCGCCAGGGCTGGAACCAGTGGACGCCCGACCGCGGCAACCAGGAGTTTGTCGCCTACGTTCTCATGTACAGGACCGCGCGCATCGTGCCGAGCTCCGGGGTGAACCTGCTCCTGCCGCTGGCCGCGTTCCCGCTGCTCTTCGCGGGGCGGTGGTCCCCGCGCCGCCGCCGCCTGGCGCTCGCCCTCGCCGCCGGCGGCAGCGCTGCGGTCGCTCTCGCGCTGGTCGCCACGGCCGTGAATGCTCCGGCCACGTCGCTCGATAACGCCGTCATCGCCTACATCGACGATGTCGGCACGACCGAATACACCGACAACCAGGTGGTTCCCGGGTCGCACTATGAATACGTGCTCAAGGTGATCACCCGGGAAGGGGAGTTTCGCGAGGGGCGCGGCAGCGTCCAGGTGGAACGTCTGAGCAACGTCGTGCCCGCGCGCGCCGACGATCTGCTGGAACGCTGGGATCTCACCTTCGAATGGCGAGACGAAATCCGGGACGACCTGCGCTGCCCCGCCGGCGCTGCCACGGCGGTGCCGATGACGGCGCGGCTCACGGCGACGGTAAAACTGAGCTGGGTGCTGTACGACTGCCTCAATTCGGCGCTGTCCTACTGCCGGCACGGCACGGAACCCGAGGAGTGGGTGTGGTACGAAAAGGACCCGCTGCCGGTGTCGGTGTCGCTGACGAGCACCCGCGGACAGTGCCTGGTCGAGGAGGAGGGAGACGGCTGGAGCCACGTCACAGACACCTATAAGGTGCTCGACCGGCCCGTGGACAATCTCGAGGCGCGGGTGGGGCTGCACCGGTCACGGTCGGAGGCGATCGACGTCGAGTACATCTGGGTTAATGGCAGCTACGGCGGCGGCTTCGCGAGCGGCGCGACGGTGGCGCGCACCTTCGCCTGCGGCAACCACGGCGACTTGTACGGGTGTGAGGAGGGCGAGGAGGAATACTTGGGAGGCTTGCGCATTCCTCACTGGCTTGCGGGTAACGGCGCCTTCTTCGAGATTCCGGTGGCGCCCTCCGGCGGCGCGCGCCGCGGCGGACCGGGAAGCGTGGACTGGGAAGGCGACGGCAGCGCGACCAACGACGATGGCGAGACGGCCCAGGACGCCACCGAGGGGGAGACGCGCTGGAAATTCCGGTATCGCAACGACACGCCGCGCAACTTCCTTCCGTCCGGCGACCCCGCCCAACCTGGGAAACCCGCCGCCACGGTCAGCTACGGCATCGAGGCGGTGCCGAAATACGCGGCGGAGCGCGCCAAGCTCACCTTCGCCACGGCGAGCACAGCCTTTCCGGGCATCGCGACCAACTTCCCGGCGGACTCGCCCGGGAGCGAGGACGATGTGTCCTACCGGATTACCTACCAGCAGGGCGGCGCGCCGAGGGAAGTCGCGCTGAGCTCGACCGGGGTGTTCGCCTATCCACAGCTCGCCTATCGCCACGTCGCGCCGCTGTTCTGGGACGCCGGTCTTGCCGTGCCGATGCGCTACGCGACGGGGTCGACGCCGGAGGACAGTCGGGAGGCGCTGGAAACCGCGGTGATTGAGGCTAGTACTACCGACTTCGGGGCGCACGGGCACTTCGCCGTGGAGGTGGAGGTAGAGGGCGAGAAGAGCTACGTGGGGCTGCCCGCGGGTGCGGGGGGACCGGCGAAAGAGCTCTTGCAACTGCCGCGGGACAACGACCTCAACGGCTTCCCTGACGCGGGCTGGGACGTGCTGGCCGACTGGGAAACGAACCAGACCGTGCACGTGAGCGATGCCGGGCTCGATTGGGCGGCCGATCTGGATGGTGACCCCGCGCCCGACGACCAGCCGCCCGCGGCAGGGCGACTCGGCGACGGGCTGACGACCTACGAGGAGTTTCGCGGATTCGTCGTGCGCGACCATCACCGGCGCACCCATCCCGGGTGGAAAGACTACTTCGTGTTCGTAAAGGAACCCGACGACGAGCTCTACTACGGCGCCGGCTTCCTGATCGGCAGCGGTGTCACCATCCACCGAGTGGATGCGGACGAGCACGCGTCCAAGCGCATCAACGGCAACGGCAAAGGCGTTCTTCCGGGCCATCACGACCAGGACCTCGCGTTCATCGAGGTCGTGAGGGGGTACTTCGAGCCGGAAAAAACCACGTACGGCAAGACCTTCAGCCTGACCGGAAGTAACGACGTCCCCAACGCCACCCTCTACTCCGAGGTCTACCTGTCCGCCTTTGTGGACGGCGCGATTATCCCGCCGCCAGGGCGCACGCTGACCACACAATTCGTCCCCGGCATCGGCGACCACCTGATCACCGGGCTCGAGGCGAAATGGTATCGCTACGCGGACGGCGACTCGTCACCGCTCGAGCTGATCGTCGGGCCGCACGAAGGCAGCGGACCGGTGGCGGCGGTGCGCGCGGGCGACGACGTCTACGCGGAGGTCGCCGAGCCGTTCACACCCCCGCCCGGATCGCGGTATCACATCCTGCGCACCGAAGAGCACAAGCACGATCAGGTGCGCAAGGTCATCGGACATGAGGGCGGACACTCCATTCACATCATCCATTACGCGTACTACGCGGTTCCCCCGGAAAACGGAAATCCGACGCTGATGGCGACGGAGAGCCTGCTGTACCCACCGCCCCGCGTCTTCGGCCCAGCCGATCTCGGCCAGGTGCGCCTGCACGCCAACCCATGAGAGGACGGTCATGAACAAGCTGATCACATCCGTCGTCCTGTTACTCGCGCTCGCCGCGACGGGCGCGGCAGTGGCCGCGGCGCGCGAGCCGCGAAGTGCCTTGACCAGCCGCTACTTGCGTTTCCGCGTTTCCAACGGCATGAATGATCGTACCAACGTCATTCCGGAGTACAAGTTTGCCGCCCGCTTCATCGGCCGAGTCGGGCTCAGCAACGGGAGCAGCGTCGGACCCACTCCCCCGCTGCGCGCCCGTGGTGCGTCGTGGCAGGACTTCCTGCGCCTGGAAGTATGGCATGACGGCGAGCGCGCCGAGTCGTGGTTGGAGCTGAGCTTCGACATCGACACGTCGTACAGCGGCCTCGCAATTCCCCAGGAGATCGATGATGTCCGAAAATGGCAAAAGACCGACAAGCTGCACCCGCCGGCGGAGCTGCGACCCGACAGCGGCGTCGCCATCCCCTTCGAGGTCCGCCCGCGCGACGGCTGTCCGTTGCGGCTCGGTACCTACAAGATCGTCGCCTCCTTCGACCCATCCATCGCGCGCTCCCCGGAGCTCGCGTGGATTGCCAGGTTTACACCCAAGTCCGCGGAGTACACCCAAGTCCGCGGAGTGGCGCGTCGGCCTCACCGCCGAGGAGCTTGCCATCCCCTCGCATCGCGCCGAGCTCTTGCTCCACAGCATTGTCAAGGAATGGCGGAGCGAAACCAGCAGGCGGCGCCGTTTCGCGGAATTCTGGCTCGCGGAATACGAGAAGGATCCGAGTGAGGGCTATCTCCTGGCGAACGCCATGTCGAACATTGACGACTGGGATGAAATCGAGCGGCTCCTGCTGAGGGCGATCGCGTGGCTCGAGGCCGGCGGCCGGTTTTCCAGCTTGTCTTGGGTCGGCTACACCCAACCCGAGATCGTGAAGAAGTCCTTGGAAGGGCTCCGGCGCCTGAAGGCCGAAGGCAAGACGCAGGACGACTGGCAAATCTACTTCGGTTCGGAGTTCCTCACTCCGAAGCCTATCCGCAAGGACAAGGTGTACGAGAATACTCTTTTCCCTCCCCTGCCCCCAAAGACGTACCCGCCCTACTGCCA
The DNA here is from genome assembly GCA_016188575.1 of Candidatus Schekmanbacteria bacterium. Classification (GTDB taxonomy): domain Bacteria; phylum CSSED10-310; class JACPHN01; order JACPHN01; family JACPHN01; genus JACPHN01. The sequence continues at coordinate 46,325 of JACPHN010000061.1, forward strand.
GTTGCCGATGAAGCCGTAGCTGGATGGGCTCGGAACCAGGCTCGGAGCGAGCACCTGTCTATTTTCAGTGCGCGAGCTTTTTCCGGGCAGGCGGTGCACGGCGCGACGATTCGTGACTTCCTTTCAACAGGGCGCTGTCCTATGGTATTCGTGGAGCAGGCGTTTTGTTGTCCCTCAGGCATGAGCAACCCAGCGACATGAGGGAATAGCAGACGCCTACATCGCCCCTACGACGGCCGCCGGCCGACCACCAAGCCCTGCGTGCGCGTGCTCTCCAGTCGCACCGCCGAGACTTCGGCGAACCCCGTCTCGGTGAGCCACTCCGCGAGCTCTTCCTGCGTGTAGGCATTGCCGTTTTCCGTGAACACGGCCATGTTGACGGCAAACATGACGGCATCGCGAGGCCCCAGCCGGTCGCGCGCCAAAAAAAAGTCCTTGACCCCGATCATGCCGCCCGGAGCGAGTGCCTCGAAGCAGCGTCGCAGCAGCGCGCGGTTCTGCTCCGGGCTGTAGATGTGCGCGATGTTGGATAGCAGCACGCGCTCGAACCCTCCGCCGAACGGCACCGCGAAGAAGTCCCCCGCGACGAAGGTCACGCGCTCGGCGGCGCCGGCAGCGGCGATCTTCTCCTTGGCGATGTCGATCACCGCGGACGTATCGACGATGGTCGCCTCCAGATAGGGGTTTTGCTCGAGCGCCGCGAGCACATAGGCGCCGGCGCCGCCGCCGACATCGAGCAGCTTGGCCGCGGTTTCGATGTGCAAGCGCCGGACAGCCTCCTCGGCGGAGGCGCGCGAGCGAACAAACAGCGTTTCCTGAAAGCAGCGCAGGTCGGCGACGCTTTTCCCCGTCGCCGCGGTTTCGCGCGGGCGGCCGTCGCGCACGACCTCGGCGAGATGGACCCAACCCATCTGTAGCTGGTGAAGATGCCGAAGGCGATGATAGAGACCGTCTGGATGCGCCTCGAAGAGCAGCTCGCCCGTCGTCCCGCGATAGGTCCCACGCAGCGTCCGCTCCGCGAACCCAAGCATGACGAGCGCGTCGAGAAGGACGCGCAGCCGCCGCGGCTCGGCGCCGACGGCTGTCGCCAGATCCGCAGGTTTCATGCCGTTCGGTTTCCTGGCCATCGCGGCAAAAACACCGAGCTCGGTTGCCGCCATCAGGACGCTCGCGGCCTCAAACCCGCGCGCCGCTTCTTCGATCTCTTCCGCCGTCCAACGCTGTTGTGGTTGTTCCATGACAAGCTCCTGGCGGCAGACTACCTGACGATCACGTTCAGAATTTTACCGGGGACATGAATGACCTTCGCCACCGCACCCGCCTCCAGGTAGCGCGCAATGTTGGATTGTTGCCGCGCCGCCGCCAGCACAACCTCCTCGTTTGCTCCCGCCTCGACCTCTACCGTACCGCGCAGCTTGCCGTTGATTTGCACGGCCACGGCGACCGTATTGCGCGCCAGGCAGCGCGCGTCGGGCACCGGCCAGGGCTCGCGCGCCAGCACCGAAGCATGCCCCGTTTCGCGCCAGAGGTGCTCGGCAAAATGCGGCGCGAACGGGGACAGCATGCGCATCAGAATCTCGACAGCGGAGCGGATGGAGACGGCATTTCGCGCCTTGCGGGCAGGGTCCCCCATGAGCTTGTAGAGCTCGTTGGTGATCTCCATCATGCGCGCGGCGGCGGTGTTGAAGTGGAAGCGCTCGAGGTCGCGGGTCGCGGACTGCAGCCCGGAGTGCAGCACGTACAGAAGCGCGCTGATTTCCGCGCGGTCCTCCGGAGCATCGCTCGCCGCCGCACTGTCCGCGGGCACCGCAAACAGATCTTCCACGGACTCCACAAGTCTCTGCACCCGCGCCAGAAACGCAGCGGAGGCGCGAATGCCGTCGTCGCTCCAGGGGCCGCCGGCCTGAAAGTCGAATCCAAACAGCATATAGAAGCGGAACACGTCAGCGCCGTGGACTTGCACGAAGACGTCCGGGTCGACGGTGTTGCCGCGGCTCTTGGACATCTTCTGGCTGTTGGCGCCGAGAATCATGCCTTGGTGGATCAGGCGCTTGAACGGCTCGTGCGGCACGTCGCACCCGGCGTCGCGCAGCGCCTTCATCAGAAAGCGCGCGTAGAGCAGGTGCATGGTGGCGTGCTCCTTGCCGCCGACGTAGATGTCGACTGGAGTAACGCGGCGGATGACGTCCTCATCAAAGGGGCGGTCAGAGAGCTGCGCGCAGGGGTAACGGAGAAAATACCAGGAGGAGCACACGAAGGTGTCCATGGTGTCCGGGTCGCGCCGCGCTGCCCCGCCACAGCGCGGGCATTCGGTGTTCATGAAGCGCTCGCTGGTCTCCAGCGGGGAGGAGCCATGGGGTCGGAAGGCGACATCTTCGGGCAGCAGCAGCGGGAGCTGATCGACGCCGAGCGGGACTTCGCCGCATCGCGGGCAGTGAACGATCGGGATGGGCGTGCCCCAATAGCGCTGGCGCGAGATGAGCCAGTCGCGCAACCGGTAGCTCACGGCGGCGCCGCCGAGCCCGTGCGCGGCGAGCCAGGCGTCGAGCGCTTGCTTGCCGGCCGCTGTTGTCAGCCCGGAGTACGCGCCCGAGCTCATCATGATCCCCGGGCCGGTGAAACACTCCTGCCCGCGCTCGTCGGGGTCGCGGATGACCTCTACGATCGGCAACCCGAACTTGAGGGCAAACGCGTGGTCGCGCTCGTCATGAGCCGGTACCGCCATGATCGCACCATGCCCGTAGCTCGCAAGCACGTAGTCGGCGATCCAGATCGGGACTTCTTCACCGGTCAATGGGTTGCGCGCATAGGCGCCCGTAAAGACTCCGGTCTTGTCCCGCTGCGTGGCGGTTCTATCGAGCTCGGTGAGCCTTCGGGTTGCGGCGACGTACGCATCGACGGCGGCGCGCTGCTCCGCTTGGGTGACCTGCGCAACCAGAGGGTGCTCGGGGGCCAACACCATGAAGGTGGCCCCATAAATCGTGTCGATACGCGTCGTGTACACCCGCAGCTTGCGCTCCACGCCGCCGGCGCAATAACGGGCGGGGACGGCGAAGTCGACCTCCGTTCCCTCGCTGCGGCCGATCCAGTTGCGCTGCATTTGTAGCGTCTCTTCCGGCCAATCGAGCTCCTTCATGTCGGCGAGGAGCCGGTCCGCGTAGCGCGTGATCCGGAAGAACCATTGCACGAGCTCCTTCTGAATCACCGCGGAGTCGCAGCGCTCGCACTCGCCGTCGCTGGTTACCTGCTCGTTGGCAAGCACGGTCTGGCAGGACGGACACCAGTTGACGGGCGCCTGTGCGCGATAGGCGAGCCCGGCATGGTACAGCTTGAGGAACAGGTACTGGTTCCAGCGATAGTATGCGGGCTCGCAGGTAGTGACCTTGTGTCCATCGTCGAAGAGGGCACCCATTTCATGGAACTGCCGGTCGGAAATGGCGATGTTCTCGGCGGTGGACTGTTGCGGTGGCACGCCGGTCTTGATGGCGTAATTTTCGGCGGGCAGGCCGAAGGCGTCGTACCCCATCGGCTGGAAAACCTCCGCGCCCTGCATCCGCTTGAATCTGCAGAACGTGTCAAAGACGCTGTACTGGAACCAGTGGCCGACGTGTAGGCGGGCGCCGGAAGGATACGGAAACATTACGAGGATGTAGAGCAGGTTGTCTGCATCGAGGTTGGTCGCGTAGAGGCCGGCGTTTTTCCATAGCTCGCGGGCGGCGGGTTCAGCGGATTTCCAGTCGTAAGGCTTCATGAATACACTCCTTTTCTGGCCGCGACAGTGTATCGCCGGGGCGAGGCCGACACAACCAGTGCGCGGGGCTTGAGCCCACCGCGGGCTCGCCGCGGTGGTCGGGTGTTGCCGAAATCAACTAAACGGTTAAAATGGCACTGGATGGTCTACCAATCGAGGGAATTGTGAGCGCTGAGCCAGTGGCCTGGTTGACGGGTTTCCTGCAGAGCCGAGCGCTGCGCGCCGCGGACGGCAGGCCTCTGTACCGCTACGACGTTCGGGACGACGAATACCCGGAGCTCCTTGCCGCCGTGGCCGGCGGGCTCGCCCAGAAAAGACGCGACGACGCCGTTGGGGCGCTGCTAGCGCTGGCGGTAGCAGAGTGGTGGCGCCGCGACTACGCCGGTGGCGAGCCGTGCTACTCGCTGCCGCTTGGTTTCTTGTTCCGCAACGCCTCCGTATCTCGGCATGACTTCGACGTCCTCGCCAGTGCAGGCTTGCGGTTCTGGCGACGGCCCCTACGACCCATCTCTGGCCTCAACGCCGTTGCCTTCGCCCTTGCCGACGAAGGCGGTTTGCCCGTGGCGTTGCTGTGCCACCAGGTGCCCGCGTGGGACGCCTTCGTGCAGGCTCTGGTCGTGGAGCACGAGCTCGTGGGGACGACCTCGGCGTCGCTCCTCCTCGCCGGCCGCGCGGCGCGCTTTCTGGCCCCGTGGTTGCACGGGGTCGTGCTGCTGCGCCAGTTCGACGCGATGGTAGGGCAGATCCTCGAGCACGGAGCAGCGCTTTTTGCCGCACACGACCCGTCCGCCCTGTCCCTATTGGCCGACCGCCTGTGCCAATCGTCTCTGCCGTTTCGACCGGAGCGCGAGCAGGACATGGCGCTGGCGCGGGACATCGTGGAGCGCGTTGCCCGCCAGCTCAGGGGCGCCAAGGATTTCATTCGCGTCGACGCTGAGGTGATGCGCGAGGGCGCCGTCTGTACCATGCACCGGCGGCTGTTCCTGCCCAGAGTGATCCCGACCGCGGCGTTTTGCCAGTGCCTCGGACGCGAGGCGGGGTCGCTGCCGCTTCATTTCGAGCTGCATCTGGTCGCTCCCGGTCTGCGGCACCGCTATATTGGCAGCGCGGCGCGATCGGAGGGCGATGGCAGCCCCGGAGCCGACGCCTATCGCCTCGACCTGTTGGATGACGTGTCCTCGCCGCTGCGGCCGCCCGCCGCACTCGGCGCCATGCAACTCGTCGCCGTCAGCCGTGGCGCGGAGCTGTCGCGACTCGAACCTGCCGGCGGCCTGGAGCTGAGCGATGCGCCGTGGATCCTGGAGCGCGAACCCGGCGACTTTTACCGCGTGCTGGCCGTCGGCAGCGCCCGGTGCCAGGGCTCACAAGTGACCGTTGCCGTTGCCGTGGACGCCAGGATCCAGGAGGACGAAGGGAGCACAGTGGTGCACGTCGACACGCTGACGGCGTGTGGGCGTCGCATCTACCGGCTTTCGGGTGGCGCCGTCGTCACCACGGCTGACGGCGCCACCTACCGGCTGCGTACCGGAATCGAGCGCGAATAGCTTTTCCACTACCACCTCGAAGGGCAGCCCCTCCAACTGCTGCCCGCGGTCGCCGGCGGCCGAACTTTCGTCGGCAGGCCGCGCCTGTACCGCGTAGGCGCGGACGGCGCCCGCGAGGAGATCGCCGCCGCCGCGCTCCGCTGGCGCTCACTGAGCGGCCCGCAGACGTGGATGCCGCTCCAGGACGAGTGCGTCGGCGCCGGCATTCTGGAGCATCGGTGGCAGGGGCATACGGGGTTTCGCACGCGCGTGGAGATCATGCCGGAGACGACGACCGTGGCCATGCTCGTCAGTGGCGACGGCGGACCGCGAGGCGGCGGCGCCGTTCATGCCGGCGCCTACATCTTGGCGGGCAGCGGCGCTCAGGAGGTCGCGCTCGCACCCGGGGCCGCAGGAACCTCCGCGACCATCAATCGGCTCGGCGGCAGCGACCGCTTCCACGTCGAGCTGGAGGCCAAGAGCGTTTGCCCTGCCTTCGTGGTGCTCGCGCTGCGCTGGGCGAACGGCTACGCCATGGGACTGCGCTTGCCGTTTCCGGCGGTCGGCGGCCTGTTCCGCAGCCCCGATGGCGACGTGCTGCCGTACAGCGCGGCGAGCAGCCTGGCCGCGCTGCCGGGCATGGGCGCCGAGGCCATTGCCGTGGGCGCGGGTCCACCCCCGCGACTGCTTGGACAGCTCTTTGCCTATGATTCGGGGCGAATGACCGACGACGGGCCGCAACTCGCTGAGAGCCTGGAGCCGGCCGGACAGGGGCGTTTTCAGCTTGACCTTGGGCGCGTCCAGAAGCGTGTCTCGCTGCTGCTCTCGGTCAGCGACGATGCCAGCGCTGCCGTAGAACTGTGGATCGAGGTCCCCGGCGAGCCGCCTGGCCCGCGAAGAAAACTCCTGGTGACGCGCTACGGCGCGGAAATCGTGCAGCGTCCCGACGGTACCTTCGGCATCGAGTCGCGATCCGGAGCCACGCCCTATACCGCCGCAGATCTCGAGCATGGTGAGGTGAAGCTCGCCGCCTTCCCGCTTGATCGCCCTGTGGAGCGTACCGAGCTCGCACGACACGGGGAGTCGTGGTCGACGCCTGAGGAGTGCCTGCCCGCTGGCGAGTGGTTGGTCCAGGGATGGTTCCGAGGCCGGCCGGATTTCCGACCGCTGCGAGTCTCTGTGGCCGCCGGGACCAGGACCGCGACCGCGGCGGCACCTGATGAGGCGCCGGCGCAGACCGCGGAGGGCAGTGGGGGAGAGGCGCCGCCGCTGTCGCTGGCGGCGACGGGGCTGCTGCGGCCAGGCAAGGTTCGCCGAGCGCGGCTCGACGACGTCTTGAGGACGATTGCCACCGACGCGACAGCCGGGCAATGGCGCGAGCTCTGGCCCTTGCTCGACGGCGCCGGGGATCTTTATCCGAGTGCGTTCGATCTGTTCAAGCGCCTCTCACGGACGCCCGAGGCGGCGGCCATGTCCCTGGTTCTCTGTTGTCCGGGGCGGTTCGAGCGCCTCTGGGACGTCCTCGAGGCGGCGCCACTGTGCTGGGCTGCCGTCCCCGTGCGGACGTGGATGAGCGCTTTGCGGAGAGTTGTCGAAGCCATGCAGGCGGAGCTTGTCGTGGCAGAGCTTGACGTCGCCGCTCGTGGCGGCCCCCTGGCGAGCAGCATCGCGACCTTCCTGGAGTGGGCACCGCGACGCCTGGCGGGTCTGCAAGTCGTGGCCGATCTGGCCCGCCAGGAGCTCCTCGGAGAAAGTCCGGCCAACTCACCGCTGCAAATTGCCAGACATGACTTCGGCCGGCAAATTCTCCTGCAGCGCCTCGAGGAGTCCAGACAGGAGCTGATCCGCTCACCCGCCCACGACAGCGCCCACTGGCCGACGTGGCGCGGTCTGGAGACGGCGAGACGTGGGCTCGGCGAGCTTCCGGCGAGCCTGCGCGGCTTGTGGCTGTCGCCTCACGTCGGGTGGCGGAAATCGGTGCTTTGGGCGCCGCAGCTTGCCGCCATGGCCAGCGCCCTCGGCGCCGACCTGTCGCGGGACACCGTATTCCACATCCATCAGCTTCAAGAGTTCGATCCCTCCTGGTTTGAGACTGCCCACGCCACAACGCTCGTGCTGGCCACCGCCGCTCTGCTGGAGGAAATGCCGGACCGCCTGCGCGGCTAGGTGGACGACGCATGCGTCACCTCTACCCGCTGCACCATGGCCCCCGCTGACCCCGAGAGACGCGCCGCACCGCGCCGCCTGGAGCCCGGCAGGGTGGATGTGTGGCTGCTCGCGCCCGACGCTCCCGCCGCGGCCGACGCGCGGATGCTGAGCTACTGCGAACGGCTTCTCAGCAGCGACGAAAGAGACCGGCGCGACCGCTTCCATTTCCAGCGACACCGCCACCAATTTCTTGTGTCACACGCGCTCGTCCGCACTACCCTCTCGCGATACTCGCACGTTGAACCGGAACGCTGGGAATTTTCCACGAACGCGCACGGTCGGCCGGAGATCGCCGTCCCCTGCCAGAGCCCCCCGCTGCGCTTCAATCTTTCGCACACCGACGGGCTCATCGCCTGCGCCGTGGCGTTGGCCGTCGACGTCGGCGTCGACGTCGAGGACGCAACGCGGTCGACCGCGGTCGCGGCCATCGCGCGCCGCTCGTTCTCGCCCGCCGAGGTGAACGCCCTCGAGGCGCTTCCCGGCGCTCGCCAAACCGACCGCTTTTTCTCACTGTGGACGCTCAAGGAAGCCTACATCAAGGCTCGCGGTCTGGGTCTGGCGCTGCCGCTGGACGCGTTCACGATGCTGGTGGACCGGGGAGATGCACCATCGATTCAATTTTCGGCGGCGATTGCGGATGATCCCGGCGCGTGGGGATTTCACGCCAGCGCCCCTACGGCACGCCATCGCCTCGCCGTTGCCGTGCGCTCCGAAGGCCTCCCGGCGTGTTTTGAGGTGCGCTGGCTGGCGTCGCTCGGCGAGACGTGACGTGGCTGGAATCGGGTCGCCTGTTTTCCCCTGAATTCGACTGCAAGCTCCGCGGAAAGCGCATCACGAAGACCCCCACCTCACCTTGCCCGCCAGCGGTGGGGGGGGGCAGGGCGGAGGGCGGACAGTGCGGGCTCGCCGCTCTTCCCCTCTCCGGGTCTCTCCCCACTGAGCGGAGGAGGGCTATGGCGCGTTGCCACTGCTTTTCCGGGCGCCTGTGAAGGGCGGAGGTAGGCCGCTGCCATGGCGGCGCCCAGCAGGCGGTGGATTCTCGGTCCCCTATGCGTGCTCGTCACGGCCCACGCCAGCTTCGCGAAACGCCGTGCTCAGGCCGGCAAACCGGCCGCGCATCACCGCGATCGCCTCGGGGTTGTCGTCGATCAGCACGACGCCGCGCCCGAGCCGCGCGCCCGCCTCGCCAAACGTCCCGCTGCCGGCAAAAAAATCGAGCAGACGGTCCCCTGGTCGCGAGTGGACCCGGACAATCCGCGACAGCACTCCGAGCGGCTTCTGCGTCGGGTATCCGGTCCGTTCCTTGCCAGTGGGGCTGACGATCGTGTGCCACCAGGTGTCGGTCGGCGTCTTGCCGCGTGCCGCCTTTTCCGCGCCCACCAACGCCGGCGCCAGGTACGGGATGCGATCGATCTGCTCGTAGTTGAAACAGTACGCCCCAGGGTCCTTTGCATACCACAGGATATTGTCGTGCTTGGGCGACCACCGTTTCGTGGCCCGCGCCCCGTAGTCGTAGGCCCAGATGATCTCGTTGATGAAGCTGTCGCGCCCGAAGATGCCGTCGAGCATTACCTTGGCGTAGTGGACCTCGTGGTAGTCGAGGTGCAGGAAGAGGCTGCCATGCGAAGCGAGCAAGCGGTGAGCCTGTTCCAGCCGCGGCTCGAGGAAGCGCAGGTAGTCGTCGAAGCGGTCTGCGAACGCGCTGGAACCGAGCACGGTGGTTCGGTACGTCCGCCCCTGGAAGCCGACGCGATCGCCGTCCTCGGCGCGCTCCGTGCGGATGCGGGTGCGCGCTTGCGTGTGTCCGGTGTTGAACGGCGGGTCGATGTAAATCAGATCGAAGGAGGCATCGGCGAAGGTGGCGAGGATCGGCAGGTTGTCGCCGTGAAAGATCTCGATTTGCGGCGTATGTGCGTTTGGCGTCGGTGGTGATGCGGGCTCGGCGGCGGCTGCTTGGGGGGCCGCGGGCAGGGCGGATGGCGGAAGCGGAAAGAGGGAGCGCTGGCCGGCTGGCGGGCGGCGGATCATCAGTTGTACGCCTGCAGCCGCGGCCACGCGTCGCGGAGGCTCAGCCGCGGGCGGCGCGCGACGGACACATCCAACCCGCGCTCGTAGGGCATCGACCACGGCGAGTCAGTTTGCCCGACGATCGTGATGTCCGAAAAAAATTCCGCGTTGTCGTGTCGGTCCCCGCCGATGATGATGACCACGTCCCACTCCGGGACCTCGCGCCCCCACAGCCAATAGCTATTGTGGCCGCTTAGCGCCGCCGGCAGCCCAAGTCGCTTGCCAAGAACGTCCACTGCTCCGGCCTCGCCGTAGTTCTGCGCAAAGACGCGGCAGGTCGCCTTTTCCTTGGGATTCAGCAGCGCGTACGCGTGTGCGACCAGCTCTACCATCTCTTCCCAGCCGAACATGTCCGCGTAATGCTGCGGCAGCGGGCCCATGTGATGGCGTTCCTCGGTGTGCGGGCGAAAGCCGAGCGAGGCCTGATAGCGAACGAAGGAGTCGACCGGCAGCAGCGGCAACGCCAGAGGCGCGAGCGCGGCGCCAAAGCCAATGGTCGCGCCGATGACTGCGACGCGCGCCTGGCGAAGATGGCGCGAGCGGGATGGTCGTGCGAGCGCCACGCCGCCCAGCGCGAGCAGCATGGGGTAGGCCGGAGCCAGGTACGACGCCCGACTGTGGCCGCTCACGACGAGCAGGCTGAAGACGGCTGCATAGACCAGCGCGAGAACGCGGCCGGGCCCGGCCGCCCGCGCAAACAGGCCAAAGGCGAGACCCGCGACCCAGATCGGCGCGGCGCCGGGATTCATGCTCAATACCTGGTCGCGCACAAACTCGAGCGGCGTGACTGCCGCCATCTTGTACGCGGTCGCGTTGCGCATGAAGTCCAGCGTCGGCCAACCGTGCCGCACTTGCCAGACCACGTACGGCGAGAAGATCGCCATCGCCAGCCCCGCGGCAATCCAGGGACCGGGCCCGCGGAGGTGCCGCCGATGCCGCGTCAGCACCATGCCTGCGGCCAGACCGCCCACAAACCACAGCATACTGATCTTGTTCAGCAGGCCGCACCCGATGACGATTCCCAGGGTCGCCCAGTCCCGGATTCGCTCCCGTTCAATCGCCGCAAGCGCAATCAGCGCTGCGGCAGTCCACGCCAGCAGATCGAGAGCATTCATCGAGTAGTAGCGGGCCGTTCCCAGAAAGACCGGGGAGAGCAACGCCGCCAGCGCCGCGAGCCCTTGCGCGAAGCGGCCACCACCAAGTCGCTGGGCGAGCAACCCGGTGCCGTAGATCACCGCCACACCAGCGGCTATCGGCACCAGTCGCACCGCGAGCAAAGAGTCCCCGAGCACCGCCCGAACGACCGCCAGGACGGCAATGGACAGGGGGGGGTGATCCACGTATCCCCAGTCGAGATGGCCGGTGCTCGCGAGATAGTAAAGCTCGTCCCGAAAGTAGCCGTAGCGCTGGCTCGCTAGCAGGTGCACAACGAGCTTGATGGCTGCGAATGCTGAAAGCAGCCCCCATGCCGGTGGGATGCGCCCCGCGTCTGCCTGCTCGGCCGCCAGCGGCGCGTCCGCGGCGCCACTCGCCGCCGCGGTGCTCACGGAACCTGCCGGAGAGGTAGCGGTGCGGGGAGCAGATCGCTCAGTCGGTCCGCGATGCCTGGCGGCCTGCTCAGACTGGCCAATGCGCTGCGCGCGACGCCTCGCAGCGGCGGTTCCGCCTCCGCGCCACGTTCAAAACGCGCCTCGAGCAGCACCTCGAGCGTCGGCGGCGAAACCCGCGAGTCGACTGTGACGACCACCGCCATCCACGGCGCCGGCGGCGCCTGAGCGGAGGCCGCGAAACGCTGATCGCTCAGCTCCACGGTCGCGCCTGGAACGTGTCTTGCGTGGATTGCGTGCACCACGGCGAGCCCCAAGGCACGACGAATCCCCACGGGCACCCGGCCCACGCAGTCGATGCCACGAACGAACACCCGCGTGCCGCGCGGCGGCGCCATCGGCGGCAACATTGCCAGGGCGCTTTCGAGCACCGGGAGCACTTCCTTTTCCAGGGCCGCTGCCTGGCGGTTATTCGCGAGAATCACGCCGCTCAGGCCGCTTACTGCCAGGATTATCGTCGCGCTCACCGCGAACACGAGCGCCTTGACCCACGGCCGCGCGCGGCGCCGAGCCGGGCCGCCGCCGGCTAGTCGCGCCGGCAGCTCGAACGCCGCCACGACTTCCCGTTCCCACGTCCCGTCGCCATTTCGCCCCACCAGACTGCCAGGCCCAGCCTGCGATGGATCGGGGAATCTTTCTCTCATTTCGTCAGCCTAACAGAGTGACCGTACCAGCTCACGCATGCCCTCGATATCCGTCTGCAGGGTGCCCAAGACCTCCGCGTCGAGCTTCAGCTCCACCACCAGCGCTGTCATCAAGTCGCGATCGGGAATGCCGTTGGCCAGCTCGTTAGCGGAGCTTACCGTCATCACGATCGGTTGACTGTCGGGCGCTTCCAGCGGCCGATGATGATACGAAATACACCGAGAAACCGCATCCGACAAGTTCCATTGCACCGCCACGAGTGCCCCGATGCTCACGTGATGGTCGCTCATCAGCTTGTCCTGCGCCCCCGCGTCCAGACGCGTCTCCGCCAGGTAGTCTACCAGCACCGTCTTGCCGATGTCGTGAAGCAGCCCGCAAACAAAGGCGTCCTCCGGGTCGACGTGCGTGTGGCGAGCGAGCTTGCGGGCGAGAAAGGCCACAAGCAAGCTGTGCCGCACCAGGGGGAGCACGCGTTTGGCGTTTTTCGGGCTCATGTCCGCCAGCACGTGGGCGGTTGCGATGTTGGTCAGCGACTTGACGCCGAGCACGAAAATCGCGTGCTGGACGGAGGTCACCGGGGAACCCGTGCGATAGTAGGCCGAGTTGACGATCTTGAGGATCTTGGAGGTCAGGACCTGATCGACCATGACAATTTTCGCGATCCCGTCGAACGACTTCTGCTCCTCTTCGACCGCAGTGCGGAGCTTGCGGAGAAGACTGGGCAGCGACGGCAGCTCGATGGCGCCGGCCTCGATCTCTCCGACGACCTTCTCGATGACGGCCGAAGTGGCTTGTCCCACCTGTTCCTCGCTGGCGCGCGCCTCATCCACGCGCTTCACCGACTGAAACATGATGAGGTTGGTGTCGAGCATGACTGGCCCATGAAGAACGGCGGTAGGAACGGCGTCGGTGAACTCGAACTCGCCATCGCTCCACTGCAGCGTTTCCCGCACGATCGTCTCCGCGAGGCGCTCGAGCGAGTCCGCAAGCGCTGCCTTGTCGAGGATGCCCGCGGTGATGAGGTAACTGGTAAAGGGAAGTCCGAGCCGCTGGCTTTGGCCCGCGGCGCGCACGAAGTCTTGAATGGTAAGGCGGCCGAGCTGCTGCAAGAACTCCCCGAGCCGCTCGCCGCGCCGGTCGGAAGAGGCGAAGATGACCTTCCCGCGCTGAAAAAAAACGCGGCGCGTCGTTTGCCCGTCGGTGACCGTGAGTGTGCCGCTCTTTTGACCGAAATCAACCCATTGCAGCACGTCAGGGAGGGACATGAGCCCCAAGTTGCCTGAGACTTTTCTCATCGTCGTCGCCGAGGTTTCATGATGCGGCGGTCCGGAAAGGTTGGCGCACAGTACCCGCGAATCTACTACCGGCCGGCTCGCGCCGCCATCTTGGGGCGCTAACCTGAATCCGCCGACCATCGCCGGATGAAAGGAGGGATGCCTCCGCGGTGCCGAATCTCTGATGTCACCCTTCTACAGTGATGCGCTTTCCGCTCCACCATCGATCGGTGCGATGCCCGACGCAGGCGGGCGATCGGGAAGCGCACTGTTACTCCTGGCGCGGCCGAACATAGACGCGCCACCGGTCGGCATGTGCTGTCGTCGCGGGGTGATTGCGGAGACGCTCGAGAAACCGCGAGGTGATCTGGTAGCCGCGCGCCACAAACAGTGCGCCGCCCTGCATCTTGACATCCTCGGCGAGCACCATGCCCACGCGCAGATTGTCCGTAGATACTTCGCGGACGTCGGCGAATTCATCAGTGCCGCGGATGGCGATCAGCGCTTGCAGGACATCGGATGCGTATTGACCGGCACGGCTGCGCATCGCGCTCAGTGCCACGCTCGCCGACACCCCTTCGCGCGACTCCAGGGCGTCGAAATCCACCGCCACCTTGAGTAGCTGCGCGCCCTGGTTGATGAGGCGCCGCAGCGCATCGCTCTGCGGGGCGTCGCCGTGCTGATACGGCTTGGGGTAACGGCGGAGGATCTCCTGCACAGCTTCCAGGCGTGGAATGTTGCCGAGCAGCTCCTCGGTCAGCGCCGGCAATCTGCTGACCAGCCGCTGCTCCTCGTCCGTCAACGCGTGGCCGTAGTAGGCTTTTTCGGCCGTTTCCGGCGGCAGCGCCAGATACCCGATTTGCGACAGCATCGCTGCGACCTCGACCTGCCAGCGCTCGCGGATGGCGAGCTGCGCCGCGAGATCGCTGACGAGCTGCTTGATGCGCGTGGCGCGCCCAAAGGAGATCGGGCTCACCAGCGCCAGAATGTCCGTCAGCGCCTTGATGCTGCCGTGAAGCGTCTGCTCCAGCAGCACCCGTTCCGCCGTGATGAGCTCATGCTGCTCGACGGCGGCCGCGACCGCCACTTGTAGCCGCGTTGCCGGGCAGGGTTTGAAGAGAAATCGGAAGATCTGCCCCTCGTTGATGGCCGCGACCGCGGCGTCGATGTCGGCCGTTCCCGTCAGCAGCATGCGAATGGCACTGGGAGCAACCTGCCGGGCTCGCGCCAGGAAGGTGGCGCCGTCCATTCCGGGCATGCGCATATCGGACAGCACGACGGCGATGCTGCGGTCGCGCTCCAGGATTTCGAGACCGGCGGCGCCGCTCGTGGCGGTCTGCAGCTCGTAGAGACGGCGGAGGTGGAGCGAGAGGCCGGCCAGAATGTTGGGCTCGTCGTCGACGCAGAGAATGCGGTGCTTCGCCGTCTCGGTCATGGCTGCTTCCCGGCGCTGCGGTTCGCTGCCGCGAGCTCTTCTTCGGCCACCGCCCGCCACCGCAGCAGCTCTCCCCCAAACCCGGCGCGATCGACAAACGCGACGTCCAGCATGCTCTCGGAACCGGCGTCGAGCTCCGCCGTTGCCGGCGCGACCAGCGCGTCGGCGACGTGCGTCGCGACCAGAGTTTCGCCGGCCATTTCACCGACGAGCTGCGGGGTATGGTGATGCGCCACGGCTTCCACGATGCTCAGCGGCAGACCCCACAAGCCGAGGAGGTAGGCGCCCACCTCGGCATGCGCTACGCCCAGGTGGTCGCGTTCGACCCCGTGGAGTGGACGGCCCGTCTCTCGGGCGTCGCGCATCGCGCTGGCGAAGCGAGCCGGGACGGCCATTGCGAGCACGATTTTCCCGACGTCGTGCACCAGCGCCGCGGTAAAAGCTTCGTTCGAGCGCTTGCGGTCGCTGAAAAACCGTTTCGCGACCCGCGCCACGAGCACCGAATGCTCCTGCAGCGCGTCCAGCGAGAACACCGCGACGCGCGGTGTCCCGGCCGTGACGAACACATGCGCCGTGAGGGCGAGCGCCTTGAGCAACTCGGTGCCGAGATACACCACCGCCTGTTGCACGGAGGTCTGCCGCTGCGCGACCCCGAAGAAGGAGGAGTTGACGAGCTGCAAGATCTTGGCGGCCATGGGCGCGTCCTGCTCGACGATGCTGGCGAGGTCCGCGAGGCGGACGTCGGGTTGCGCCGCAGCCTGGGTGAGCTGCCAGTATGTCCGCGGGACCGAGGGCAGCCTGTCGACCTTGCCGATGACGGCCTGGACGCTCTCGTCCTGCAGCAACGCCTGCAGGCCGCAGGCGCGCTCGACGACGTTCCGCAGCAGCTCCGCGTCGCAGGGCTTGCTCAGAAACTGATGAGCGACCGGCAGCGCGTCGACGACAGCTTCGCGTTCGGCGTAGCCGGAGAGAATGATCCGCGCCGTTCGCGGGTGCTCTTCTTTGACCGTCTGCAGGAGCTGGGCGCCATTGATTTCGGGCATGCGCATGTCAGAAACGATCACGTCGAAGGTCGCCTTGGCGAGCTCGGCGAGCGCCGCCTGGCCGCCCAGCGCAAAGACCATCTCCCACTGCTTGCGCTGCTTGCGCAGCAGGTCGCGAAGCCCATCCAGGACCCGCTGCTCGTCATCCACGAATAACACGCGTCTCATATTTCCCACTCCGAGCTGTCGCGGCGCGTCGCGCCAGCGATGGGCAGGCGAATGAGGAAGGTCGTTCCCTCGCCCATTCTGGTTTCAAAGGTGAGCGCTCCGCCATGTTTCTCCTTCACGATCGACCAGGCGAGCGCGAGGCCTTGCCCCGTGCCGTTGCCGACCTCTTTGGTCGTAAAAAACTGGTCGAAGATGCGCTGCCGGATGCTCTCGGGAATGCCCGGGCCGGTGTCGCGGATGGAGATGACGACGTCGCCGCCGTCCTGCCGCGTGCGCACCGCCAAAATCCCCTTGTTCCCGCTGTTGCCTACCACGTCGCGGATGGCGTGGGCCGCGTTGACCACGAGGTTGAGCACCACCTGGTTGATGTCGTTGACGTGACAGGTGACAGGGGGAAGGTCGCCGAAGTCGGTCTCGATCTCCGCGACGTACTTGTATTCATTGCGGGCGATCGTCAGCGTGTTCTCGATGGTCCTGTTGAGGTCGACGGGTGCCATTTCGCGGCGCGCGGGGTGGGCGAATTCCTTCATCGAACGGACGATGGTGCTGACACGCTCGAGGCCGTCGACACAGCGTTCGAACGCCTCTGGAACGTTCTCAAGCGTATAGTCGAGATCCGCTTCTTCCTCCGCTTCGGCGACAGCGGCGAGAGCGTCGCGGAGCTCCGGGCCCGGTGCGCCTTCCGCCGCCAGCCGGCAGGCCTCCCGCATCCGTTCCACCAGCTCGAAGACGGCCGCGGCGGCATCGCGAAGAAAGTGGATGCTGTCGCCCACGAACTGGATCGGCGTATTGATCTCGTGGGCCACGCCTGCGGCGAGCGCTCCCACTGCGGCAAGGCGCTGGGAGGCCGCAAATTCTACCTGCGTTCGCTTGACCTCGGTCACATCCTGAGCGACGATCACGGCGCTGGCGATGTGGTTGCCGGTGCGCAACGGGCTGATGTGGCTCGAAAACCACAGCCTGCGGCCGTCGGGTGCCGGCGAGATCGTTTCGTAGGTTTCCGAGGCTCCCGTATCCAGAACGCGCCGCAGCATGTCCTCGTGGCGCGCATGTTCCTCCGGGATCACGTACTGCAGCCAGTACGAGCCGAGCACGTCCTCCCTGCGGTAGCTTGGCAGAACCTTGTTGATAAACTGGATGCGCCCGGCCGCGTCCACGACCAGAATGAGCGCCGGTGCGCTGTCCATGACGGCGTCGAGCATCGTGCGCGCCGCCGCCTCCGCGGCCAGGACCCGCTGGATGCGGCTTTCGTCGCGGACGGTGGCCTGCAGGAAACACGCGCCGTCGACGTCCACCCGCGACAGCAACACACTGGCGGGGATCGGCTGACCGTCGAGGCGGCGATGGGTCCACGAGAAGAAATTGGTACCCTCCCGCATGGCGATGTCAATCATTTCTCGGGAGGCGACATCGGAGCGGCGGCCGTCCTGTTGCAGCTCCGGCGAGTATTCCCACGGGGCGCGCGAAACGAAATCCTCCTCGTCGCGAGCGCCGAAGATCGCAATGGCCGCCCGGTTTGCCGACGTGAATCTCCAACTCGGCGGGGCGAGCGTCATGAGCGCGTCCCGCGAGCTCTGGAACAATGCCGCGTAGCGCTTGGCGCTTTCGGCCGCCGCGTGCCTCGCGCGCTCCAGCAAGATGTTGGCGACCAGCACCCGGCTCGCCGTCGCAAACAGCGCCGAAAGCGCCGGATCCGGGCCGCGCCTCACCTGGCTGTAAATCTCGATCAGCGCCAGCGATTCGCCGTCGGCCGCGAGAAACAAGGCCACGCCGGAACGGAGCCCACATGTCACCGCTGCCTCCACATGTCACCGCTGCCTCCTGCCGCGAATCCCGGAAGTCCACCGCCAGATCCTCGGACCACACCGTCGTCCCGTTCGCCCACGCTGTCCCGGGAAGGCTGTCCCCGGTGCACAGGTCGAGGTTCCTGGTTTCGCGTTCGAAGGCGTCGACCGCCAGACGGGGTCGGCTCCAGGTTGCAGCGCAGCGCAGCGGCGCCCCACTGTCGGCGAGCCACACCGCGCCGAAATCCCATTGGAGGCCCTCACACGTCGTCGCCATGATGGCCTTGCACACGTCGACGAGCGGCAGGCGCTCGGCCAGGGACTGCGCCACCACGCCATGTACCCGCAGTCGCGCCTCGGCCAGGCAGAGATCCGTGATGTTCGTGAGCATCAAGAGCGCGGCGTTCTCATCCGGAAGTCGCGCCGCCTCCAGCCGAAACCAGCGCACCTCCACCGGGGAGTGGCAGGGGTAGACGCGCTGGAAGGTGTCTGTGCGGCCGGCCAGGAGGTCCTGCAGACCGTCTGTCGCCATCCTGGCACACTCCTCACATGCCATACCTACCGCCTCGAGAAAGCCGCGGCCGAGGCTCTGGACCGCGTCGCCGCCGGCGCCGCTTTCGCGTATGAAACGGCGCCACGCCTCGTTGACGTGGGTGATGCGCCCGTGCCGATCCATGCGCACCACGATGGTGGGAGCGCGGTCAAGCTGCGCTTGAACACGCCCCGCCGCGAGGTGTATGAGATGTGCTCGCCGCGTGCGCGCAACGTAGATTCCCGCCCACAGGGCGAGGAGCACGGAAGTGGTCGCGGCCCGCAGCCACAGCAGCGGCCGCCAGCGCTCGTCGATGGCGATGCCCAGGCCGCTCAAGGCGAGCTCCCAGGCCGCCAGCGCCGCGACGAGAATTGCGACAAGGCCGAGAAGCAGGGGTAACCACCACAGCCGGGCCTCAAGGCCCAAGGCTGCTCGTCTGGATTCCGCATCTGGCTTGGCGGGCATCACCAGTTCGGCCTCCCCTGCCCACGCACGCGTACTTTCAGCTATTGCCACCAGCCGCGCAAAGTCAAGCAGGATTTACCCACAGTGGGGCGACGTGGCGAGCCGAGCTGCGCGGTCCGCATTGCCAGCAACCAGCGTAGCCCCAGCGGCGATCCGCGTCCGGCGCCCACACGCGTGTCCGGTCGCTCCGTGGATCACCGCGCTCCGGTCAGCAGGCCGCGCTCCGCGAGCGCTCGCAGGTGCACCTGTGCCGCGGTCCACTGCCCGGTCAACCACGGGTTGTATCGCCCCGGAATGCCGACCTTCTCGAGCAGCGCAAAGCCGCTTGCAGGTCGCCGCTCCCAGCGGCCGTCTGCCTGGCGCGCAAGCGTGACGTTGCCCCTCCACGCCTGTACGCCGGGAGCTACGCGGCCATCGGGAAACGCCGTCCGCAGGCGCTCGCACGCCTCGGCGACCGCCGCGCTCGGCAACGGCGCCGCGCCCTGATCCGCCCACGCCACCAGGAAGCGCAGACCGCGCAGCACGTCGTAATCGTAAAAGCGCGGGAAACGGAGCGCCAGCCAGCCCTCGTCGATCACTGCCCCCGTGCGCGCGGAGCGGCACAATCGCCGCGTGCTCAAGTAGTCCGCGCCGCGCCGCAGGAAGGCGCTTTCTTGCTCCGTGAGCGGCCGGGGCGCGTGCCACAGCATCGCCTCCAGAGGGGGTAGCGTGGACACGACGGAGCTGTGGGGCTCCGGGCGCACATAGGCGGCCTCGTCGCAGCTCAAGCCGCCGTCCGGAAGCTGGTAGCGCACAAACCAGGCGCGCGCCCAGGGGAGCTCAGCGTCGACATCGCACCCGTAGGCGGCCACCATCTGGTAGACGGTTCCGAGAGCGCAATGACAGACGATCTGCATCCGTGGATCGTAGCCCGCCGGCACGTCCTCGATCCGGAAGGGAAAGACGTGCGCGTAGTGTCGATTCACCGCTGCGATGAGCGCTGCGATGATCTGTTCGGGAGCGTCGCGGATGCGCCCGAGCTCGAGCAACGCGGTGAGGTGCCACCAGGGACTATCCCATTTCGGCCAGTAAGGATCCACTTCGATGCTCGCGTGGGCGGCGCGCGACGAAAGATAGCGGACGCTATCGCGGATATCCGTTTCGACGTCAGCGCTGGCAGCCATGTCGGAGGTGAACCTCACTGCGGCGTTCTCGCGGCCCGGCAGCCGGCGGGATTTCGACTCCTGCGTGTCGTCGAGCTCCGGTTGCCGCTCCAAAGCCTACGGTCGACCGCGACGGATGACAAGCCTCGAGCGTGGAGCTAGGGTGACTGCAGCGGTCTTGTGGCGCGCGGAGCAGGCGATGGCCGAGAAGAAAAAGACGATAGCGGAGAGCCCGTTGGCAGGTTCCACGGTAGGCAATCTGGTGCGGCTCGCCCTCGAAGCCGGCCCCGTCGAGATGCCGTATCTCGGCCGCGCCGGATACGTGGCGGCAATGACGCTGCTGTGGAGCCCGTTTCGCCTGGCACAGCGGCTCTTCTTCGACCGCCGGGTGCGCCGCACAGAGCTGCCCCGCGATCCGGTCTTCATCCTGGGCCACTTCCGCAGCGGCACGACGCACCTGCAAAACCTGCTCGCCCAGGATCGACAGTGGGGATACGTCTCCACCACGCAGGCCGTGGTCCCCGGCATGTTCCTTCTCGGACCGTGGGTGCGCGCGCTTCTCGGGTTCTTCTTGCCGAAACAACGCCCCATGGACAACATGGCGATGGCGCCGGAGCTGCCCGAGGAACCCGAGCACGCCATCGGCAACCTGTCCCGCCACTGCTTCTACCACGGGTTCTGCTTCCCGCGCCGCATGCGCGACTATTTCGAGCGCGCCGTCCTGTTCTCGGGGGCGGACGAGGCCGCGGTCGCAGAGTGGCGCCGGACCTACCGCTGGGTGCTCAAGGCCGCAACGTACGCCAGCTCAGGTCGGCCGCTCCTGGTCAAGAACCCCCCCGACACCGCGCGCATCCCCCATCTGCTCGCAGAGTTCCCGCGGGCGAAGTTCATCTTCCTGTATCGCAATCCCTACGTGCTGTACCCGTCCATTCTGAATTTTTACACGTCGATCTTGAACGACTGGGCACTACAGGAGCACTCGGCCGAGGAGCTCCGCGAGAATATCTTCACCTTTTTCGCGGCGATGCACGCGCGCTACGACGAGGATCGCGAGCGCATCGCGCCAGGGAACCTCGTGGAGGTGAAATTCGAGGATGTGGAATCGCGGCCTCTGGATGAGCTGCGGCGCATCTACGAAGAGCTTCGCCTCGACGGGTTTGCCGCCGCGGCGCCGGCCTTCCGCGACTATCTGGCCGCGCAGACCACCTACCGGAAGAATCGCTACGCGCTCGACGAGCCGACCGCCGCGGAAATCGCTCGGCGGTGGTCCCGGGAAGTGGAACGGGGAGCCTACGCGCCGCCGGATGGGTTGGTGAGCTGACGCCGTTCCTCCTCCCGCCTCGCCGCTCCCCGGCCACTTGCCATTACGGAGGATTTCCATGAGCCAGAGCAACGCGCACAACGAATACCTCGATCAAGTGATCGAGCAACAACAGAAGATCGACATGGAGCTGCGACCGAAAAAAGTAGCGCAGCGACAGATGGCGGCCACCGCCTCCACGACCGAGATGGGTGCCGCGCCCGGCCGGCCGCGCCACGGGCAGGAGGCGATCGGCGTCGCGCCCGGACACGGCGTCGATTACCGCATCACCGGGTTTTGGCGTTGGCGCACAGTAGTAGTGCCGCCGAACGCGTACGTCGTGCACACGCGGCGCGGCAAGGAAAAGCCGCTGCACCTCGGGATCGGCATGTCCTTCCCCTACAACCCCTTCACCGACGCCTTCCTGGTGATTCCCGCGGCGATGCAGACCATCATCATCAACGCCAACTGCATCTGCGCCGAGCGGCAGGGCGTGCTCGTGCAAGCCTACGTCCAGTGGATTGTCCATGACCTCGAAACCGCTTACCGGCGTCTCGATTTTTCCGATCCTGAAGACCCGATGCGGGTCGTCAATGTCCAGCTTCGCGAGCAGGCCGAGGCCGCGATCAAAGACAAGGTCGCGACGATGGGCATCGACGAGGTGCTCAGCGACAAGCAGCCGATCATCGAGGAGTTGACACTGCGGCTGCGCAGCGTCGCCGAGGGCAACCGCGATGTCCCGGACGGCCGGCCTTCCGGGCTTGGCCTGAAAATCGTGACCGTCCAGATCAAGGAGGCGGTGGTGAGCTCGACGACGCTCTGGGAGAACCTTCAGAAGCCGTTTCGCGTCCAGCGCGAGCAAGTCGCCCGGCTCGCCGAGCTGGAGAAGGAGCGCCTGATCGGTGCCCGGCAGCTTCAGGATCGACGCGACCGCGAACAGGCGGAGCTGCAGACGGCCGCGGTGATCGAGCAGCTTCGCGCCGAGCAGGAGCGCGAACGCTGGAGCCGCGAAACGCAGGAAAAGCAGCGGCGGCAAAAGCTCGAGCAGGAAGCGCTGCGGGTGGCCGAGCGTGAGCGCGCCGATACTGCGATCGCGCAGCGCGAGCAGGAGCTCCGCCAGGCGCTGGAGGCGCTGGCGCTCGAGCGGCGGCGCATTGATGGCGAGCTGAGCGCGGCCGAGCTTCGCCGCGCCGGCCAGGCTTCCGGACAGGAGCTGCAGCGGCAGGCGCGCCAGGGCGAGCTAGACCTGGATGACATGGCCGCCGCCGCAGAGCTCGAGCGGGAGCGCCGCCGCGTCGAGGCATTCCGCCTCCGCCGGGCCGTCGAAAACGACCTGTCGGCCGCGCACCTGCACGAGCTGCTGCTACAACACCTGCCTGAAATCGCCAGCGCCCTGCCCGCTCCCCGCGAGCTGCGCGCGCTCTCGATCACCGGTGATGAGAGCGCCGCGGCGCTTCGCCCGCTCCTCGGGCTCTTCGCCGGCATCGCGGAGCTCCTTGAAGGTAACGGTCGGGGCCGGGCTCCGGCTGCCGCAAACGAAACGGGTGCGAGCGGCGACTGACCGCGCCGCACCCGCTTCCCCCGCGCGCCTACTGACACGTCTCTCCCGCGCACCGGGTGAGCTCCTGCATGCGGCTTTGCATGAGCTCCACCCGCCCTGCGTTCGCCAACCAGCCGGCCGGGGTGCTCAGCAAATTGTTGAGCTGATAGGGATCCTTGCGCAGGTCATAAAGCTCATACTCCGTCCGCCAATCTTGGGCGAGGTCGTTCTTCCACTCGATGTAGGTGAAACCCTCGGACCGCAACGCCTGATAACCGGGGATATCGGTGGCAATGACGAGATACCAGAGCGCGTCAGGAATCTCGTTGCCGATGCCGTTGAGCGCTCCCGATACCTTGTACTCGATCAGGAAGTCGTGTCGCCAGGGTCGCGTCACCGGGCGGCGATGCAGGATGGGCAGCAGCGACCTGCCGTCCATGTCGTTCGGGATCGGGAGGCCGGCCATGTCGAGAAAGGTCGGTGCCAGGTCGATGTTCAACGCCATGCGCTCCGCGGTCGATGCGGGCGCGATCCCGGGTCCGGCAATCACCATCGGCACGCGGATCGACTCCTCGTAGGGCGCCATCTTGTGCAGGAGGCGGTGGGCGCCGAGATTGTAGCCGTTGTCCGAAGAGAAGACGAGGTACGTGTTGTCGAGCTCACCGGCGCGATCCAACGCCGCGATGACCCCCGCGACCATCTCGTCCACCGCGTATAGCGAGCCCATGCGATTCACGAAGTCCACCTCGTTCCAGCCCATGCGCCGGGCGCGGTTGTCGCCGGAAAGCTGTAACCAGTAAGGCTTGTCGCTGAGGTCGGGCTCAATGTAGTTGGGCGACTTCGGGAGCTTGCCCTCCCACTGCTTTGCCAGCTCCTTGTGGCGGCGCGCGGGTGGAATCGGCAGGTGCGGCGCGGTCGGTGCGAGCACGAGGAAGAACGGCTGGTCGTCGTCGCGCTTTTCGGCGCGCCCGATGAACGACTTGGCGTGACGGGCGACCACATCCGTGAAATAGTCGGTGGAGCGAACCCCGTACGTCACGAGCTTGCCTGGCATCCCGTCGTCGCTTTCGTGCAGCGTATAACCGTATCCCATGTAGAGCTTGAGGCGATCGGAGACGCCGCCGTACCACTCGGACCAGCCCGCTGGGATGTGGTAGGGATCGCTCTCGATACCGTTGAGGTACTTGCCGATGAGCGCGGTGCGGTAGCCTTCGTCGTTGAGGTAGCGGGCGATCGTGCGGTCCTCGTTGTTCAGCGGCTGGCCCTGTTCGTCGGTTATCGGGTTGCCTTCGCGGTCGAGCGGGTTGACGAAGGCTCCCCAGCCGCCATACTCGCCGCCGTTGGTGTATACACCATTATTGTGGGCGTATTTTCCGGTGAGCAGCGCGGCGCGCGAGGGACAGCAAATCGGATCTGCAACGAAGGCGTTGGCGAAGGTCATGCCGCGGTCGGCGAGCAGCCTCCGGGTTTCCGGCATCGCCTCCCAGTACGGCGAAGTGCGCTCGTCGAGGTCGTCGACGAGGATGAAGACGATGTGGGGGCGCTGATCTGGGCGCGGAGCCGCGGCGGCCGAGGCTTGCGGGCCGCCGAGCGCCAGGGCGGCGGCGCCGGCCGCCAGAACGGTCAGCAGCGCGCGGAACCGGGAGGTGGCTGTTGGTTTCTGAAGCGAGCTCATGGGTGTCTCCGGAGTTTTTGGGTTGAAGGATCGACGGACCCTCACCGAAGAGCAAGGAGCGTGCCACGGCAGCCGCGGCGGGCCGTGGCGTGCTGGAGCGATGGGGTGGGGGAGCGCCCGGCGGCGGGCGCGCCACGTGGTGGCGCGAGGCGTCATCACGACGCGGATGAGCGCAGCTCCACCCGCGTGATCTCCGCCCGCGTCCCCACCCGCAACGGCGGACCCCAGTGGCCCGTCCCCGCGCTCACGTAGATCTGCGTCCGTGCCCCATGCACGTGCAGCCCCCTCACGTAGGGTTGCGCTAGCCCTACCACCAGGTTCCATGGCCAGATCTGGCCCCCGTGCGTGTGACCGCTGAGCACCAGGCCGATATCGTGCGCCGCCGCCTCAGCGATGCAACGCGGTTGGTGCGCCAGGAGTACCGTCTCTCGCCCCTCGACTCGCCCCGCAAGCGCGCTGGGCAGGTCCGGACCATGGCCCGCCGCCATGCCGCGCGAGCTGTGATCGTCGATCCCCACCAGGTCGAATCCGGCGCCCTCAACCTCGATGCTCACCCGTTCATTGCGCAGCACGCGGATGCCCATGGCGCCGAGATGCTCGAGCCAGGGCTCCGCTCCCGAGTAATATTCGTGGTTGCCGGTCACGAAGAACACGCCGTGGCGAGCGCGGAGCTGTGCGAGCGGCGCGACTTCCGCCGCCAGCCGCGCCACGCTGCCGTCGACCAGATCGCCGGTGATCGCGACCAGGTCAGCGGCGAGCGCGTTGACGCGGGCCACTACCCCCGCCAGGAACTCGCCTCCGAGGGTCACCCCCAAATGCAGATCGGTGATCTGCACGATCGAAAAGCCGCTCAAAGCGCGCGGCAGTCGCGCGAGCGCGACGGGCAGGTGGACGAGCTTCGGTTCCAGCGCGGCGACGACCGCGCCGCCACCGGTCAAGCCGACGACGATGCCCGGCGCTCCCAGCGCGGCGACCCGGGACAGGAACAGGCGTCGCGCCACGTCGACCGGCGCCCCTGATTCCAACAACCAATCATCCGCGGCGCGACCGTGTCCCCCTCCGTCCCTCCTACCGCTTGCGGGGGAACGTGAGGCCGGGTCCCTCCCCCCGCCTGCGGGGGGAGGTGAGGTGGGGGGTCTTCGTGATGCGCGTTCCACGCAGCTTGTAGTCGACGAGGCGGTGGATTCAGGCGCCGCCTCCCTCTGACCCCAGCCGTAGACCACCACGGCGGCGCGCACCAAGTCGGTTGCCGCCAGGAGCACGGCGAGCCAGAAGAGCGCCCCGAGCCACACGTACGGCACCGCGACCAGCCACCGCGCGACCCCAAACGGCAGCGCGCGCGCCCCGATCAGCGCCGCCGGGAGGCTCAACCCCAGGATCGCCAGCGCCGCTGTCGCCGCCCGGCGCACGTTGCGAGACAGGCGCGGCGCCGCCACCAGGCGCCGCCAAAGGTAATAGTGGACGACCGCCAACACGGCAGTGCCGCCAAATAGGAACATGACGATATGGGCAGTGCGGGACATCGACACGCGCCAGCCCCCGCTGCGTGCCTCTCGGCGCTGCACGGCGGCGGATTCGGATAGGAGCTAAGCTGTCAGCGCCAGCCTACTCCGCAACGACTGCCGATTCAACCGCGCGCCGTCGCGACCCGGCCACAATGGTGATGCCGAGCTGCCGGAGCCGGCGCGCCGCCCGCAGGCGCGCAACCGTGGCGTCTACCCCCGGCGGCAGGCGGAACGGCGGCCGCGGGAAGCCAAAAACCTCACACTTGCGCTCCCCAACCAGGCTGAGCTCGCGCAGGTCAATGCGCGGAATGCCGATCTCATGCAACAGCTTCGCCGTGGCGCGCAGGTTGTCCTCGCCGTCGTTGTGCCCTGGCACCACCACCATGCGGAGCTCCACCGGGGCGCCGCTCGCGGCCAGCCGCCGCGTGTTCCACAGAATGGTGGCGTTGTCCGTGCCGGTAAGCTGCCGGTGCAGGTCTGCATCCATCGCCTTGAGGTCGAGCTGGATAAAGTCGAACAGACGCGCCTGAGGGGCAAACTCCGACCACGAGAATTCGCCGCACGTCTGTAGCCCGACCGACAGACCGGCATCATGACAGGCGCGCGCGAGAGCGGCCGCGAACGGAAGCTGCAGCGTGGGCTCGCCTCCCGAGATCGTGACCCCTCCACCGCTATGCGCGAAAATCATCCGGTCACGAGCGATCAACGCCACGAGCTCCCGTGCCGAGCAGTCCGTGCCGGCAACGGCCAGCGCTCCGGTCGGACACGCGTGCACGCATTCTCCACAGGCGGTGCATGCGTCGCGTGCGGCAAGAAAGGCCGGGACGCCACCGACCGGGCGCGGGCAGACGTCCATGCAATAAAAGTCGTGCTCGCAGCGGTCGCTGTAGTACGCGACCTCCGGGCGTGGCGATAAACCCTCCGGGGTCTCGCACCACAAACACCGCAGCGGGCAGCCCTTCAGGAACACCGTGGTGCGGATTCCCGGACCATCACGGACCGAGAAGCGCTGCACGTCGAAGACCGTCCCGCGGCTGTCCAGCGTCTCGCGGGAGACCATCTGGCCGTTGCGTGCACCTGCGAGCGGCGCGCGCCTTTCGAGCTCTCCACCGGCGGCGGCGCCGGCGGTTTCCTCGACGATCGACATGAGCTATACATAGTGCAGGGTTGCCGGCGATGCAACCGAGGCGACATGCGGCCCCCCTCCGTTTCTCCCCGCGTCAACGGGGCAGGCCTGGAAGCTGGCACCTCCCCCGCTTGCGGGAGGCAGGGAGGGGGGCATCCCGGAGATCGAGCCATGCAGTCAGACTTGCGCCGCCCCCTCGGGCCGAATGAGGAGGTTTTCCACCATCTCGACGCCCTGTCGTCGCCTAACTTCGCCATCGTCGCGACGGTGCTCGGCCCACTCGAGGACGATGCGATTGTTGGCGCACTCGCCCATCTGCAGCGCCGGCACCCGATCCTGCGCGCGACCATCCATGCCCCCCGCTGGCGCGCGCCACGCTTCGCACCGGCCAGCACACCGATACCGTATCGGCGCTGCGACGCCGCCGTGCGTGACGCGCACCGCATGGTGGACAATGCTCTGCAATCCTGTTTCCTTCCGGGCACCCCGCGGCTCGGCGTCCATCGCTTTGCGCACGGCGCGGCCTGCTCCACGATCGCTCTCGTATTGCATCACGCCATCGCGGACGCGAAATCCGGGATCTTTCTTTTGGCCGATTTACTGCGCGTGCTGCGGGCGATGGCCGAAGGCGCCGCTCCCGACACCGCCAGTCTCCAGCCGCTCCCGTATTTCGAGGAGCTATTTCCGCGCGAGTATCGCGGCTGGCGCGCCGTGGCGCGCTACGCCTCCGCACTGCCGCAAGTCGCACGGATCATCGGTGGGAACGGTTATCCCGTGCCGCTGCCGGCTGGGCCCCCGGCGGCGTTTGACCCCGCGCTCCGGCGGCTATTCTCGGTGCGGAGAGTGCTGGAGCCGGACCACACACGGCATCTCGTCGGCCGCTCGCGACGCGCCGGAACGACC
Organism: Candidatus Schekmanbacteria bacterium; assembly: GCA_016188575.1. Lineage (GTDB taxonomy): Bacteria > CSSED10-310 > JACPHN01 > JACPHN01 > JACPHN01 > JACPHN01. The sequence goes on from JACPHN010000061.1 coordinate 74,018, forward strand.
GTTCAGGGGGCGCTCCAGGCCGCCCTCATCCGCGCTGTCGCCGGCGAGCTCCCCGCGGCGCCCGGCCTGCCGGTCGGGTACGGCGCCGCTGTGGACTTACGGCGGGCGCTGGCACCTCCCGTAGGCGCGGATTGCGGCCTGTTCGTCACGGGTGTGGGCGGCGTCTTGCGCGTGCGCCGGGATGATGCCTTCTGGTCGCTGGCGCGCGCCGTGCGCGCTGACCTCGATCGGGCCTTTGAGCGACGGTGGCAGTTCTTCATCGCGCAAGTTCCACACCGCTGGGCCGCGCCGCTCGGCCGGTGGCTCGGCGCGCGCGGCGCCCGGACCTTCGGGCGTTTTCTCCATCGCAGTCAGTGGCCGATGGTGCTACTGACGAACATCGGACAGGTCACGACACCGCTGGCGCATGGACCGTTTCGCGTCACGGAGCTCGGCTTTGCCGTGAACCCTTCGGCGTTTCGCGACCTCGTCGCCACCGCCGCGACGCTCGACGGCCGCCTGGCGTTGACGGTCTGCGGCGTCGCTCCGCGCGTGCTCCCCGACGCGGTGAGCCGCATCGCCGATCACACGGTGGCGACGCTGCTTCGCGAGCTGGCGCCGGCGGAGGATTGAGAGGACGCCTCACATCATCGTTCGCAGATGCTCGTCCAGGCGTGCAAAGCTCTGCTCCGCGCCTTCCGTCATCCCCGTGGCGAATGCCCTGTCGCGCGCCTCCTTCGACTTGTAGAGAATCGTCAAGTGAATCGTCGTCTTGCCCGCATTCTCGGAGAGGCGCAAGGTGTTGAGCGCTTCCGGCCAGTCGCCGCCCCACTCCTCCGTGCTGACGAGCCGCTCCGGCGGTGCGACTTCTCGATACACGCCGCGCATCTCCATCTCGGAGCCGTCGGCGCGACGCCACCCGAAGTGCCAGGCGCCGCCGGGCCGGAGGTCGATTTCGCACATCGGCATCGCCCAATCGTCCGGCCCGAGCATCCAGCTCGGCACCTGCCGCGGGCTGGTCCACGCCTCGAAGACCAGCCCGCGCGGCGCGCGCACCTCTCGCGTCATGACGATCTCGCGATCCGACGTCATCGTCACCGTCGTGGCACCCTCCACGTTCCCTGTGGGCATGACTGCCCTCCCTTCGACTACGAGCACACCAGCGCGGGCGCTGCTTCCAATTGTTCCATCAGGTGCGCCATGTCGAAGTACTCGCGCTCGGCGAAAATCTTCTCGTCGCGAATCTCCAACACCTTGCACAGGCGCAGCGAGATTCGACGCAGAGTGGGCGCGATTCCCATCATGTCGGCGCGGTGCGTGCCCGTGGCGACCACCTCCACGATGACGGAATCGCCTGCCACGTGGAGCTTCTCGATCTCGGCCTCGAGATCCGGAAACGCGGTGGTGAACATCGCGCAGCCGGCGATGGCCGCTTCCGCATTCTGTCGCTGCCCGTCGCCACCGGTATACGAATACCGCGGGTGGAAAAGCTGCCGGACCTTGTCGTAGTCGGCGCGAGGGGCGGCCTCCAGATACTGCCGGGCGATGCTTGCCAGATCGGACATGGCTGAAGCCTCCTGAGTTGGATCTGCCGAATTGCCAGCGAAACTCCCGCCCTGCGGCGGGGTTAGACACCATATTGAGCACAGCGCGGCGCGTGTCAAGTATGCCTTACAGCCGACCGATTCAGGACGCGACGGCGTAGCGGCGCGCTTCATCGCGCCGTTGCCCCAGTGGTCGCGCTCACGGGGCGACGGTCGACTTCAAGCGGCTGAGCCGCTCATCCACCCGTGCGGCGGCATCAGGATGCCGCCGCCGCAGAAGCCTGTGCTCCAAGCGCGCCCGCAGAAGCGGGGAGGTAAGGTGGGGAGCCGCATGCCACGACCACTGCGAGCTCCGCTTCGATGCCCCAGGCAGCGCCGGCGAGTTACCGCACCTGATCGACGCCATCACCACCAACAAGACGGGCTTCTTCCGCGAGGCGGAGACTGCCTGCGGCTTCGACCCTCCGCTGTCGCGAGTGGCGTCCGCCATCCACCGGAAAACCTGAGCTCGCGGCGGCCACTGAACCGTCGAGCCGGGCGGCGATTTCGGCCAGCTCGACAAACGCCGACCGCGCCCCAGTCGGATCTGGCCCGAGTCCCGCGCGACCCAGGTCCAATACCTGTTGCCAGCCCGCTCCGCTCAGATTGCCCGCGCCCCGCAGCAGCATCCCATATTCGGCCACCGCGGCAGCGAACTGAAAATCCTTTCCGGCATCGGCAATTCCCATCCCGCCATCGGTAAGGAATTTCTCGACGTACCGACTCTGCTTCTCGAGCGGCCGTTTGTATCGTAAACGCACCGCGCCGAGCGCCATTGCTTCATCGGAAGCGCCGGTCGGCGCCGTCACGCGGTCACCATCCCACGCGGGAACGAGCTCGTAAAAGGCGGTCACCGTGTGGCCCGCACCAATCTCTCCGGCATCCTTGGCGTCGTTGTCGAAGTCGCGATTGGCGAGCGCGCGGTCCTCATACCCGAGCAGCCGGTACGCCCGCACTCGCTCGCGATCGAATTCCACCTGGATCTTCACATCTTTCGCAATGGTCCTGAGCGTCCCGGCAAGCTCGCTAGCGAGGACTTTCCGCGCCTCCGCGAGGTCGCCGATATATGCGTAGTTGCCATCGCCGTTATCCGCCAAAGCCTCGAGCGTGCCGTCACGGTAGTTGCCCATGCCAAAGCCGAGTGCCGTCAAGGCCACGCCCGAATCCGCCTCCCTGCGGATCAAGCTGGTGAGCTCGGAGCGGTCGAAAATACCGACGTTGAAGTCTCCGTCGGTCGCCAGGATTACCCGGTTGGTCTTTCCTGGCAGAAAATTTTCCCGTGCGATCCCATAGGCGAGTCGGATCCCCGCTTCACCTGCCGTGAGCCCCCCTGCCTGCAGCCCGTCGATGGCGGCAAGGATGCGGCCCGACCGCGCCGCCGGTGTGGAGTCCAGGACCAGGCCCGCCGTGCCGGCGTAGGTGACGATGGCGATGCGGTCGGCGGGCTCGAGGTGGCGGACGACCTCCGCCAGGGCTTGCTTCACCAGCGGGAGACGCTCCGGCCCGTCCATGGAGCCCGACACATCGATCAGAAAAACGAGGCTGCAGCCGGACGCCGGTCCGTGCAGCTTGCGCGCTGCTCTTAGCGCGATGCGCAGCAGTCGATGCTCCTCATCCCAGGGCGTGGCGGCGACGTCGGCATAGATGGCGAACGGTTCCTGCGCGCCCGGCTCGGGGTAGTCATAGGAGAAGTAGTTGATGAGCTCCTCCAGGCGCACGACCTCCGGAGGGGGCAGCTCGCCCTGGGACAGGAACTTCCGGACAAGCGAATAGGAAGCGGTGTCGACGTCGATTGAGAACGTGGAAACCGGTTCGACGGCGGTTTGCACGAAGGAGCGGTCCGGTGTGCGCTCGCGGCGGATGAGCGCGCGCCGCGGCTCCGCGGGCACGGCCGGCGCCGCTGGCAAGGTAGCCGGCGCAGGCCGGGCGGGCGCTGCAGTGGGAGCGAGCTCGGCGGCCTCTGGGCGCGCTGGTCGCAGCAGAAGCGGCTCCCGCCGTGGGCTCAGCACGGCGACATCGACGGGCGCCGGCGGGGCGCTCGGCAGTGGGGCATAAACGGTGCGGCCTGCGCCGCGCGGGTCGCAGCCGCTCCCCTCGCACTGGGAGATGCGCCCCGTGCTGTCGAGCAGGAAGCTGCGCGCTCCCGTCACGCCGGGGTTCTGCGGCGTCGCCAGGACCTCGTAGGTGCCGTCTGGCCGGCTCGCATACTGGAAGTCGTAGCCGGACTTGCTGCCGCCTGCGAGCGTCGTGTCGATGAAACCGACGCCGCCGGCGCCCATACCCGAGGCGAGGTCGTCCAGCGATGACGCGTAGAGATGAGGAGTCGCATTGTTGTTGTAGTCGACGTTAGCGCCGCTGATGGTCCGCAGGCTCCCAAGGGCGGCGGCCTCGTTCGCGCCCTGGCGCGACCGCAGCAGGCTCGGCGCGGTGATGATCAGGACCAGTGTGCACAGCAGGACGAGGACACCGATTCGCATGCCCCATCGCTTGACGGATCCGAGACTTCGCATGATTCCCCTCCAACGATCTCAGTGGTCACAACGACACGTCGGATGGCCGGTGAGTGCCCTGGCCGTCCGTCTGCGTCAGCAAGCTTGCAGGATTTGTGCCGAGTGCTGGGGTGGGGCTAGCCGGACGCTGACCCGGGCATCGCCGTAGGCTCGCCGCGGGGCGCGCTCCCACTGCGGCAAGAAACGCACGCTCGCGAATCACCCGCCTACCCACCGGGAGGCCGCAGCCATCGGCATGCCGGCGGAATGCCTCACGGCACGAGCGGGACCACGCGTGGAGACATGCAGTCCTGGTGCAACCCTATCTGGCCCCCGCGACTCTGCTCCGCCCCCAGCCTTCGCCAGGAGGAGACCGGCGCCGGCGCCACGTCGGAATGCCTCTCACCGATGATGGCGAGATGTGCGGGTTGATCAGCGCCTGGGAACCAGTTCGACACGGAGACACTGGAGCCTGGTCACGGCGCAGGGGTCATGCTCCGCTACCACCGAGCTCCGCAAGGGGCTCGTGGACATCCGGTGGTGCCACGCCCCTACACGGCTCTGTCGACCTTGCTGCCCACCCTTGACCGCTCGGGCATCGGTCGCGAAAGCGCAAGGCCCCACAAACATAACAGCTCACCCCCCGCTCCGCCGTCTTACCGGCGCACTTACCGGCCCCGGCTCGCGGTGCGCAGACTACCCGCACGACTCCGCCTGTCATCCCGCAATAGCTCAAAGCCACCTTCATCCGACCGCTGGCGACTGGCGACGTGGCCGCAAGCGCCGTAGGCCTTCCGGGCGCAAGCCGGGTGGTCAGCCCGGTTACCGCGGCCATCGGCAGCTCTTCGTTGCCCCGGAGCGGGTCAATCACGCCGTCGAGCTGCATGCTGCCGGCGTGGTGGTGATACCTTTTGGCCCGGCCGCGGATGACGACAGGGGCTTTCGCATTTGGCGGTGCCATAATTGGGACCACGATCCCGGCGCCGTCTGGGTGGTCGAGTATCACCGGTGGCGCCGGGCAAAGCCCGGTTGTTCCGCCGCGCTGCTTCGCGCGGCAGAGCAACCGGGTGCAGCGGACAGCGCCCTACGATAGTAAGCTACCTCCAGGCGCTGCCGCTGACCCGCGGCGCCGTTCTGCCTCAAGAGAATGGACAGCAGCGTGCCCGACAACTTCGACAAGCGTGTCTTCTACCACGGGACATCCTTGGAAGCGGCTGAGTCCATAGCCCAGCATGGCTTTCGCGTGTTTGGCGATGACGAGTATGGGCCTTACGCTAGCGGCGGGAATCTCGGCCTCGGGATCTACATCACCTGTAACTGGCGAATTGCCCTGTCGTACGGTGTTACGCTTCTTCGTGTGGCACTCCGCCCAGGCACAAGGCTTCTGAATTCAGCCGTGCCGCCGGATCCCAAAGTCCTTGATACCCTTCAGAGAGAGCTTGGCCGCGAGATCTTTGCAGAGACTCCATGGAAGGCTCTGCCCAACAACAAGAAGCTGAAGCTTCGTGAGCTGATAGCCCTTTTCCGCTACCACTACTGGAACACTTGGGAAAAGCCCTTCTGCAGGGGGCAAGACGGGTGGCGGAGACGCACCGCCCGCCATCGCCGCCGGGCCAGCTCTCGCCCAGGCGGAGCTCGACCGCGCCGCGGCCAAACGGCCGGCCCCTTCGCGCCCGCCGCGCGACGTGCCGGCGATCTGCTTCGTCAGCGATAGCCCCTACATGCTCCGCATGGTCGAAATGCGCCTACACGACCTCGGTGTATCGGTCATCTGCTTCCGCGACGCCGCTGTGGCGCTCCAAGCGGTCGACCGCGGCGACGCGGACATCGTCATCATCGACGATCGCTGGAAGGACAATACGCCCTACGATCTCAGCCGGCAGGTAAAGACTCGCGGACCGAATCGCGCTCTTACCCTGCTGCTCACCGAAAACTTGACGCGCCGCGAGGTGCAGAGCGCCGCCCAGGCCGGCATTGACCGCATTCTGCTGCGGCCGCAGCCGCTCGGCGTCATCTTGCGGCACGTCAACGAGGCCTTTCGCAACGCCGGATTCGGCGCGCTGAAGCTCCCCAAGGACCTCGCGGCCGGCGAGCGTGGCGGTTGCCGCGGACGCCGCGCCGTGCTCGACAGGGTTCGCGCCTTCGACGCCGTCAGCGCTGTGCCCGGTATCGTCTACTCAAGAGCTCGATGCCGCACAGGAGTAGGACCGGCTCAATGAGTACGATCAACTATGTATCCCTACACAAGTTCTCTCAAACGCAGCGTGGTGCAGAAAACGCATAATGTTTACGTTCGAGCAGCGAAACGAGAAGACGTTTCGTCCAGGCGTACACGTACCGAGCCATTGACGCCATCGTCAACCTCTGTACCCCCACCTTCGGACCGCACCATTCAAGCTGCTTCCACAAGACGAGCTGGCCGACTTGTGCCTCGGAGCTGCCGTAACCCGGATCGTGACCCAAGGGATGCAGACACGTGGGGCACCGAGATGGCCAGATCTCGCGTACCTCGTCGAGCTCCTCGGGAGGAGCCAGGGGACGCGCCCGGCCTGGGTGGCCGGGTTGGCCGCCAGGTCGCCGCGCGGACTTCGGACGCCCCCCGGCACGCTCCCGGCGCGTCGCGTCATCGTCAGAAGATGGAGATTTGGAGCTGTTTTTGGAGCTCAGCCCCAAGCGGCGCCGCGGCTCTCGCACTTGCTCCCGCAGCTTCTTGATCTCGGCGCCCTGCTGCCCAACCAGCGAGACGAGCTGTCGAGCTTGCTCGCGGAGCGCCTCGAAGCTGGCAACGAGGTCCGCGAGCAGCCGCGGCTGCAAGCTCACGACATCGAGCAGCAGCTTTTCGGAAAGGCCTCGATACCAGGGGATTTCGCAGGAGCGTGACATACCCATATCGATAGCACGATGAGCAAAAAGTCGCCCGTGTCATCGTGCCACCGTTACAGTCGTTTCGCCTACGGGCAATACGCGGCGCGGGGGGAGGGAGGGTGAACACATACCTCAGATGCGCGCGGAGATCGCGGTTCGGCGGTTGCCCGTGCCGCTGGCGCCGGCTTCGGCGGCGCTCGGGGTAGGGCTCGCGGTTGGTCTCGCGGCGAGGAGGAACGCGGAACAAATAAGGATGCCGGCTTTCGGGCCGGGGTTCCGCGGCGATTCCGCCCTGAATGGCGGGGTTTCGGACCGGCTGACGAATGGATGAGCCGGACAAGATCAAGCCTGCCTGAGAGGCGTCCGACACGTGGCAGGTCCCTGTTTCCCTGAGCTGAGGGGGACAGGTAACAGTCGCAGGTGCCCATTGGCGGCCGGCAATGGGCACCTGCAAGGGTTGCAGGCACCATTCCCGACATGCCGGCGGCCACCGTCAACAGTTGCAGGCACATCTGGAAGCGCGCCGAGCAGCATCGGTCATCGTTACCAGTGCCACTTGTCCCGCGCCAGGGGGCACCTGCAAACCGTGCAGGTGCCTCATCCGACGCGTCGAGGGGCAGCGGTCACGATCGCGCTCGCGTGTCCGGACAGGCCGACAGGCACCTGCCATCAAGATCCAGGCGCCGGCAAGATGGCGGATGGCGCTCCTTTACAAGCTGAGCGTTCGGAGCTGCCTTGCCTGGGTGCGCGGACCTCTGGTCCGCACGGTCATCCGGCCCAAAGAAGATGCGGGCCGGAGGCCCGCGGTCCCAGGTGTCGCACCGCCTTTGACTTCCGGCCAGTGTAAACCACATTCGACCGACGCCGAAAATCCCGCCGGCCCGGCCTGCCGCACCATGTTCGGGCTCGGAGGCTCGTCCGAAACTGTCGGAGCGCGTCGTTGCGCCATTCCTGATCTCCCCCTCCGTCCCCCCCGCAAGCGGGGGTCGGGGAACAGTTACATCGCGGATGCCCTCGAGCCTTCTTGCTCGCCAGGGCCATCGAGGCCCAGCGGCAGGCTCAGGCCAGTGCTCTCCGCGATCGCCACAGCCTGGGCGCGATGGTCGGCAGCGCGCGAATCTTCGAGAACGGAGGCGAGGGCGAGGTGGGCTCTGATCTCCTCGAGTGGCACCTTGAGCGCGCGCGCCGACCGGACGCCGCGCAGCAGGGCGCGGCGAGCGCGCAGCGGTCGACCCGAGATCGCCAGCAGCAAGCCGCGGGACGTCGCGGCCGCTGCGCGCGCGGGCGGAAAGACCCACGCCATCTGTCGCAGCGCCCGGCAGCTTTGCCCGGCCAGGCGCAGCAGGTCGGGCCTCGACACAGGTCCCGGTCCCCGTCTCGGATCCAGCAGCGCGCACGTGACCGCGGCAGGCGCCGCAAAGGCGTCGTACATCAGCAGCGACGCCGGCATAAGCGTGCGGCGGGTCAGTCGCAGCGCCTGTTCGACGGCTTCCACGGCCTTGAGCACATCGTCGAGCCCGAGGTAGGCCAGCGCCCGCAGTCCGCGAGACGTCATGACCAACGTCGCGTCCATCGCCGCTTCAACGCTGCCGGCAACCGCGCTCAAAGCCGCCGTTGCCGCCTCTGGCTGCCCGCGCAGCAGGTGTCCCTGTGCCTGGATGGCGCCGCCCCAGCCGATGTGCTGGGCGTCGCCCCGCTCCACGCCTTCCACCTCGATGGCGCGGCCCAGCGTCGCCAGCTCCCCAATCGCCCCGGTGAAGCGGGCACAGCAGGCGAGCATGATCATGCTCTCACCGGCGCCCCGCTGGTTTTTCAGGCCGGTCCAGGTCGCGCGGGCCGCCTCCAGCGCCTGCGCTGCTTCAGCCCACCGCCCCGCGCCGAGCTCCGCCAGCCCGATCCGCTCCCACACCGACGCCTCCAGCGGTCGCGACCCGATCCGTTCCGCCATCGCGGTGGCCAGGCGCTCGTACAGCGGGGCAAGCGCGCGAAGCGGACCCGTCCCGACCGCCACGGCGATGTTCGCGAATGCCCGGGCCAGCTCCGCCGATGGGCCCAGGCGCTCCGCAAGTTGCAGCGTCCGCGCCGCAGCATGAGTCGCAACCAGCGGTCGGTTGGAGTGATAGGCAATCTCGCCAAGGTGCTCGTAGACGCGAATCGTCTCCTGCAGAATCGCCGGATCGCATCGCCGGACGAGCCGCAGGCGCGTGCCGCCAAGACGCGCCGCGAGCTGGTTGCCGGCGCTCGCCGCCAGACCGCTGATCAGGCGCAGCGCGCTGGCCGGGGTTGGGGAGCCCAGGAGCCGGGCCGCGCCGGTAAGCTGCTGCTCGGCATCGCGATAGGCCCCGAGTGCCACGTGCGCTTCTCCCAGCCGCCGCGCCAAGCCTCCGAGGTGACTGTCGTGCGCGCTTGCCGCCGGTTGCTCCCGCCTGAGTCGCATCGCCTCTCCAAGGAAACCGAGCGCTTCGCGATTGGAGTAGCTCTGCAACGCCTCGATCCCGGCTCTCTCGAGGTAGTCGGCCGCCTTGTCGGCGCACCCGGCTCGACCCCAATGGTGAGCCATCAGCGCGTTGTCCATGATCGCCCCAGCGCCGGCCGTGACCTCGTACCACCGCGCCACCGCACCGTGGAGAGCGCGTCTCGCGGCCGGCTCGATGTGCTCGTAGGCGATCTCGTGAAGCTTGTCGTGGCGAAATTGAACGTAGCCGGCGGCCACCTCGTCGAGCACATCTCGACACCGCAATTCCTCGAGCGCTCCGAGGAACCGGTGCTGATCCAACGCCGCCATCTGCTCGAGTAGCGGCACTGGCGAGTCCCGGCCGACTACCGCGGCGCAGCGGCAGAGGTGTCGCGCTTCCTCCGAGAGCAGAGTGAGGCGTCTGAGCAGCAGATCCCGCACGCTGTGCGGCAGCGGCAAGTCCATAGCCTCCGCCTGCTCGGCCGGGGCCGGGCCGGCGGCCCGCCAGACGCCGCCGGCATCGCGCTGCAGCAGGCCCTCATGCACCGCCACCAGCAGATACTGGGAGACAAAAAACGGGTTTCCCTCCGCGTGCCGGCAAAGATCGCGGGCGAGCATCGTCGGCTGCTCGTCGATGCCGAGCATGTCGGACACAATCCTGGTCACGTCCACGTCGCGAAGCGCGCCGACCGACAGAGTGCTGACCTCCCGCCTGGTCCGAAGCTCCTCGATCTGCGCGGTGACCTCTTCGCTGCGATAGGCCGCGAGGACAAGCATGGCCATCGGCATCGAAGCGGCGCCGCCGCAGAAGAGCTCGAGCAATCCAGAGGTCAGATCATCCGCCCACTGCAGATCGTCGATGATCAAGAGCACGGGTTCGGCGGCGCTCACGGCCCGAAAGAGGGCGAGCACCGCAGCGAGGATCCGTGCCCGCGCCGCCTCGGGAGGCAGCTCGGGCAGCGCCGGGAGCGCTCCAGGGCGGTGCGGTCCCAAGAACACCGGCTCATACCCCCCGAGCACGGCCATCTCCTGTTGACCGACGCTCGCGCCCAGCGCCCGAGGATCCTCGGCGTGGCGGCCCGCGATCGTGCGCAGCGCGTTACGCAGCGCTCCCAGTGCCACGCCGCGAGTCGGCGCGCATTCGCCGGTCAGCACCAGCACGCCCCGCTTGTCCGCCGCTCTGCCGATCTCCAGGAGCAGGCGCGTCTTTCCCGCGCCACTCTCTCCGCCTATCAAGGTCAGTCCGCCCGCGGCTTCGGAGCGAACTTGCTCGAGGGCGCCGCGGAGAGCGCGGAGCTCCTCCTCACGGCCTGCCATCCGCGAACGGTAGAGATAGGTCCTGGCGGGCGGGGCTCCTGTCCACACCGACGGCGGCAGCTTGTGCCGCTCCAGGGTCGCCGCCACGTCCCCGGCATGACCCAGCCGCTCGCGCGGCTTTTTGGCGAGCAGCCGGGCGACGAGCTCGTCGAGCCAGTCCGGCACGCCCTCCGCGGTGGCCCGCAGCCGCGGGGGCGCCTGGTGCAGATGCGCGGCCACCAGTTGCGACAGCGAGCATCCGTGAAACGGTGGCACGCCGCTGATCAGCTCATGGAGGAGACAGCCCAGGGAGTAGAGGTCCGCTCGCGGATCGACAATACCTCCGCCAAGCTGCTCCGGAGCCATGTACCAAGGCGTTCCCGCGGCCTCAGCCAGCGCCTGTAGGGTTTCCCGACCCGATTCGCCGGCGGCGGTGATCGCGATCCCGAAGTCCACGATCACCGGGCGCCGACCCGGCAAGATCATGACATTCGCCGGTTTCAGGTCGCGGTGAACGATACCTTCGCCGTGCATGTAGGCGAGGGGAGCGCAAAGGTCCCGCACCAGTGCCAGAACGTCGCAGAGCCGGTCCGGCGTCAGCGGCGGAGTCTGCGGCAGGTTGGCTGCTGGGCCGGCCAGCGCGATGTCGCGAGGCAACTCCTCGGGGGCCAGCGTTGCGTAGGCCTCGACGGTCGACGTGAAGGGCGTCGTGCTCGTCATCTCACTTTCCGCGGACGCGGGTGCCGACGGCGGGGCACCGCTTCGGGCGAATCGCGAGAGCGGTGTGCCCTGCAGCAGCTCCATGGCATACCACGGACTGGGGCCGTCGACCCCAACCTCGCGGATCTTCACGATGCCCGGATGAGAGAGGCGCGACAGCGCATAGACTTCGCGGCGAATCGTGTGGCGAGTCGCCTCGTCTTCGCAGCGGAGCGTCTTTAGAGCCACGCGTTCACCGCTCTCGCGGTGCTCGGCCAGGTACACCACTCCAGCGCCGCCCCGACCGAGCTCCGCAAGCAGCACGAAAGGTCCTCTCAGGCGCGGGGCGATTTCGCCAGGATCAGGAATGGGACTATCCTCCTGTGACTCGGTCATGCGCTCTACTTCCCGAACCACCGGAACGGTACCGCCTACGACGGGTCAGTGCAAGGGGCCGCTTGCTCACCATGCTCCTCCTCGATTCGCTCCAGCAGTGCGCTCGGAATGAGCTCTCGCAGCGTGCCGCGAAGGAGTGGGGCGCCGGCGGCGCGAGCGGCCTCTGCCTGCCGCAGCTCCGCCATGGCCTTGCCGACGTACCCGATGCCGCTGAAGCTCGACGTCGTGGCGATTTTCTCGACGCTACCGACGATAGTCGCGGCGCTTTCCCCAAGCGCCAGCCGGCAGTGTCCGAGCTCGCAGAGCGACAGGATGAGGTCGATGCGGTCGCCGATTTCCCGCGCCAGATCCACACACCGCCGCGCGATCGTGCTCGGCAGTTTCGCGTCATTGCCGGAAAGTCGCTCCAGCGCGGCAAGCTCCCGCAGGTTGTCACATAATCGCTGCTTGTCCCCTAATCGCTCCAGAATGGTCGAGGCGCGGGTAAAGAGATCGCGAGCCGTCGCCGTCTGGGCGCGCCGCTTGGCGAGCATGGCGAGATTGCCCAGGCAGATGGCGCACAATCGCATGTCGCCGACCGCCCGGTTTACCGTCAGGGCCTCCTCGAAGAGTCGCTGTCCGTGCTCGTGCTCGTTCTCCTGGGTCAGGATCAGCGCGAGATTGATTGCTACCCGAGCCGCGGCGCGCCGATCACCGACCTCGAGGAATCGCTTGTGGGCGCGGTCGTAAAGCTCTCCCGCGCGCCTGGTCTCTCCCTGCTCATGTAGGGTGACGGCCAGGTCGTTCATCGCCACGGCCTCTCCCCGCTGATCTCCGGACTGGCGCAGCAGTGCGAGCGCGCGTTCGTGCAGCCGGAAGGCTTTCTTGACGTTGCCGCGAATGCTTTGAATGCCCGCCAGACAGTTGACCGTCAGCGCCTCTTCGCGCCTGTCGCCGGCACCTCGCAAGAGCAGGAGCGCTTTCTTGAAGAGCGCGTAGGCGTTTTCGGCGGCTTCTTGCGAGACGTGGATCTGTCCCATGAGGCGCAGCGCCTTGCCTTCGCCGGCGCGGTCCTTGCACCCGGCGTACAGCTCTGCCGCGGTCGTCAGATTCGCGCGGGCCGCCGCCGGGTTCGCCGTTCCGAACGCCAGACGCCCGAGCTCCAGAAGGCTGGCGGCGCGCAGGCGCGCATCGTCGATGGCGGTGGCGTCGCGCAATGCTTGTGAAAGCTCCGCCGCAGCCGCCGCCGTGTCGCCGCGGGGATAGAGGACCTCGCGGGCGAGTGTCTGCCGGACACCGATGGCCTCCGCCGACGGGTCGCATTCCAGAGCGAGGTACGCGCGGAGCGCCGCTTCGGCTTCCTTTATCACGTAGCGCTTCAGGAAACCCCGGCCCGCGGCAAGGTACCAGCTCTTGGCCCGAGGAGCTTCACCGCATCGCTCCCAGTGGACGGCGATCTCCGCCGCGCGCGCCGGCTCGGCGCCGGCGACGTCGGGCCGCGCCGCCATGCGGCCTTCCAGGAGCTGCGCGGCGCGGCGATGCAAGTGGACCAGACACGGCGGTAGCAGCGCCCCGTACGCGACTTCCTGCAAGCGGGCGTTGCAAAACGCGGTCGCATCTGGTGGACCGTCTTCGAGAATGTTGTTGCGCCGCAAGTCACACAGCGCCGCGTAATACTCCTCATCGTTTTGCTCCGAGAGCTCCCGCAGCAGCGCGGTTTCAAAACTGAGCCCCAGGACGGCGGCGATTTCAAGCAGAGCGCGGCTCGCCGCGCTCACGCGGTCGAGTCTCCGCTCTGCTAGCTCGCGCAGCGACCGCGGCAGCGCCGGGATCTTGAATTCCGTGTCCTCCGCGCCGCTAGCTGGCTCGGGCACGTCCAGAAACCAGTGGCCGCTCCGGTCCCGTGACAGGGTTCCTTCCGTCATTGCGGCGCGCAGGTATTCGACAACAAAGAACGGGTTTCCCTCCGCGTGGCGGGCGAGTGCGGCGGCAAACCGCCGCGGGCGCTCGCCCATGCCGAGCATCTCCTGAACGATGGCCCCGACTGCGTCCGGGCTCAGGTGCTCGAGAGCGAAATGGCGCACGGACTGGCTGGCGCGGAGCTCGCGAAGCAGTGGCGTCTCCTCATCCTCACAGTACGTGGCGAGCACGGCGAGCGCCTTGTCCTGAAGGACCTCGGATCTCTGCAGGTGCAGCAAAAAGGAACCGGTCAGCTCATCCGCCAGATGCAGGTCGTCCAGGAGCAGGAGCACGCACGCTTCCTCGGCGATGGCGAGCAACACGTGGGTGAGCGCCGAAAACAGCCGAAGCTGCGCGGCATCCGGCGGCAGCTCCGCGAGCTGCGGCGTGGCCTCGTCGCCGCGGAGCCATCCCAGTGCGGGCTCATACGCCGCCAACACGTCGAGATGCTCACCCCACGCAACTCGCGCCTCGGCGGGATCGAGGCGGCGCGAATGGTCCGCCAGCCGCTGCAACAGAGACGTGATGCCCACGGCCGGCCGGCCCTCCGACACCGCGAAGCTCGCTTCGATCACCAGCATGCGCGCGCGCACCGCGCGCAAGGAAAGCTCCATGGCCAGGCGCGTCTTGCCGGAACCGCCGTCGCCGCTGATCAGAATCATGCCGCCGCGGCCGGAATGTGCAGCGCGAAGATGATCGATAAGCTGATTCACGATCTCGTCGCGCCCCCAAAAACCCGCCCGGTTCAAGTACAGTCGCGGCGGCGGCGGGTTGCTCCAGCGATGCGTGGGCACCGCGAGGTCCTCCAGCTTTCTGGCCAGGTCCTGGGCGTACGCCAGCCGACTTCGCGGGTCCTTTTCCAGCAACGCCAGTACGAGGTGATCGACTTCGCGAGGCACACCGACCGCGAAACAGGACGGCGGCAGAGGTGGCCGATTGAGATGCGCGAGGAGCGTCTCGCCCATGGTTTCCTTGCGGAAAGGCAACCGTCCGGTGAGCAACTGGAACATCATGCACCCGGCGGCATACATGTCCGCGCGGGCGTCGATCAGCTCACCGCGGATCTGCTCCGGAGCCATGTAGCTCGCGGTTCCGCCGATGGTGTCCGAAACCCAAAGAGCTTCCCGGTTCGCCTCGCCGGCGAACGGCACCGCAAGGCCGAAGTCGACGATGACGGGCAGGCTGTCCTGCCCAACCAGCACGTTTCCCGGCTTCAGGTCGCGATGCACCACGCCCTCACCGTGCAGGTATGCAAGCGCGGTTGCGACGGCGTGCATGGTGCCGAGCACGGCTTCCAGCCCCGCCGGCGAAATGACGTTTCGGGGCATGCGGTCACCGCCGACCTCGGCGATGTCAGCGTGCCGGCTGCCGTCGTGCGGCGCCGCTCCCGTTTCGGCTCCGGCCGCGGTGGCGTCGATTTTCGTCGGCGTGCCGAATGAGTTGCCCGCGGTCTGCCCAAGCTGCCTTTTCATGCAGTAGGACAGCAGGTCGACCCCGTTGACCAGCTCCATGGCGTACCACGGCTGTCCCTCACAAACCCCATGCTCGAGAATGCGGACAACGCCCGGATGTCGCAGCGCGGCAAGTGCCGCGATCTCGCGGCGCACTGCGGATAACGGCGCGCGGCGCTCGGCGATCAGCGTCTTGAGTGCAACTTCCCGTCCGGACTGTTGGTGGCAGGCGCGGTATACAATTCCCATCCCGCCCTGCCCGAGAACCTCGACAATGAGGTACGGGCCGATGCACTGCGGAAGCGCGTTCATGTCATCGTGCGGCGCGAATCCGCCGGCCGCCGCGGCGCGCGGCGAAGGCAATCCCGGCGATCAACGACAGCACTGCGAAGCCCGTGGCCGCGGGAACCTTGCTTGCCGAGACGTCGGCCACGTAGAGGCCGTTCATGGTGGCCGCAAAGAACCGCACCGGCCGCAGATCCCGCCAGCTCGACGCCGCCGGCGGCACGACTGCGAGCGCCTGCACCCGCAGGCCGTTCGGACCCGCGTAGCGCGGCACCGCCGGCAGCGCCGTGGCGGCGAACGCCATGGCGTAGATGTTCGATCCGCACCCAAAGTAGACCTCGCCGTTGGTATCGTCGATCGTCGCCGCCTCGCATTGCTCCGCCCCCGACAGTTGCGAGGGAACCTCGGTCCACGACGAACCCGCGTCGGTGGATCGGTAGATCTTGTTGATGCTGGAGGCGGCGTCGAGCACATCGCCCCCCGCCGCGAATGCGAGCTCCGGCGTCGCCCCCGACCGCGCTACCGAAAGAATGACCTGGTTGCCTACAGCTCCCGTTGCGGTCACCCACGAAAGCTGCTCGGGAGGTGTGCCCGCGGTGAGATCCAGAAGCCGGACGCCGAATTCCTTGCGCTCACTGCGCGGGATGCCTCTGTTGCCTACCGCCGCGAGAAGCCGGCGAGGCGTTGATCGCTGTTCCGCCGCAGCCAGCCCGATCACGACATCGTTCACGGACAGGGGCGCCGTCTCCGGGTGACGCTGCCAGTTGCCGGGGGGTGCGGTCGTGAAGTAGACACCACCTCCGTCTTCCTGGCGCTTGACCGACGCCAGAAAGAACGGCCCGCTGTCGAGCCCGGCGAATGCCATGAAGTCGGCACTCTGATCGATCATGCTGGTGCTGAGGTCGAGCGTTTGGCCGCCGTCCGTGCTGTGACCGATGACGTTCGTTGCCGCGTAGACCTCCAGCGGATCCAGCGGATTCAGGCCGAGCGCCGTCACGATGGGAAATCCCGCGCGAAAGCCCGGTGTCCGCTCCCAGGATCCGCCCGAGTCGTCCGACCGATAGACGCCGCCTTCACCGCCCGCGTAGATGGTGAAGTCGCCGGTTTCCGTTGCCGGCGTCGAGACGCGCAAGGCGGCGACGTTCAGTGCGTCGAGACCCTCCACGATTTCGATCCACGGATCGAAATCACTGGTGCCACTACGCCGAGCGATGCCGCGGTCGGTGGCCCCGTACAGGATCTGCCCCGCGGCCCGTCGGCCAACTCTCGATGCGGTGTCCTCGACGAGCATGATGAAGCGCAACGCCGAGCCGGTCGCAGGCGCCGGGAATTGGTGCCAGGTGTCGCCGAGGTCGTCTGAATAGTGTGGCGCGGCGAATACTCTGCCGGTCGCGTCCACGAATATCTGCCCCACACCTCCGGGAAATCCGGCAAGAGACAAGAAACTCGTCCCTCCATTATCGCTGCGGTACATGGTCACCCCACGCCCCCCGAGATATACCACGTGCGTCGCAGGGTCGGAGCCCGCCACGCACGACCTGGGGTCGCACGCCGCCGAGTTGAAGCCCGGTTCGCTGGCCTTGACGTCGATGAATTCCCACGCATAGGTGTTGCCGCCCGACGCCGCGATGCCGCGATACAGGCGCGATTCCGCCACGATTTCACCGGGAGGGGCCTGACTCGTCCGTTCCGCGACCACGTACAGGATGCTGCTGCCGGCGTATGACCGCACTTCCAGGATGCGGTGCAGATCCGGCTGCTCGAAGATCGGCTGGTATGCGGTATCGCCGTCGCCGCGGTAGAGGATTCCGCCACGGCCGACGAGCAGGCCGTTGCTGTCATCCATCCCCAGGTAGCCGGGCAACGGTCCGGGCCCACCTGGCGTGGCTGCGTCATCCCAGGTGATCCCGCCATCCGTCGACTTGAAGAAACCGTTGCTCGTCTGTTGTTGCTCCGCGACGAGCTCGAAGACTGTGCCGTCACGCTGGTCGACCACGACCCAGGCGTCTCCGTAGTTGCCGACACTGTGTGCGCCATGCCACACCTGGTCGCCATCAGCGTCGATCTCGGCGGGCGCGTCGGAGTAAAACAGCTCTTGGGCGCCCTCGACGAGGAGGTAGGTGCGGCCCGGGAATCCCTGCCCTCCCTGCCCGCTCGTTCGGTCGATGGCCACCGCGCGCACGGAGCCGCCGTACAGTCCCGCGCTCTCCATGCCAGAGAGGACCTGGGCGCCCGCGGCTCTCGCACCGGCGGCCAGCGAGGCCATGACCAACACCAACCCGCTCGCGACACGCTGCCCAGTATTCACATCAGGACTCCGATTGAAAGGAACGTCTCCGGGAAAGCTCCGTGTTTACGAGCAGTGTAGTATAGTAGTGGTAAGGGCGCACGATCAAAAGGTCACCCCTGTGCCGCGGGCACAGCACGGTGCCAGGAAAAGCGATGATGATTGAAATCGATGGCGCGGAGGGCGAGGGTGGCGGGCAGATCATCCGCACCGCGCTGGCTCTGTCCATGGTTACCCGGGAACCGTTTCGCATGCGGAACGTGCGCGCTGCGAGAGATCGTCCTGGCCTGCGGCCTCAGCACCTGGTCGCCGTGCAGGCCGCAGCGACTGTGAGCAAGGCGGAAGCTCACGGCGCTGTGCTCGGCAGCACCGAGCTCGTTTTCGTTCCACGCGCCCTGACTGCGGGAGAGTACCGCTTCGACATCGGCACGGCGGGAAGCACGACGCTGGTGCTGCAGACGCTGGCCCCGGCGCTCGCATTCGCAGGGGAACCATCCACACTGGTCATTGACGGCGGTACCCACAACGACAAGGCGCCCCCGTTCGATTTTCTCGCCCAGGCGTTCGCCCCCGTGATCCGCCGCATGGGGTGGTCACTCTCGCTCGAGCTGCATCGCCACGGCTTCTATCCCCGCGGGGGAGGGCGCGTCAGCGCCACCGTGATGCCGCTTGCCGCGCCGGTTCCGCTGGAGCTGCTAGCGCGAGGACCCATCGCGGCTTGTGTGGCACGGGCGCTGGTTGCTCGCCTACCCCGTCACATCGGCGTGCGCGAGGTCAACACCGTGCGCGAATCGTTCTCGCTGCCGATTCAGCGCGCCGCAGTCGAGGAGGTCGGTGGCGTCGGTCCGGGCAATGCGGTGCTGTTGGAGATCGCCGCGGAGTCCATCACCGAGGTGATCTCCGCGATCGGCAGAAAGGGACTCCCCGCCGAGCTCGTGGCGGCGGAGGCGATACGCCAGGCCGAGGACTATCTGCGCCTCGGCGCCCCCGTCGGGCCGCACCTGGCTGATCAGTTGCTCTTGCCAATGGCGCTGGCCGCCGGCGGTAGATTCCGCACGTCGCATCCGTCGTTGCACGCCGTCACCAATGCCAAGGTTATCCGCAAGTTCCTTGCTTGTAGCATCGAGATGACGGAAATCGTGTCGCATCAGTGGGAAGTCAACGTCACTCCCCGCGCCTGATGGAAGCTACGGCCGCCCTTGTGATATCCTCTGCGAGCGACGGTATATTATTCCACCCCGGATATGCCTACCCATTCTCCTCAGGAAGATCATGGATTTCGAGGTCGAACATCGTTTTTCAGGCCCGAGCGAGCGGGTTATCGCACTATTCAAGGACATCGAGGTGCAATCCCGCATGCACCGCGATCTCGGATACGCGGAGTGGCGAGAGCTCGAGCGACAGGACCGCTCCGGAAACCTGACGCGCCGGATTCGCGCGGTCCCTGGCGTGTCCGTACCATCGTTTGTGCGCCGAGCGCTGGGCGACTCACCGGGTATCCGCGAAACACAAACGTGGCAGACAGGTGAGCAACGCTACATCTGGGAGGTGTGTTTCGATCTCTCGCCTCGCCTCCGGCTCGACGGCACTTGTCGCTATGAGGATGTCTCCGCGCACGTTTGCCGGCGCCGCATGGAGGCCTCGATCGAGGTCGATATCCCGCTCGTCGGAAAGCGCCTCGAGGCGTTCATCAAGGAAATGATGATGCGGAGCCTGAACGAAGAAGCGGCGTGGATCGAGCGGGAGCTCCGCGGCGCGGAGTAGCCGGGTGAGGGACGCAGATGGGCACTGTCACGCCGACGGCGAAAAGGCGGTGAATCCACGGACGCTTCACGATTTGTGGCCTTCCAGAACAATTGACCCATTGCCGATCTCCAGCTTGTCCACGTGCCACGTTGGATCGAGCGGGAAGAAGTAGCCCCGTCCTTTTTGCGGCTGCCGTCCCGGCTGGCTGACGCGGGCTTCGAGCTGTCCGCGGATCTGGTTGAGCACGACCTCGGGCAGACTGGTCTGACCAACCGAAATGTTGCTCGCGTCGAACGCCAGTTGTCCGTCTTCCAGCCACGCCTCGGCCGCCACCTGCAAATACAGCTCGCGCGGGACGCCAGGAATCTCGGCGTCCACGACGACGACAACGGTCGCCTTGCCATCCGCGAGGTGTGATTGCACGTTTTTCACCCGCAGCGAGGTGCGTGCCTGCTCATCTTGTCCCTGCTGCGATAGCCCGCTGCTGAGCATTTGAAAGAGCTGAGCGCTGACCTCCTCCTCGGTGAGGTTGAAGCGAAACGTCTTGTCCTCGCCGGCGCTGAGCTTCTTCAGTTCCGTGGTGACTTTCTGCTCGAGCTTGCGCGCCGCGTCCTCGTTTACCACGATCTCCGGGTTGTAGTCCTTGGGTGGCGTGGAAGCGGCTCGCATCGACTT
Source organism: Candidatus Schekmanbacteria bacterium (assembly GCA_016188575.1). Classification (GTDB taxonomy): domain Bacteria; phylum CSSED10-310; class JACPHN01; order JACPHN01; family JACPHN01; genus JACPHN01. The sequence goes on from JACPHN010000061.1 coordinate 94,162, forward strand.
TTTCCAGAAGTAGAGGCCGCCTCCGGCCAGCGCGGATACCAGGAAGAACGCCGCGATTCCGAGCACCAACCCCTTGATCGCTGTTTTTTCTTTCGCCATGGGAAAGACTCCTGAGTCGGATTGAGATGATGAGGCCCGCCGCACGCTACAATGCTGCGGGTTCGCGCTTGTCTTTGGGGCGGGCGATGAGGATGGAGACGTTGTCCGGTGCGCCTGCCCGATTGACCGCCTGCAGGAGCAGCCGACAGCCACGGCTCATGTCCCCTTTCGCGGACTCCACAATGTGCAGAATCTGGCCGTCAGTCAGCACTCCGCACAGCCCATCCGTGCAGAGGAGCAGCATTTCGGCCTGTTCCACATCAAAGTCCATGATGTCGATTTCGACGTCTGGATGGTTGCCCAGGCTGCGCGTGATGACGTTGCGAAACGGATGATTGCGGGCCGCCTCTTCCGTGAGATTGTACTGATCGATGAGATCTTGCAGTCGCGAGTGGTCTCGCGTCACGCGCGTGATCGCTCCCGCCTGCACGCGGTACAGCCGCGAGTCGCCGGCGTGCGCGACGTAGGCGTGATCATCGTGCACCAGGAGGGCCACAAAGGTCGTTCCCATGCCCTTGAAGCGCGGCTGGGCGCAGGCATAGTCGTAAATGTAGCGATTGGCGCTGTACGCCGCGAGCCGCATCGCCCGCGTCCAACGCTTGCGGGGCTCGACCGGCTGCAGCTCGGCGGGCATGGAGCTGTGCAGCTCGTTGCGAATGAATCGATAAACGTGAATGCACGCCATGCGCGAAGCCCGCTCTCCGGCGCGATGTCCGCCCATACCGTCGGCGATGAGGAAGATCCCGTTCTTGGCGTCCATCAGGATGTGATCCTGGTTGCTTGACCGGCGCAGGCCGACGTCGGTCATGCCGGCCACGTCCCACGCGATGAAGCCATTCCCCTTCGCGCCCTCCTCGTCGGCGATCGGGACGCGCTCCGTGGTCTCTTTCGATCGACCCCGCAGCTCTTCCCGCGGGTCACTTTGGAGCTCTTCCGCCCTCATGCTCGGTCGCACTCTTCAGAGATTGCCAGTCGATGCATTTTCTTCACCAGCGCCTGCCGCGTTACGCCAAGCGCATCTGCCGTCCGCGCCCGGTGCCACCCGCACCTGTCCAGTGTCTCGAGGACCGCCTTGCGCTCAAAACGGTCCATTGCTTCCTGCAGGGAGCCGCCCGCATCGGTGGCGGGGAAGCCGGAAACGGCCAGCGTCTTCCCACGAACCTCGGAAGGGAGCTGCTCGACGCTCACGATCTCGCCATCATCCGTCAAGTGAATGGCGCGCTCCACGACATTCTGAAGCTCGCGGACGTTCCCGGGCCAGTGATAGGCCTCGAGTCGCCTCATTGCCTCCTCCGAAAAGCCAGGGATAATCCTTCCCATTCTCTTGATCATCTTACGAAGGAAATGTGTCGCAAGCAACGGGACGTCGCCCCGGCGCTCGCGCAGGGGCGGGGCCTGCAACGGCATGACGTACAGGCGATAGAAAAGATCTTCGCGAAATCGTCCGGAGTCGACTTCTGTGCGCAGGTCCTTGTTCGTCGCGGAGATGACGCGAACATCGACGTGGCGCGTTGTCGGAGATCCCACGGGCCGGATTTCGCGCTGTTCGAGAAAGCGCAGGATCTTCACCTGCATGGCAGGTGACACGTCGGCGATTTCATCGAGGAAGAGCGTTCCTTTATCGGCCTGCAGTGCCAGCCCCACGCGGTCGGCGTGGGCACCGGTAAAGGCGCCCCGCACGTGTCCGAAGAGCTCGGATTCGATTATCGTCTCCGCCACGGCCCCGAGCGCCACCGCGACGAACGGGCCGTCGCGGCGGTCGGAGTTGTAGTGCAACGCTCTGGCGATGAGCTCCTTACCCGTGCCGCTCTCACCGCCAATGAACACCGTCGTCGAGCTGTCCTTGATCCGGCGCATAGTCTTGAAGAGATCCTGCATGGGGGAGCTGGCGGCGATGATCTCGCTAAACATGAGGTCCTGGCGAGCTTCGTCGCGAAGTCGTTGATTCTCGTCCAGCAGCCGCTGGCGAAAGCGCGCGTTGTCCAGTGCGAGCGCGGCCTGCTGGGCGAAGCTCGTCAGGAAGGTGAGATCATCGTCCTCAAACGCGCGCTCGCGCGTGAGAATGTCGACATATACCGCGCCGATGGTGCGATCGCGCAGGCGTAGCGGTACACATAGCAAGCTTTGAATGCCGTAGACCGAGACGGAGTGGCGCGAAGCGAACGCCGGGTCGGCCGCGGTATCGCGGACGATGAGCGGCTTGCCCTCGCTCAGGATCTGTGCGACGGCCGAGCTGCTGATGGCGGTCGCCTCCTCGACGCGAGCCGGGTCGATGTGGCGCACCGAAGCGATGTCAAACGAATTGGGCTGTTCGGGGATCGCGAGCAGCAGCAACCCGCGCTCGCCACCGACTGCCGTGATGGCGACGTCGAGGACCACGCTGAAGAGCTCCGCGAGCGAGGTGAGCTCGTTGATGCGCTGGCCGATTTCGACGAGTGCGACGAGGTGTCGGCGCGCCGCGGGGAGGTGGCGCCCGGCCAGACGGTTGTCGATCTCCATGCAGTACTCCTCACACGTTTGTGCGGATTTCCACGACTCCGATACGCGCAGGCATCTGGCCGCGCGCGCCGCCAATAGCCGCGCCCGCGCCGGTGAACACCACTCCCGCAGCTCCCGTTGCGCCCACGCCATCAGAGTCAAACCCTCCTCGAGCGTGGAATCGACTGAGCGCAACCATTTGCGACTCATTCTAAAATGCGATCGGGCAGCTCGCAAGGAACGACTCGCGCTGCCGCGCAGGCGCTCGACGACCGCCAGACGCCGCTCGTTCACCGGCAGCGTGGCGCGCAAGACGCTTTCGGCTCGTGTGGTCCAGCGCACGACCTCGATCTCGTCGCCATCGCCCAGGGCGGCCTCTGCCGAAGCCACGGCGACGGCCGCAACGAGCTGCGGCCGTCCGAGCCGTGCCGCGTCCTCCCGCAGCCGCTCCAGACGTGGCCTCGCCGCGCGATAATCGCCGATCGCGATGAGCACGGTGCAATAGCCGAGGCGGCTCAGGCAGGACTGGTAGGGGTTCCCGGCCGATTCCCACCTGGTTGCCGCCTCTCGGATTCGGCGCAGTGCGTCGTCGTGGTTTCCACGCGCGTGTGCGAGCAGGCCCCAGTTGTGCAACACGGCCGCCTGCAGCTCGGCGTCACCCAGGGCGAAGGAGCGCCGTACCGCCGTTTCCAGGTGCGCTCGCGCCTGCGCGAGCTCGCCCCTGAGCAGCAGCGTCATCGCCAGGTTCGCGCGCATGCGCTCGTGGCTGATCCGGTCTCGCCGGCGCCCCATTGCCGCCGCGCCCGCCGCCGTGATGGCCCGCGAAAAGGCTGCGGTCGCGGCCGCAAGGTGCCCACCTTCGTAGCACAACAGAGCGCGCAGGTTGTCGATCGCCGCGCGCTGCCCGCAGTAGGCCGGGCGGTGGGGAAGGCACTCGTCCGCTGCGGCGATCCGTTGGGCAGCCTCCTGCCCGCGGCCGAGATGGCGCAGCGCCACGGCTTCGGTGCGGAGGAGCTCCGCCACGACTCCGGGACACGCAAGCTCTGCGTCGTGGCGTCCAGCCCACTCCGTAGCGATCACCTGTAGCGCCTCGGCCGGTTGACCCCCGGCCAGCGCGCACCGTGCGGTCTCCGTAGCGATGCGTGCGAGCTGCGACGTCGGGCCCGCCCTGGCGGCCGCCAGGGCCGCCGCCTGGCTCAGCAGCGCACGGGCACTGTCGAGCTCGTGCAGCTCTCGCCCGAGCTCGGCAAGCCTCAGCAGCCGCATGACCGGCAAGGAATCCAGTGCGCGTGCTTCCGCCCGCGATTCCAGCAGCAACCTGTACTCAGCTCGCGCCGTCTCCACGTCGTTGTCGTCCAGGGCGAGTCGAACCGAAGTTTCCGCCGCCACAGGCCCCAGCTCCGGCCAGCGTTGCACGGCCTCATTCGCCCGTTGCCGGGCGTCCCGCGCCCGCCCCGCCCGGCGCAAAGCAATGACGGCACGGGCCGCCATCATGGGCGTCACGGCGCGCGCTGCAGGCGCAGTCCGTGGTGGCAGCGGTGGCGGGCAGGTTCCGGCGCTTTGCGGCCCTCCGCTGCTGAGCGCGGCGCGGACTTCGATGAAGAGCAGGTCCACAGCTCCCAGCAACGACGCCTCCTCCACCCCCTCCAACCGCCCGGCCGGCGGTTCAGCGCATTCCACCAAGACGACTGCAGGGGCTTCGGTCGCACTCGGTTCGAGTAGCGCTGCCGTGACCCGCAGCGCTTCGCCCGGGTCGGTCAGGCGAATGCGGCGTGGCTCGGCACCAAGCACGAGCACGCCAAGCGCCGCGGCGCCGGCCGCCGCGGCGACCGCAGCGTGCTCCCCGTGAATCCACACGAGACCCGCGTGGCACATCGTGCTCCGCGGCGTCTGCTCGAAAGCCTCTGCCACCTTACCCCTCCGGTATCGCCGCAAGCACGCGCCGATACCCGCGCCCGGCGAGCATCCGGGGCAAGCCGCGCCGAGACCAATCCCGCCACCGCCGGCATGCTCGCGAAACCAGCGCCCCAGCGGCAGCACCGCCGCCGGTTCGCGCTCGCGCTCGCGCTCGCGGCCGCGCGCGATCTCGGTCGCGATCCACCCGGAGAGCCAGGCGAGGCTCGCATCGCCGGGATGGATCGCACCAGCGAGGCGTTGCAAGGCGTCCAGAGCCGAGCCTGGACGGTCCGCGACCGCGAAGGAAGCCAGACTCGACGCCCACGTCACCCACCAACCCGGAAGGCGAGCCGCCGGGTCTGAGGGGCAACTTTCGTCGGTCGCGGCGCCCTGCCCCGGCGCCTGCGACGGAAAGATTGCCGCGTCGCGCGGCGCGTGCACCGGAAGCGCCAGCTCGAGCAGGCAGACCCCCAAGGAGTACAGGTCTGCCTCGGGTGTCGCCAGCCCGTTGCGCCAATACTCCGGAGGCGCATACCCCACCGTGCCGATGTGTGCTCTTCCTCGACCGCCGATGGGTCTGCCCAACGGGGCGGCGTGCGAGAGGTCCATCAGCACCACCCGCGTCCCACTAGCGTCGGCTTCTGCGGCAACGCGAAAGTGGTCCGGACGCAGGTCGCCGTGCGCGTACCGGTGGCGATGCAGGTGGTCAAGCGCAAAGAGCAGCTCGACTACCAGGCGCGCGGCGAGCGTCTCGTCGAGGTCCTCGACGCGCACGGGAGCACCGAGCAGCTCCTGCACCGTAAACAGGTCGCCGCTCGTGGTCCGACCCGCATCCAGGGCCTCGGGAAACGCGCGATGGGGGCTTCTGCTCAAGATCAGATGTTCGCGAAGCAGAGCCCGTTCGTGCCGGCGCCGCTCACGGCGATTCTCACCGGCAGCGAGCTTCACCGCTACGCTTCGCCCGGTCTCCAGGTCCCGCGCCCGTAGCGCTTGTGCAACGCGGCCAGCGCCAAGATTGGCCTCCACGAGATAGCGCGCCGCCAAAATTGCGCCCCGATGCGTTTCCCCCGGGCTCGGCGGCAGCGAATCCGCAGTTTCACTCTCCTCGTTTTCTGCCGCGCTGCAAATCCTCAACCTCACGCTGAAAGGCTTCCGCATCCCGGAAGCGCCGATAGACCGAGGCGAACCGGACGTAGGCGACTTCGTCGAGCAGCCGCAATCGCGACATCACGTACTCTCCTATCGAGCCCGAGGTAAGCTCTCGCGCCTTGCTGGCATGCAGCATCGTTTCGACCTCGTCGACCATCTCCTCCAGCTCGGTAACCGACACCGGTCGCTTTTCGCAGGCCTTGAGCAGGCCGTCGAGCAGCTTCTGGCGGCTGAACGCTTCCCGGCGTCCATCGGCTTTGATGACGCGGAACAACTCGGGTTCCACCCGTTCATACGTGGTGAACCGCCGCCGGCAAGAAAGACACTCCCGGCGGCGGCGGATGCTCTCGCCACCGCGCACCGAGCGCGTATCGATTACCTTGTCCTCGGATCCGTGGCAGTAGGGGCAGATCATGGTTTGCAGGGCGCGGTGATTGGTTCGACGTTGAACGGATCGAGCAGGCTTCGGATCGTGGGGAGCACCTCGCGCGCCTTGCCAATATCCGCGGCGATTTGCCGGACGAGCGCCCCTGGGGAGCTGAATCGCTCCTCGCGGCGGAGTAACGACCACAGCTCGATGCCAAGCGCACACCCGTACAGGTCGCCTGCCCAATCCAGCAGGTGGGTTTCGACGACGACGCTACTTTCTCCAAACGTCAGATTTCTACCCACATACGTGACGCTGTCCCACCGCTCCCGCGGCGCCTGCGGCGCACCAATGACCGTGCGCGTCGCGTAGACGCCGTTGGGGACAAGCGGCGGGTAAGACAGCTCCAGGTTGGCGGTCGCGAACCCGAGCTTGTGACCGCGGCCGTTCCCGCGGACAGTGGTGCCGCACACGATGTAGGGGTGGCCAAGCTGGCTATTGGCGAGCTCGATGGCCCCCTGCGCAAGAGCCTGACGCACCGCCGTGCTGCGCACCGCCGCCCCGTCCAGGACCAGCTCACCCGCAATCTCGACGTCGACGCCCGCTCTTTTTCCCCAATCCACCAGATGGTCCGGCCCACCTCCGCGGTTCTTCCCGTACGTGGCGTCCGGACCAATGACAATGTGGCGCGGCGCGATGACACGTCCGACGAGCTCGTCGACGAATTCGTCGGCTGTATAGGCCGCGAACTGCTCGTCGAATCGCTGAGCAACCATGATGTCAACGCCTGCGGCTTGCGCCAGCGCGATCTTGACCGGCAGCGGCGTGATCCGGAACGGCGCCGCGGCGGGATGGAAGAGCTCCTCCGGGTGAGGCTCGAAGGTGAGGAGTAGAGAACGACCCTCCGTCGCGCGACACCAATCTCCGAGTCGCTTGATAATGAACTGATGCCCGCGGTGCATGCCATCGAAGTTCCCGATGGTCATCCCCACTTGCCGGCGCGGTGCCGGCCGATAGCTTCCCAGAGAATGCAGGAGCTCCATCTGCCGCCGTCAGCTCATGGCCCCGAAGAAGCCCACGATGGTTTCCTCGTTGCTCAGCAGCTCGGCGACCACCTCATCCACGTCGTCTCCCCAGAAACCGAGCTCCCCCAAGGCCACCGGATCCGGGTCAGGCGCGACGGGATCTCCCCATTCGCCGAAACGCGAGCGCATGGCCGCGCAGTCCGCCACGTGCACAATGTTCGTCAGCAGTGCCTTGCCTCCGCTGCGCGGCTGCGGGCAGTGATGCCAGCGCACAGGCTCCCACGCGAGCTCCGGAAGCCCCCAGCTACTCACCTGCCAGGCTCCCACTCTGGCGTGATCGACGCCGAGTACCTCCTGCTCCAGGTCCTGAATCGGCCGGTGTTGCTCATGTGCCTTTTCGACCAGCGCCAGGTATTCGCCGCCGAGCTTGTGAAAGAGCACGGCCTTGCCGATGTCGTGGAAGAGCCCCGCGAGAAAAGCCGATTCTCCGCCGCCGGGCTGGAGACGTTCCGCAATCGAGCGAGCGGCAACCGCGGTGGCCACCGAGTGCACCCAGAAGGTACGCATGCTGAACCGGTGCCCCGCCGGCGAGGTGGTGAAGGTCTCGAAAACGGAAGCTGACAGAATCACGTTGCGGAGCGAAAGCAAGCCCATCAGGAGAATGGCGTGGTTGATGGAATGAACGCGTTGTCCCACGCCGAAAAAGGCGGAGTTGGCCAGGTTGAGCAGCTTTGCCGCCATGACCTGATCGTGATGCAGGATGTCCTCCACGTCGGCCAGGGTGGTGGTCGGCCGCTCGATGGCCATGAGCAGGCGAGAGGCGACAATCGGCAACGTGGGAAGCTCGTCCAGGCGCCCGATGATACTTTCGAAACGCGACCGATCGAACGGTGAGGCGTCTCTTGGGAGCGGCGGCGGTGAAGCGTCTGCCTGAGGCATGTCACGCGGTCCGGGAGCGCGCTCTCGCCGCTCGCGGTAGCGCTCGAGGAAAAAATCCTGAAAAGCGCATACGAGCAGGAGGATTTCCTCCAAGGCGGCGCCGCGCAGACCCTTGCTTTCCAGCTCTCCGCGGTAGCCAGCGCGCGTCTCGCCAGTCGAATGCTGGCTCGGGTCCACGCCCAGTCGAGTCGCCCAGGCGCTGAATTCCAGGAGGCAGTCGTGAGCCTCCCGGGCCATTCCTACCGGCAATCGGCCGGCAAGCTGCTCATGCTCGATGAACTCGCTCGTGAGGTCTCGCATGAGCTGATTGGTGCTCTTGTCGTCTGTCATCGGATGGTCGTATGAGGAATCTGGTTTTACATCTATACGTACGAGGTTAAATCGGAAAAGTGAAGGGTCTGCTTCACTACAGGCTCCCTCCCTCCTGGGTACCGGACGCCTTGGTCCAGTTGGCGGCGGCCCATCTGGAGCGGAGCGGCCTGGTTATCGCGCCGACGGAGACGTCTTACCTGTTGGGCGCGGGAGCTGACGACTGCACCGCCGTCGACGCGCTCATCGCGCTGAAGGGGCGAGGACAGGACAAGACGATGAGCATCGCGGTGCTCGACGCTGCGGCGGCTGCCGTGTGGGGTCGTCTGGACCAACGGGCGATGGCGCTCATCGAGCGATTCTGGCCAGGCCCTTTGACGCTCGTCGTGCCGGCGACCGGCGTGGCGCTTGCCCGTCTACACGCCGCGTGCGTGAGCCCTGCGGGCGCTGTGGCGCTGCGGTCGCCGCGGGAGCCCTTCCTCGCGGCGCTCCTGAGGCGCTATCGACACCCGCTCACCGCGACGTCCGCGAACCGCTCAGGCGGGCCGGAGCCAACGTCAGTTGCCGTGGTCCGCGCGCTGCTTGCCGCGGATGCGACGGGCAGCGCGATGTTTTTCGACGCCGGGGATCTGCGCGCCGGGCTGCCGTCCACCGTGCTGGATCTCTCGGTCGCCCCAGCAAGAATCTTGCGCTCCGGTCCGATCGGACGCGAGGAGATCGCCCGAATAGCGGAGTGCCAATAGCGATTGGTGGGCGCCGCCAACTGCGGTTGGCAGCTCCGCGTAGCGCGCTGAGCGGCGGCATCTGCCGGTCTTTCGGGCAACGCCGCAGGGGTTTGGTTGGCCGCGCCACCGCGAGTTGGCATCGCGCCCCGAAACGGGACTCCGGCGCGGAACCCCGTGCGGCGTCAGGAAACGGCGGCGATCTCACGAATTCGGCCAGTCGAACGGTCCCGTCCGAAGATGGCCCATGCCTTGCAAGTCTCTTGAGCGTGCGGCGACAAGAAACGAGGCCGCCAGCGCGAATAGATCAACCACTACATCCCAGGAGAACACCATGAGCACCTCGATGAATGACAACCGGCGCCTCAGCTTGGCCGCTGCCGCCCTGTTCGCCTTCCTTATCCTCATCGCCGCATCCGCCGCGTCTGCGGAGTGGCCCTTCGTCTACGGCCCCAAGGTCATGGTCAAAACCACCGACGCCGAGACCAACCAACTGTTCAGCGAGAACTTTCAGGTCAACCCGCGGCCGGGCGCGACGTATCGCCTGGCTCTGCGCAACGGCGATCCCCAGCACGAAAACCCCGTCGATTCCGCCACCGTCTACCTCAATGGCCACGAGGTCGTCACCGCCAGCGACTTCACCTCGATGCGCTTCGACTTCGAAGTGGACGTCAACCTCAATGACGGCGAGAACAACATCGCGATCACGGTAGCCGGTGCGCAGGGAAGCATCCTGACCGCGGCGATTCTCGGTCGCGAGCTGGAGCAAGGATTCGTCTGGGGTGGTGTCGCGACCATGCCGTGGATCGGCGTCAACGGTGGTGCCGGCGTGGACATCGATGCCCTCGTGCAGCTCAAGGCCAACTCGGTCGCCGGCCCGACCGCAGTGGTCGTGTCCTTCTGGGACAAGGAAGGAAACCGCGTCTTCCGGACTCGCCCGTTCCTGATGAAGAACCACTCCTCGCTGGGCCTCAACGTCGAGGAAATGATTCAGAACATGGGCGAGGACTATGACGGCAGCCTGGACTACATCCTGGCCGGCGGCTGGGGCGAGTTCAGCGTCGAGGTCCACTGGATCAGCGTGGCGCCCTCGCGGATCACCGGCTCGGGTACCTGGATCCGCTTCGGTGAAAACGGCGTCGGCCTTCACCTGCCGCTCGAGCTCGTGGGCTGGGGCCGCATCGAGTGCGAGCAGTGCACCGCCGAGGATCCGGACGGCCGCCTCTCCGGGCTGAGCTCCACGACCATCATCGACATGAGCCGCCAGGCGAGCGAGCGCGCCCTGCGCTAGGTCTGCCGGAGCTCAAGGGCGCGGCCCAGGGCGCGCCCTTGAGCTCCCTTCGAGATCCGCCGTGGCTCCGCCGCAACTCCCCCGTGGAGTCGCGGCGGAGCTGTTGTTTTTCGCGCGTCGTCCCGAAAGTGCGCCCCGTGACCCGCTTTCTCGGACCTCAATCGACGTCACCCCCCAGGGCGCGCAGACGCTCCGCCAAGCGCTCAGCCCGCTCCCGCTCCCGCGCCGCTTCCTCACCGGCGATCTGCGCATGTTCATGCTCGAGCTCCGCCCGTTCATGCTCCCGCTCCGCCCGCTCCCGCTCGACCTCCGCCTGCTCGGCGCCGGTCAGGATGAGCCGCCCCTCGCTGTCCTGCCACCGCAGCCATTCGCCCGTCAGCCCCTCGAACGTGCCGCGCCAGATCGTCACGCCGAGCCCCACGCCCGGCAGCAGCTCGGGAGGCACGCGCCGGTAGGTTTCCGCGCCGCTGACCTCCAAGCATTTCAGTGGCTCGCCCGAAAGGTAGGCCTCGGGGTCGAAGACGATGTAGTAGAGCACCCGCATGCGGCAATAGCGCCGTAACTTGACGTCAAGCTCCCCACCCATGCGATTCGAGACGATTTCGATCACCACATCCGGCGGCTTTCCGGCCTCCCAGAGGAAGTAGCTGCGGTACCTCTTTTCGTGAAGGTGCGGCGGGAGGTGGACGTCCAGGCTCAGCAGAACGTCCGGCACCACGGGCGGCTCGCGGACTGAGGTGAAGACTCCGACATTGGCCGTGGCCTGAAACGTGCGACCCGCACCCGGCCCCGGCCAGCTCGCATACAGCGGCTCGGTGAGCAACCGCATCTGCTTCTCGGAAAAGATGTTGTCCACGGGTACATCATCCTCGGTAACCAGATTGTCGATATCGGGCATATCCTCCGGTCGGAGCACCGGGGGCGCGGCGACGGCCGGCGCGGCCGCCATGGCGATATCTGCCATAAGCTCCACCTCCTCTCGGTGATGCGCGTTTCCGGCTCCGCGATTCACGACCCAAAAGCGCGCCGGCGCGGGCGACCCAACCGGTACGGCCACGCCTGTTCCTTTCAGCCTACCGCACCCGCAGCAGGCCGTCAACGCCGTGCATCCTGGGCGTGGCGGCAATGCGCTGCGCGCCCCGATAGTGGGCGCCTGGTCGCAATTTGTGACCCATCTATTGCGGTCGCGCGCAGCGGGACCCGGTTCCACAAGGTGAACCCGCGCTCACCGGGCGGCGAGCCGGTGCACAGCGGCTGCGAATGGTGAGCCAGTATTTTCTCCTCTTGCGGGTAACTGTTCACCTCCCGCCGCTTGCGGGGCGAGGCAGGGAGGGGGGCGCCTGCGACACTTGTAAAGGAGCATCACCCGACATTCGGCCGACACCCGTATCTGGGGTGCTTGCCGTATCGCCGTAGGGCACGGCGAGCAGGGCACCGCCCTGCCGCGCCGACTCGTGGGCGACGATCCCCGGCAACGTCATGGCGAGTGCCGTGGCGAGGCCGATCGCCGGCTCTCGTCCGGCGAGCAGCGCTTCGACGAGCTCCGCGGCCAGGAACGGGTAGCTTCCGTCGTGGCCGCTCGTGTGGCGCATTGTCGCCGGCAGACGTTGCAAGCGATCATCGCCTACCGCCCACGGCGCAGCTTCGCCGTGGGCGTGGAACCGCAAGCGCGCGGCGCCCGCCGCCGTCTCCATGAAGCAAGAGAGTTTTTCGCCGAACCACTGGGCGCGCTCGCCCTGGCACGCCAGGCCCCACGAGACGGCGAAGCGGCAGATGGTTCCCGCCGCGGTGCGGCCGAGCGCTATCTGCGTGTCGAACGGGTTGGCGTACGCGTTCTGTGCGGCCTCAGGGAAGTCACCCAGAACGCGCTGTCCGAAGCAGGTGACGTGCGTCAGGCGTTCTCCAGTCACGCCGACGAAAAACCCCAGCGCGTGCGTGGCATAGAGCATCGGTGGAAATCCCAGCCGCCAGGTGGGCTCTGTACCTCGGTAGGACAGCGGGTGGCCGAACGTGCCGATTGTCGGATGATAGTACTCCGCCTCGCAGTAGCCGATGCGGCCGAGCTCGCCCGCGGCGAAGAGCTCCCTCGCCGCCATCGTCGGTTGCCGGTAGTAACTGGTCTCGTGCATCATGTACCGGCAACCGCTACGCTCTTTGGCAATGCGAACCTGCTCGCATTCGGCCTGAGTAATCCCCACGGGGCAAGCGCTCACGACGTGTTTGCCGGCCGCGAAGCAGCGAACGGCGTGCGCGGCGTGGCGCGGCGCTTCCGTAAAGATCGCGACGGCGTCGAAGTCGTCCTGGGCGCGGGCCAGCATTTCCTCCAGGCTGTGGTAACTCGCGCTGCAGCCATAGGCTTTCTGCAATCCCGCGCGCCGCGCGGCGTCCTCGTCCGCGACCGCCGTTACCCGGCACCGGGGATGCTCGTGCCAGCACTGTCGGGCTCCGAACCCACCGCCAACCACGGCCAGACGGACCTGTGTTTTCAAAGTCACCCGAGATTCTCCTGCGTGAGACCGCCGGCTGTGAATGCTGTAGCCGAACGCGCCGCACAGGTGCCGTCGGCCGCGTCAGCGCCGGCTACCTGCCATCCTCCCTCGAGGCTCATCCGCCACGGCAGCGCTGAGAAGTCACCGGTCTCGAACGACTCGACCGCGCGAGAGCGACGGTCGGAGCGGCGGTCCCGGCGATGGCGCAAACGCTCGCCGCCACCCCAGGGCAAGACCCCAGAGAGAAAGAGAGAGACATGACGCGCCGCGGCATTCGGACCTCCCCGATCAGACCTGGTGCCTTGGATGCTAGCTCGCCCCCGCGAGTGAAGCAAGCTTCGAGCCTACCCCCAGATCCTTCATGCCGTGCGACCACCGGAAATGTAACGTCGGCCGATTATCGGGTGATGCTCCTTTACAAGTGTCGCAGGTGCATTGCGCTCGCCATGGTGAAAACCACCTTCCGCCGACGCGCGAAATTGACACGGCGAGGGATTTCTGGTAAGAACGCCTGCGCGACCTGCCGGCGGGCCGCTCCTTGGCTGCGGCCGCTCGGCCGGTCACCACGCATCTTTTCTCAACTATGCCGATGCCAGCCGCTCCGCTCAACTGCGCCGACTCTCCTGCCGCGCCGGATTGCCCCACGGTGGGCACGGCGGTTTACGCATCCGTGGTTGTTCCGGTCTTCAACAACGCCGCGACGCTCGCCGAGCTGCATCGCAGAATCGTCGCGGTGCTCGAGGCGCGCGGTGTGACTTTTGAGATTCTCATGGTGGACGATGGCAGTCGCGACGAATCCTGGCGCGTCATCGCGGCGCTGTCGGCGCAGGATGCGCGACTCCGCGGGCTGCGGCTGGCACGCAACTTCGGGCAGCACGCCGCAGTTTGCGCTGGCCTGGACCGGATTCGCGGCGCCGTGGTCCTGTCCATCGATGCGGACCTCCAAAACGCCCCTGAGGATTTTCCGGCGCTGCTCGACGAATTCGAGCGCGGTTTCGAGTTTGTCAGCGGCTACCGGTCCTTTCGGCGCGACTCCTATTTTCGCCGCGTGCTGCCGTCGCTGCTGCTGAACCGACTGGTGCAGCGGGTAATCCATGTGCCGCTGCGGGATTACGGATGCGGCATCAATGCGGTCGCCCGCCGCCTGGCTGTGGAAGTCGGCCGGCACGGCGAGATGCGGCGGTTCCTCAAACCGCTGTTGGCGCTGCTCGCCGACTCCGCGTCCGAGGTCCCTGTCCGCCACTTGCCGCGCGGTGACGGCAAGTCCAGCTACAGCCTGACCCGCCTGCTCGCTCTGCAGCTCGACTTCTTCATCAGCTTTACCAGGACGCCCTTTCAACTCGTGGGCGCCACCGGCCTGCTGATGTTCGCCGGGGGGGCCGTTGGCGGCCTGCTCTACTTGATGATTCTCGGACTGCTCGGGGTCTCGCTCGGGCCTCGCGTGCAGGTTCTCCTACTGCTCGTGCTCGTCATCGGCCTGCAGCTCTCGGTGCTCGGCTTGCTCGGTGAGTACATCCTTCGCACTTATCACGTTGCTCAGGGCCAACCGCTCTATGTGGTTCGCGACGACTCCGCCGCGCCGCCACGCGAAGGGATCCAGCCATGATTGGCTGCGCGACCCGCATGGCGTGCGCGGACGACGCCGCAGCAATCCTGGCGCTTGGAGTGGCATCGCCGTGCGCTGATTTCACGTTCTATCGGCGATACGGTCACGATTTTGCCGTAGATTATCTGAGCTTCGAGCTGCGCCGCTTCTTGCGCGAAAGCGACGCTGTTGCCGTGGTGGCCACGGCCGGCGATGAGATCATCGGCTTCGCCGGAGCCCGGCCAAGCCCCTGGGAGAGCGGCCACTTCGCGATCCCGATGGCAACGAGCGCGTTTCTGCTGAGCGCGGCGCGCGCCGAGCGGGCCGCTACCGTGACGGCTTTGCTGCCGGCGATCGAGCGGCTTCTTCTGGATCGCGGCGTGGCGATGCTGACCATGCGCATCGACGCCAGCGACCTTGCCGCACACCGCGCCGTCCAGGGCCGCGGCTACTTTCATGCCGATACGATGCTTACCCACCTCCTGGAAGCGTACCCGGCACCGTGCCGTTACCCACACATCGACCCGGCGTATGTCGCCACGAGCTATGCACCCGACCGCTTTCACGAGGTCGACCGCGACGAGCTTGCGCCGCTCTCCGACTTCATGAGCAAGGCGTTTCGCACCGACCGCTATCATGCCGACCCGCGGCTGCCCGTGGCACGAAGTGACGCGCTGTACGCGGAGTGGTTTCGCAACGCGTTCGAGGGCGCGTGGGCCGATGGAATCCACATCGTCCGCAAGCACGGTCGACTGGTGGGCTTCTGCTGCTTCAAGCAGCTCAAGGATGTGCTCGACCGCTACGGAGTCAACATTGTAGGCCGATATGTGACCTGCGCCCTACCTGATGGCAGGGGGGGGGCCATGTCGTGCCTCGTGGATGCCTGCTACCGGTCGTGTCCCTGCGGAAGCGCCTTCTCAGAGTACGACATGGTCGTTCAGAATCTTCCCGCGATCAACACGGCCATCAACCATGGCTGCCACCTGGTCCGCACGCGTTACACCTATCACTGCTGGCTGCGACCGGCGCGGCGCCGTCGCCGCTCGTCCTGAACGCAAGCCGGCGCCAATGTAGGGCCGTTACATGAGCAAGATCTTTGCGCGGGGCGTGCTGCGAATCCCGCTGCCGGGTCAGTGCGCAGATCTCGAGCAACTGGCTGCGGCAGTGCTGTCCGGGGTGCTCCTCTCGTTTTCCTTCGCGGGTCCGGCCGTGCATCCACTCGCGTTCGTGGCCTTCGTGCCGTTGCTTTGGAGCTGCGAGCGCCTGCCGCCGCGCGCCGCTTTCATGCACGGATGGGCCTGCGGCGTCAGTTTTTTCGCCATTTCGCTTTCCTGGCTTATCGAGACGATTCGCGGCTACACCTCGCTTGACCTGCTTCTCTCCTCCACCCTCATCCTGCTCCTGGCGCTGGTTCTCGGGGTGTTTCCGGGAGCGGCGACAGTTGCGGCGCAGCTCGTCGCCCGCCGCTTCGCTGCGACCGCCGCCGGGGAGTCCGCGCACCGCACCGAGACCGTGGTGAGAGCGCTCCTGTTTCCCTGGACGTGGGTGGCATCGGAATATCTGCGCGCCTGGATCATGGGTTTCGGCTGGAACAGTGTCGGCTACTCACAATACCGTGCGTTGCCCATCATCCAGGTGGCAGACGTCGGCGGCGTCTACCTGGTTTCGGCCGTGCTTGTTTGCGCGAATTGCGCGCTCTACAGCCTGCTGCGTGTTCCCGGCTGGCGCGCTCGCCTCGGCTCCGCGGCAATTCCCGCGCTGGTCGTCGGCGCGGCCCTCGGATACGGCCAGTTGCGCCTGCAACAAGTCGTCCGGCAGCTCGAAACAGCGCCTCAGGTAAGCGTTGCCGTGGTGCAGAACAACATCGAGCAGCACACGAAATGGCTGCCGCAAATGACCAACGTGTGGGTCAGCCGGCAACTTCGCCTGACCAGGACGGTTCTGGCGGAGGCCGCCGCTGCAAAAGCCCGAATCGACGTGATTATCTGGCCCGAAGGCGCGGTTACCGTTGACCTCGATCGCGACAACGCCGTCCGCCGCAGGGTAACCCGGGAGGTCGCCTCCCTCGGAGCTCATCTCGTTCTCGGAGCCGGAGCCACCGCGCGGAGCTCGGACGCACCGACCAACACCGTCTTTCATATTTCGCCGGATGGGAGAATCGTGAACCGATACGACAAGATTCGGCTCGTTCCGTTCGGCGAATACGTCCCCTACCAGTCCATACTCTTCTTTGTAAAGAAGATGGTCTGGCAGCCCGCCGAGTTCGCCGTGGGCGAAGAATTCACCAAGTTCCACATCAATGGCGCCCGACTCTCTCCCTACATTTGCTACGAGACGGCATTCCCGGAGCTGCTTCGCCAGTTCGTCGCCGGAAAGGAAGGCGCGCGCATGCTGGTCAACGTCACCAATGACGCGTGGTTCGGCGCGTCCTGGGGACCCGAGCAGCACTGGGCGATGACGGCGCTACGCGCCGTGGAAAACCGCGTCCCCATTGCGCGCGCGGCACAAACAGGGATCTCCGGCTTCGTCTCCGCCACCGGCGAAATTCTGATGCAAGGCCCGCGCTTCGTCGAGGGCGCCTGGTGGGCTCGTCTCGGTCTCGGTGTCGAACCCTCTCTGTACACGCGCGCCGGAGACGTCTTCGCCATTGTCGTGACCTCCCTGATGCTCGCTGTCACCGGGCTGACCGCCCTGCGGCGTCCGGCAAATTGAGCGGCCAGCTCACGAGCCCCGGCGCGGCGACGCTACGCCTACGCCTACGCCAGGCGAATGCGCGGATCGAGCCACGCGTACACCAGGTCCACGAGGATATTCGCGAGCACCATCAAAGCCGAGGCGAACAGCACCGTTCCCATGATCACCGGCACATCCACGTTGAAGATTCCCTCGATCGCGAACTTGCCGATGCCGGGGATCGCAAAGATGCTCTCCGTGACGACCGCACCCCCCATCAGCACGCCCACGTCGAGGCCCAACATGGTGACCACCGGAATGAGGCTATTGCGCAATACGTGCCGCATGACCACGTCCTGCATCTCGAGGCCCTTGGCCTTGGCAGTGCGGACGTAGTCGAGTCCAAGGACTTCGAGCATCTCCGAGCGCAGAATGCGGCTGTAGTACGCCGCCCCGGTGATCCCGAGCGTCAGGCAGGGCAGGATCAGGTGGTGGACGTGCTCGAGAAAGGTGTCACCGTAGCCGCCCATGGGAAAGGCGCCGAGCTGGAAAGACAGGAAGTATAGCAGCATGACGCCGAGCCAGAACGTCGGGGCGGAAATCCCGAACAGGGCGCCCACCATGCCCGTGTGATCGGCCCAGGTGCCCTTCCGGACGGCGTTGAGGATGCCGATCGGGATGCCAATCAGCAGTTGCACCAAGATAGCGCCGACGGCCAGCGCGGCGGTGCGCGGGAAACGCTCGATCAGGCCATCCAGGACTTCTTCCCGCCGTTGATACGAGCGCCCCAGGTCGAGCTTGACGACGAGCCGCGTGATGAAGCGCGCGTACTGAACGACGAGCGGCTCATCCAGCCCCAGGTTGGCGCGGATCTGGCGCACGGTCTCGGGGCGGGCGTGCGGCCCGGCGATCATCTTGGCCGGGTCGGACGGAATGCTCATCGTCAAGAAGAAGACCGCGGTGGCGACCCCCCAGATCACCAGCAGCCCCCATCCCAGGCGGCGAACGGCGAAGCCGATCATGGCACGCTCCTCTGATTCGCGATGGCGACCCCATCGAGCCGCGCCCGCATCGCCACGTCGCGATAGTTGCGTGGCCATACGGGATGAATGTGATATCCGTGCTTCCCCTGCACATAGGGCTGGGTCGGCTCGTTCTCGACGGAATGGTACTGAAAGACCCAGTACGCCTCGTCTACGACGATGCGCTCGGCCTCCTGATAAAGCCGCATGCGGGTCTCATGGTCGAGCTCGCGCGCGGCGCGGTCGAGCAGGTCGTTGAGCACCGGATTGTCCACATAGGTGTCGTTGCTCGAGTTCTCGTCCGCGATGTAGCGACCGTGGAACTTCGTCTCCAGAAAGTTGCTCGGATCCGGATAGTCTTGAATCCACGCGGTGTAGGCGTATTGCACCGTTTTCGGCCGGCCGACAGCCGACAGGTAGGCGGGGAAAGTGACCGGCTTGAGGTCGACGCGCACGCCCACGGCAGCAAGGTCGGCCTGGATTGCCTGTGCCGTCTGGCTGCTGGCTTCGTCGTTCAGATGCCAGTATTCGACCGGCACATCGATCCCGTGCGCGTAGCCGGCCTGCGCGAGGAGCTCGCGCGCCTTCGCGGGATCGTAGCCGTAACCCTTCAGGCCGGCATTGAAGCCCGGAACGACCGGCGGGATCACCCCGTTGGCGATGACGGCGCGCCCATTGCGGAGCTTCAGCAGCTTTTCCTTGTTCACCGCCCAGTTGAATGCCTGGCGCACGAGCTTGTTGTCGAAAGGCGGCATGCGTGTGTTGAGCAGGTCCGCGAAGACGTCGGCCGCCGGACGCGTGACCATGGCATCGGACCACTCCGGTGCCGTCTTCATGAAGAGATAGTCCGGTGAGGTGATCCGGTACAGAGTGTCGTATTCCCCCTGCTGAAAACGCAGGAAGGAGAGCTCGCGCGAGACGTTTTCGTCGGCCACCACACCGTCGAGGTAGGGCAGCCTTGGATCCCAGTATTGATCGAAACGCTCGAAGCTGATGTGCTGACCTTGCTTCCATTCCTTGAGGCGGAAGGGGCCGGTGCCGACGGGGTGCTGCGTGAAGGATTCGCCCCAGCGCTCGACCTCTTCGCGCGGTACGGCCGCTCCGAAGGGCATGGCGATGATGTTCAGGAAGACGGGGCGCGGCTCCTGCAAATGAAAGATGATCGTCAGCGGGTCGGGGACCTCGATGCCGGATGCCTCTTGCTGCTCGCCTTTCATGACCGCCTCGGCACCGACGACGACCTCGTAGAAGGGCGCCCCGGGTGAGCCCGTCTGCGGTTTGAGGAGCCGCTCGATGCTATATTTGTAGTCCGCGGCCGTGCACGGTCTGCCGTTGTGGAAGCGGACATTGTCGCGGAGGTGAAACGTGTACGTCAGCCCGTCGGCGGAAACCTCCCAGCGCGTCGCCACTCCGGGAATGAGATTGGCATCCTCGTCGTAGTCGATCAGGGCGTTGTAGAGCAGTCGTTCCGCCATTGCCGATTCGGCGTCGTAGGCGATCGCCGGGTCCAGGCTGCGGAGCGAGTCGTTAATCGAGGTCCGCAGCACGCCCCCGTACAGCGGCTCGTCCGTAGGCGTGGGACGGATCGGCCGGTAGTAGGTGTCACTGCCCAGGGCAGATCCGAGCGCGATGGCCACGAGCGTCGCCGGCGCCAGCCACAACCACCGCAGCACCGGCAACGAAATCGTCTCACCGACGCGATATTCCCGTGGATCCATCACATCGCGTAGGCCGTCGCCCAGCAGGTTGAAGCCGAGCACCACGAACACGATGCACAGCCCCGGCCAGATGACCAGCCACGGCGCGTTGCGAAAGTAGGGCTGCCCCTCCTGGATCATGTTGCCCCAGGACGGGATCGGCTGCGGCACGCCCAGCCCGAGATACGACAGAGTTGATTCCGCCAGAATCGCTCCGGCGACGCCCATCGTGGCAATCACGGTAAGCGGCCCGATGACGTTTGGCAGCACGTGCCGGACAATGATGTACGAAGAATGTGCGCCGAGCGCGCGCGCTGCCTCGACGAACTCCTTCTCTCGCAAGGCGAGCGTCTTACCCCGCACCACGCGAGCCGACGTGGTCCAGCCGAGCAGGCCGATCGCGAGCAAAACGACGAAGCTCGGCACGAGATTGCCAACAGACTCATGGACGCTGTGGGTCAGCGTCACCCGCAATCGGCTCAGCGCCTGCGTGATGGCGTCGTTCTGGCGTAGCACCGTGGAGAGCGCAATGACGAAGAGGAGATACGGAAAGGAGAGCACGAAATCCGTGAATCGCTGTAGAATGGCGTCGACGCGTCCCCCGAAGTAGCCGCTGACAATGCCGATTGTGAGCCCGATCACCACGGAGATCAGCGTGGCCGCCAGGCCCACGACGAGGCTGATCTGGCTTCCCCAGAGCAGGCGCGAAAGCACGCTTCGCCCCATGCGGTCCGCTCCCAGCGTCAGCCTGCCGGTGTAATGCCGGCCATCCGCCAGCGTCTCATCGACCTGCGTTCCCGGAGGTGCCGGCGCTCCGAGCTCGGTCAAACCGCTGGAAATGAGCTGAGCGTCGTACGGGATGGGCGCGAGCACGGGTGCCGCCATGCTCACGGCGCAGATAACCACCGTCAAGATGAGCCCCACCAGCGCCATACGATTACGGCGGAACTGCCGCCACATTCGGTTTTCCATTTCTTTCTCCGCTACCACCAGTTGCCGCGCGCCTTCATGCTAGTCCAATGCGCGCTGCCGTCAAGAGCATCGGGCGCTCGCGGCTCGAGCCGCATCTGCTTCCCGTCGTCGCCGCGCCGCGACGACCTAGCGGCGCAGCGTCAGGAAACCCGCATCGATTTCCAGGTAGGCGCTCTTGAGCATGCACACCATCGGCAAGGCGATCAGCATGCCCATCACGCCGAGGACTTTCCCGCCGGCGATGATCGTGAGAATGACCGTGAGCGGATGAAGGTCGACGATACGCGCCACCACCAGCGGGACGATGAAGACCATGTCGACGACTTGGGCGACGAAGTAGACGGCAGACCCGAACCATGCCGCGTCGGGTGTATCCATCACGAATACCGCGACAAGGATGCCGGGAACGGCGCCGATCAGCGGGCCGATGTACGGGATGAGGTTCATGACCGCCGCAAAGGCGGCGAGAAGCGCGGCGAAGTCAATGGACACGGCGCTCAGGCCGATCCACAGGAGCAGCCCGACGACCACGCTCTGTGCGAGCTTGGCGCGGATAAAAGATCCGAGCTGCGTATTGATGCGATGAATGAGCGCCAGCGACGGCTCGAAATAGCGATTGGGCACCATTTGCAGCATCGACCGCTGGAACATCGCGGCATCTTTCAGGAGGAAGAAGGCCGTGAGCGGGACGAGGACCAGGATAAGCAGCACCGACGAGGCCACCGAAAAGGACCCGGCCAGGATCGGTCCGGCTATTTCCGAAAAGGACAGGGACTGCAGCCCGAGGTCGAGATCCGCCATCCATGGAAACCGATCCGCGATGCTCCAGCGCCACTCCCCGATGCTGCGCTCGACCGCATCCTGAAGCCGCGGCAAAGCCGCCTTCAGCTCCATCGCCTGTTGGACCACCGCGGGAGCCGCCACGCTGCCGATCACCGCGCAGCCGACGCCGAGGACAGCATAAAGGACAAGAATCGCGACGGCTCGCGAATACCCCCGCCGCTCCAGCCGCGCCACCGCCGGGTTGAGCACGTAGGCGACGACGATCGCCAGTAACGCGTTGCTCAGCATTCCTGGAACGCTAAAGAGGATCACGCCGACCGCGGCGAGGGCCGCGAGCAATGCGGCCACGCGCAGCCTGGAGCGGGTTTGCGCCGCCGGCGGCTGGCGCTGCGCGGCGCTCGTAGCACGCGATCGTTTCAGGTCGGCCATCATCCGGCGGGCACCCGTGGCGATTCAGAGCGCGCCGGCATCGGACTACGTTCCTGTAGCTTGGGAGCAGGCATTGGATCCCTTGTCATTTGGCGCGGCCTGTTGCTCGTCGTCCTCGGCGCCGGCGCACAGGCGCTGTGCCAGCACGCTGGCGATTGCCATCGCGATCTTCACGCCGGCGTGCGGTTTGCGATCAATGAGCTCGAGCAGATCCGGTTTGAAGAAGCCGATGAGCTGCGTCGGTCGCGCCGCAAGCGCGGTCGCGGATCGCTTTGCATGGTCCTCGACGAGAGCGACTTCCCCGAAGAAGTCGCCGACCTCGAGCAACGCGACTTCCCTGACCTCGTCTTCCTGGTCCAGGACGATGCGCACCGCGCCTTCGTGGATGACGTACAATCCCAAACCGCGCTCACCTGTCCGGAAAACGGTCTCGCCGGCGGCATAGTGGCGCAGGTGTACAATACGCTCTACCAAAGAGAGCTCGAGACGCGACAGATCGCGAAAAAGAACCGTTCCCTGCAGCGTGTCGCGGATGGTTTTCGCTCTGAAACGGCGATCCATGCTGCGGTAGATCGTCAACGCTTTCAGGTATTCCGCAATCGACACGTCGCTGGTTTCCAGGGAATGCGCCGGCCGGCCTCGCCAGGCGCTTGCCGGTATCGTATGATCGTTGGTTCGCAGGCGTCAACTGCGGGCGGCACTTTCGCCCCGGCGCCGGTGATGGTAGGCTCGGCTCCGCGCTTTTTTCGGCCGCCGTGTGGTGGCTGGACGGCTCGTTGCCCTTGGCGAGAAAGCATGACCGAGAACCTTCCGGAGCTCCGCATCGGAATCGATCTCGGCGGTACAAAAATCGAGGCCTTGGCGCTCGACGGCGGAGGCCGCGAGCGGTATCGGCGCCGAGTGCCGACGCCGCGGCACGACTACGACGGCACCGTGGCCGCGATCGCCGAGCTCGTTGGCGAAATCGAGCACCACGTGGGCGCGGCCGGAACGGTGGGCGTCGGCATCCCGGGTGCGATGTCCGCGGCGACGGGCCGGATCAAGAACGCCAACTCGACATGGCTGATTGGCCGCGACCTGGCGGGCGACCTCGCGAAACTCCTCGACCGTCCCGTGCGGCTCGCCAACGACGCCAACTGTTTGGCGCTGTCCGAAGCGATCGACGGGGCCGGCGCCGGTGCCGAGGTGGTGTTCGGGGTCATCCTGGGGACCGGGGTCGGCGGCGGTATCGTGGTCCACAACCGGGTGCTCGCGGGAGCCAACGCCATCGCCGGGGAGTGGGGCCACAATCCTCTGCCCTGGCCGAAACCAGACGAGATCCCCGGGCCGAGCTGTTATTGCGGGCAGCGAGGTTGTATCGAGACCTTTCTGTCAGGGCCTGGCATGGCCGCCGACTACTCGGTGCTCACGGGCAGCGACAAGACGGCACTCGAGATCAGCCGCGCTGCGACTGCCGGTGACGCCGCCGCGCAGGCTTGCATCGAGCGCTACGCGGAGCGCCTGGCGCGCGCCCTGGCCAGTATCGTCAACGTTCTCGATCCCGATGTCATCGTGCTCGGAGGTGGAGTCTCCAGGGTGGCGGGGCTGTACGGCCAGGTTCCCAGGCACTGGGGTCGCTACGTGTTTTCCGACACCATCGCGACGGTCCTGCGCCCCGCGGCACACGGCGACGCGAGCGGAACGCGTGGAGCCGCCTGGCTCTGGCAGCGCTGATCGCGCGGCGCGAATCCTGGGCAAGAACCAGCCAGGGATGATTGACAACGGCGGCTCTCGGGGGAATAGTGCCGCGTAGATGGAGATCGCCCGCGTGGCCCGCCCCGAGAAGAAGCGACCGTCAACTACCCCGGCCTGAAGGCCGGAGCTTGCTCCGGAGGAAGGTCGCAAGTCGCAAGGCTTGCATTTTGACCAGACCAAGTTGTTGAGATTGGCAATCGTTGAAACAGATGCGTTGGGCAGAAAGCAGAAGTAACACTCCGAGGTGCTTCCTCAGCCTCGGATACTGCAAGTGCGCGTTGCAGACAAGTCGTAGGGTCGACACGAAACGGATGTGCACAGAGGGCTGCTGTTCAACAGGGTCGAGGGGAGACCGTCGAGCAAGCCAGCTTGGCGGCGTCACAAGCCCTTTACGGGGACCTCTTCGGAGGTATTGGAGGTCACGATGGTTTTCGCGCTAGACAAGCGCCAACGGCCGCTGATGCCGTGCACGGAGAAGCGAGCGCGCAAGCTGCTTGCGGGAGGCCGCGCGCGGGTGCATCGCCTGCATCCCTTCACCATCCGCCTGGTCGATCGCGTCCTCGAGGACAGTGTGGTCGCACCGGTGCGCCTGAAACTCGATCCGGGTGCCAAGACGACCGGTGTCGCGATCGTCCGCGACGGAAGAAGTGCCGAGTTTCGAGTGCTGAGCACTGAGAAAGGCCAAGGCCAAGAGGAAGACCCGCGTCTTTCTTCTTCTTCACTCAGCACTCGGGACTCAGCACTCAGCACTTGCATCGTCCTCCACCTGGCCGAGATCGAGCATCGCGGTGAAACAGTACGCAAGCACATCGAGCAGCGGAGCAACTATCGGCGGCGCCGGCGATCCGTCAACTTGCGCTATCGAGCTCCGCGGTTCGACAACCGACGACGGTGCGAGGGATGGTTGCCACCAAGTCTTCGCTGCCGGCTCGACAACGTGCTCGCTTGGGTCGGCCGCTATCGAAAACTCTGCCCGATCGGCGCCGTGTCCGTCGAGACCGTGCGGTTCGATACGCAGGCGATGCAGAACCCCGAAATCGCTGGTATCGAGTACCAGCAGGGCGAGCTCGCTGGCTATGAGCTTCGGGAGCACACATGCTTGCTGGAGAAGTGGGGCCGACATTGTGCCTACTGCGGCGCCGAGAATGTGCCGCTACAAATCGAGCACATCGTGCCCAAGGCGGGCGGCGGCAGCGACCGCGCGAACAACCTCACCCTGGCGTGCCGGTCGTGCAACGAGCGCAAGGGTCGTCTGGACGTACGGGAGTTTCTTGGGAGCGACAGCAATCGACTCGCGCTTGTTCAGGCGAACGCCAAGGCGCCGCTGGCTGCCGCGGCCGCGGTCAATGTTACACGCCGAGTCCTCTGGCAGGCGCTCGAAAACACGGGGCTGGACCTCGAGGTCAGTAGCGGCGGTCGAACCAAGTGGAATCGCTCGCGGTTCGGCATTCCGAAGACGCATGCCCTCGATGTCGCCTGCGTAGGGGTGGTCGAACGCGTGGCAGGCTGGCAAAAACCCGTGCTTGCCATGAAGGCCTGTGGCCGCGGCAGTTACCAGCGAACACGTGTCGACAAGTTCGGCTTCCCGCGCGGCTATTTGATGCGGCAAAAGCGCGTCCACGGTTTTGCAACCGGCGATTTGGTTCGTGCGATAGTGCCACGAGGCAAGAAAGCCGGCATGTACGTAGGGCGCGTCGCCGTAAGGGCCTCGGGTAGCTTCAACGTCCAGACAGACGCGGGTACCGTTCAAGGCGTTTCGCACAAACACTGTCGTCTGCTCCAGCGAGCGGATGGCTACACCTACAGCCAGAGAAAGAGGCGCTTCCTCCACCGGCTGAACCCGGTGGTTTCCGCGCCGGAGATCGGATGAGCTTACGACTGCTCGCAGAAGCTGCCGATACCCCGGCGACGCCGATCACGATCGACGCGTTGACGCAGTATTTTCACCGCTGTGGAAAGCCTCGTGCCGCCTGGAGGGTCGGAGCGGAAATCGAGCTTATTGCTGTTTCCGGGGCCAGCGGACGGCAACTGCCCTACCTGACCGCCAGTGGAGTCGAGGCGTTGCTCGAGCGCCGCGCGGCCGACTTTGCCTGGTCCGTCCATCGCGAGGACGGGCACGTCGTGGCGCTGACGCGGGAGACGACGGCGCCCGGCGCGGTGGCAGCCGATCGCAGCGGCCGCTACGTTATCAGCCTGGAGCCCGGGGCGCAGCTCGAGCTGGCGACCCCGCCGGTAACCCACCTCGCGACTCTTGCCGCGGCGCTCGCGCAACACCGCGCGGAGCTGCGGGCCGTGGCGGGCACGAGCGCGACCGAGTATCTCGGGATCGGCTTCACACCGTTTTCGTCCGAACCGGACATTGGCATGACGACCCGCGCCCGCCACCGCATCATGGCCGCCTACTTGCCAACGCGCGGAAACCTGGCGCTGAGCATGATGAAGGGCACCGCCAGCGTGCAGGTAGCGGTCGACTACAGCGATGAGGCCGATGCCTGCAAGAAGCTGTGGTGCGCGCTATGCCTGTCGCCACTGTGCACGGCGCTGTTCGCGAACAGCCCCATTGCGGGTGGGCGTGACACCGGGATGGCGTCCTACCGCGGCCACATCTGGCTCAACACCGATCCCGATCGCGCCGGATTGCTCGGGGATGTCGTGGAGGAAGGCGCGTTTTCTTTTGCCCGCTGGACGGAATTTCTGCTCGATGTGCCGATGATGTTCTACGCCGTGGGCGATCAGTGGGAACCGGCGCTTGGCCGCACCTTCCGCGACTATATGCGCGCCGGGTTGCGTGGGACGATGCCCACCCTGGACGATTGGGAGACGCACCTCACTTCGGTGTTTCCCGAAGTTCGCCTCAAGCAGTACATCGAGATCCGCGGCGCGGATTCGGTGCCGCTGCCCATGGCGGCAGGGGTTCCGGCGCTGTGGAAAGGCGTGATGTACGACGACGCGGCGCTGGCGCAGGCGCAGGGGCTTGCCCGCGAGCTGTCGCGGGATCGCGCCGCGCTGTTTCACCTGGCGATTCACCAGGGCCTGCGGGGTGTGCATCGCGGGCGCAGCCTGGGACAGTGGGTTCGCGAGCTACTGGCGATCAGCGCGCGTGGGCTCGCCAATCAGTCCGTCGCCACGGGGCTGGAGGACGAGCGAGCCTTGCTGGAGCCGCTGTTGGCGGCGGCCGAGGCAGAACGTAGCCCCGCGGAGCAGATTCGCGAGCGCTGCCGCAACGGTGTCATCGAGCCCGCGGCGGTGCTCGAGCTCTGCCGCTTCTGAGGTATCGGCGTGCGCGCCGGCTGGGCATCGAGGCACCGCACGGCCGCACCTCGGGAAATCCGACATTTGACATTGCTCGCCGCACGGACTATAGTGCTCGTGCTGCAACGAGGTGGCGCTCCAGAGCGCGATTATTTGGGGAAGTAAACATGAAGATGACGACCCATGTCGGCCCGACCGACATGAAGGAAACCTGGTACCTGCTCGATGCCGAGGGAAAAACGCTCGGACGGCTGTCCAGCCAGATCGCCCTGCTCCTGCGTGGCAAGCACCTGCCGTCCTACACGCCATCGTCATCACCGAAGACACACTGCATCGTGGTCAATGCGGGGAAGGTGGTGCTGACGGGCGACAAGCTGCACGGAAAGCTATACCACCGATTCACGGGCTACCCCGGCGGGATCCGGACGAGAACCGCGGGCGAGATTTTCGCCACCAAACCGACCCAGTTGTTTCGTCTCTCCGTCCAGCGGATGCTGCCCAAGAACTCCCTGGGCCGGGCGCTGCTGAAAAACTTGGTCGTCTACGCCGGCCCGGAGCATCCGCACCAGGCACAAAAGCCAAGTCCGCTGGCGTTGACCGAGAACGGCGAGCTGAAGTATCCGTTTGGAGCCTAATCAATCAATCTGAGGGAAAGCATGGGCAAGCGCGTCAGGTACAATGCACCCGTAGACGAGCCGATCTCCCACGGCGATGGCGGTCGAAAGACGGCGGTCGCGCGGGTGTGGATGCGACCGGGCAACGGCAAGGTAATGATCAACAATCGGCCGATCGAGGTCTACTTCGGTCGCGACACGCTGCGGACCCGGGTCAAGCAGCCGCTCGAGCTCGTCGGGCTGCTCACTCATTTCGACATCCGCGTCCGGGTAGCGGGTGGCGGTACGTCCGGCCAGGCCGATGCGATCCGACATGGGATCACAAACGCTCTACTGGACTACAACGACGAGCTTCGTAAGGAGCTCAAGCGCGCCGGATTGATCACGCGGGATGCGCGAGAGAAAGAGCGCAAGAAGTACGGCCAGCGCGGTGCTCGCGCTCGGTTCCAGTTCTCGAAACGGTAGACGTGGTCCAAGGCGGCTCCACGTACCAGAAAATCCCGTCCCCCCGGGCATGGAAGCGTTGCGAGCGCGCTGCGCTCGTGAGTCAACGCTGCGTTCGCTTGTGGCCGTGGCGCTGTGCAAGCGGATGTGTGTCATGAATGGGAAGTGAAAGGTCAAGAAATGGCTCAAGTTGCGATGCGTCAATTGCTCGAGGCCGGTGTCCACTTCGGTCACCAGAGCCGGCGCTGGAACCCCAAGATGGGCGCTCACATTCTCGGCGTCCGCAATGGGATCCACGTCATCAATCTACAGCACACGATGAAGGGGCTGGCGAGCGCCCACAACTTTGTGCGCGACATCGCCGCCAACGGCGGAGAGGTGCTGTTCGTGGGCACCAAGAAGCAGGCGCAAACCGTCATTGAAGAGGAAGCGCGGCGGTGTGAATCGCCCTTCGTGGTGAATCGCTGGCTCGGTGGCCTGCTCACCAATTGGATCACGGTGCGCCTCAGCGTGGATCGGCTGAAACGCCTCGACGCGATGTTCGAGTCCGATGAGTGGGAGGTGACCACCAAGAAAGAGAAGCTGGTACTGCAGCGCGAGCGCGACAAGCTCCGCTCGAATCTGTTTGGCTTCGAGAATCTCGATAATCTTCCCGACGCCGTTTTCATCGTCGATCCGAAGAAAGAACATATCGCAATCAAGGAAGCCAGGCGGCTGACCATTCCGATTGTCGCCATTCTTGATACCAACTGCGATCCGGACGTCGTCGACGAGGCGATTCCCGGCAACGATGACGCCATACGCTCCATTCGCCTCATCACGGGTCTGGTCGCGGACGCCGTGAAGGAGGGAAAGACGATATGGCGTGAACGCCGCGCGGAAACGGAGAAGACCTCGGCCCAGACGGAAGAGTCGGCGGTTCTTTCCGAGGCGGCGCTCACCGCGGCCACGGAGGTTGCCGAGCAAGAAATGGCTGTCGCCACCGGTAGCGACCACGACGCCGACGAACCCGAGGCATCCGACGAAGCCTAGCCCCCACGCGCCTGCCGTGACCACGCCACGGGCACGGTCGCGGTACTGCGAGGAAAGAGAGGATAGCGATGGAGATTTCTGCTGACCTGGTGAAGGAGCTCCGGTCGAAGACTGGCGCGGGCATCATGGATTGCAAGGCGGCGCTGAAGGAAACGCAGGGCGATCTCGCGAAGGCAGTGGACTGGCTGCGGATGAAAGGGCTCAAGACGGCCGAAAAGCGTATCGGCAAGTCTGCCAAGGAAGGACTGGTAGACTCCTACATCCATCCGGGCGGGCGGATTGGAGTCCTTCTCGAGCTGAATTGCGAAACCGATTTCGTGGCCCGGACCCCGCGTTTTCAGGAGCTGCAGAAGGACCTGATGCTGCAGGTTGCGGCGTCTTCGCCTCGTTATGTCAACAAGGAGGATGTTCCCGCGGACGTGCTCGGGAAAGAGCGCGAGATCTTGCGGGCCCAGGTGGCCGAAAGCGGCAAGCCGGCGGCCATCATCGAAAAGATCGTCGAAGGCCGCCTGGAGAAGTTTTACGAGGAGTGGTGCTTGCTCGAGCAGCTCTTTGTGAAGGACCAGAACACCAAGATCAAGGACGTTGTCAAGCAAGCGATCGCCCAGTTGGGCGAGAACATCGCCGTCCGCAGGTTTACTCGCTATCAGCTCGGACAAGAGTGAAGCGAGGGCGCCAGGCAAACCCGCCGAGGATCGGGACGTCATGGATGATGGCAAGGCAGTGACGCACGAGGAACCGGCTGCCGGTCGCTCTGGCAATCGTTATAACCGCATCCTGGTCAAACTTTCTGGCGAAGCACTGCTCGGGCGGCAGGCCTTTGGAACTGACCCCGAAGTGGTGGACTACGTGGCTGGAGAGATCTACGACGTGTGGCAGCACGGCGTGGAAACGGCGCTCGTGATCGGCGGCGGCAACATCTTTCGTGGGGTCAAGGCCGCGGCCCGCGGCATGGATCGCGCGACCGCCGATTACGTCGGCATGCTCGCCACGGTCATGAACGCGATCACCATTCAGGAGGCGCTCGAAAAGCTGGGCGTGGTAACCCGCGTGCAGAGCGCGATCTCGATGAGCCAACTGGCGGAACCCTACATCCGGCGGCGCGCCATCCGCCACCTCGAAAAAGGGCGGGTCGTCATTTTTGCCGCGGGTACCGGGAACCCCTACTTCACGACCGATACCGCGGCTGCCCTCCGCGCCATGGAGATCGGCGCGGAGATCATGATCAAGGCGACCAAGGTCGACGGCGTCTACACCGCGGACCCCCAGACGGATCCCGCGGCCCAACGCTTGGAGTCACTGTCGTACGACGATATGATCATTCGCGAGCTAAGGGTGATTGATCTCACCGCGGTCACGCTCTGCAAGGATAACGGTCTGCCACTGGTCATTTTCGACCACCGGCAGAAGGGAGCGCTGCGGCGGCTCATTGCCGGCGAGACGGTCGGCTCTCTCGTCAGTGTGAAGGGAGGAACGTGAGTATGGAGGAAGAGATCCTCTTGGAAATCGAAGATCACATGGAAAACCGCATTGAGGCGTTCCGTCGTGACCTCGGCACCGTGCGCACCGGTCGGGCAACGACGGCGCTACTCGATAACATCCGTGTTTCCTACTTCGGGACGCCGACACCTCTCAATCAAATCGCGACTCTCTCGGCTCCAGAGGCCAACCTCCTGGTCGTGCAGCCGTGGGATACCAAGATCCTCGGCGCCATCGAGAAGGCCGTGCAGCAATCCGACCTGGGTCTCAACCCAAGCAACGATGGGCGTGTTATTCGCCTCCCCGTCCCGCCGCTGACCGAGGAGCGGCGTATGGACCTGGTCAAACGCGTCAAGCACATCGCTGAAGAGTGCAAGGTCAGCCTGCGAGCAATTCGCCGCGATGGGAACGAACGGCTCAAGAAGGCGGAGAAAGCCAGCGGCCTGCCCGAGGACGCGTCGCGCCGCGCGCAGGAGAAAGTCCAGGCGGTGACGGAGCGGCAAATCAAGCACGTTGACGATCTCCTGGCGCGGAAATCCAAGGAGATAATGGAGATATGAACATGCCGGCCGCGCCTACCCGATGCGGCAGGCGGCCGATGGTCGCGGCGGCAGGCATGAGAGATGCGAGCCATGCGCGGTGAGCTCGCGAATGACTCGCGGCCTGACCGTGCTGCGGAAGGACTAACGTGACCAGGGCGAAGTACATCACGGCGGCAGTCTTTGTCCCCTTTTTTGCCTATCTCATCCTGGGGGCCCCGGCCGCCGCGCTCAACGTCTTCGTTGGCGTCGCTCTCAGCCTGGGATTGCTGGAGTTCCTGAGCCTCCTGGGCCTCAAGCGCGATTGGTCGCTGCCGTTCGGGTCACGCGCCCTGGCCCTGCTGTGCGGGATCATCGTGCTCTGGGTCCAAGGGACAGGCTCGGCCGCCGCCGCCGGAGCCGCCGCCGCGATTTCTCTTGCCGCGATCGCCATTTTCGAGGTAGCGACCTTCGAAACCCTGGAGCAGGCGCCGGTGCGCATTGCACTGGGCTTCCTGGCGGTTTTCTACGTCTGCTTTCTCGGCGGACACTTTATCCTGTTACGCAACTTCGGTACCGACGACGTCGGCGCCGGACTGGTGGCCTTTGTATTCGTCGTCGTTTGGCTCGGCGACACCGGCGCCTTGCATGCCGGCAAGGCGTTCGGAAAGCGCAAGCTGGCGCCGCTGGTGAGCCCGGCCAAGTCAGTGGAGGGGCTGATCGGCGGCCTGCTCACCAATATCGTCTCGGCGCTGATCGGGTCCAGGTTTCTCGTCGATGGCATGCCCGCTGTCCACGCCATGGCACTCGGTTTGGCGGTAGGAGTCGTTGCCCACGGCGGTGACCTCGTGGAGTCCCTGTTCAAGCGGGCCGTGGGCACCAAAGACTCAGGCACCTGGATTCCGGGCCACGGCGGGCTCCTGGATCGCATTGACAGCTTGGCGTTCTCGGCACCTGTAGTGTATTACTACGCTTTGTTTTTTTTGCCCGGGACCCCCGGTTCGTGAAGGGCCGGCAACGCTCGACAGCTCACGGCCGAGCTGGTCACTGCCCATGACCTCGCGTAAGGTGGACTGCGCATGCTACTGACCGTTCTTTCCATGGTTGTCATGATCGGCGTCCTCGTGCTCGTGCACGAGCTCGGGCACTTTCTCGTGGCGAAGGTGGCGAATGTCCGTGTCGAGCGCTTTTCCATCGGTTTCCCGCCAAAAATTGCGGGCTTCCGGCGAGGTGAGACGGAGTACGTGATCGGTGCCACCCCCTTCGGCGGCTATGTGAAGCTCGCAGGTGAAGAACCCGACGGCGGCACTGGTGACCCGCGAGAGCTCTCATCCAAGTCCGTGGCGTGGCGGTTTGCGATCTTCGGTGCCGGGCCGGCGGCTAATCTGCTCATTATCGCGCCCCTGTTTGCGCTCTCCCTCTACCTTGGAATTCGCGTTCCGAAGTATCTTTCCGATCCACCCGTGGTGGGCTGGGTTCTCCCTGAATCGCCCGCCGCGCGCGCGGAGGTGCGCATGGGCGACCGCATCGTTGCCGTGAATGGAGCCGGCATCACCACTTGGAAGGACCTCGAGGAAGGGATTCTGCAAGCCGATGGTTCCGTGACCGTGGATGTGATGCGCACGCCGGCGGCAGCGACCGCACCGGGGCTCGAGGCGGCGCCGCTCCGCGTTTCGGTGCCACCGGACGAAGAAAAGGTGGCGTTTCGCAATCGCGGAATCCTGCCCGAAGCGGCGCCTCTGATCGGCAACGTCAGGTCCGGGTGGCCCGCCGACAAGGCCGGAATGCGATCGGGTGACAGGGTCGTCGCCGTCGACGGGAGCCCAATCGAGAGCTGGTACGCTCTGGCCGACGCCATTGAAAAATCCAATGGACGCCAGCTTCGCGTGGACATCGCGCGCAAGGACGAGCGGCTGGCGCTCGCGGTCACGCCTGACGTGGTCGGCGGCAAGAGCGCGATCGGCATCGAGCTTGACCGCGAGACCGTGCTGAAACGGGTAGATGCGGTCACGGCGTTACGCCTCGCGCCCCAGTACGCGTGGGAAGCGTCGGTGGCGACCGTCCGCGGCCTGGCGCTGCTGGTCGCCGGCGAGGTGAGCCTGCGCGAGCTCTCCGGGCCCATCAGAATTGGGGACGAGTCCAGAAAAGCGGCGCAGCGCGGTCCGGGTGATTTCCTTGGGCTGATGGCAATCATTTCGCTCAACCTCGGAATTCTGAACCTGCTCCCCATTCCCGTGCTCGACGGCGGCCATATTCTCTTTCTGGTCGCCGAGCTGGTGCGCCGGCGACCCTTGGAGCTGCGCTACCGCCAGCTCGCCACGCAAGTCGGATTGGTGCTCCTGCTCGGTTTGATGGTATTCGTCTGCTACAACGACATCCGGCAAACCGTCTTTCCTGGAAGGGGGCCGTTTTGAGGGAGCAACTTGCCCCGGTCAACGGCGGGCAGCGATGGAAGCTTGGAGAGGTTGGGAGCGCGGCGGCCCGGGCGGCGGTGTTGGCCGAGCCCGCAGCCGGTGCGCTCGCACCGCATCTTGATGGAGTTCTCGCCTACCAGCAGGGGGCATCCTCAAGCTGCGCTGCCGAGCCGGAGGCCTCGGAGCGCCCCCCGCTGATCCGCATGGCGTCAAACGAGAACGCCTTCGGCCCGTCGGCATCCGTACTTGCCGCCGTGAGCCGGGCGTTCGGGCAGATCAACCGCTACCCAGACGCTGAAGGGCGCCGCCTGCGCGAGGCCCTCGCGAATCACCTCGGTGTCCAGGTCGAAAACCTGGTGGTCGATTCCGGCTCCGAAGCGATTCTCGCGAGCGTTTTTCGCGGCATTCTCCGGGACGGCGACGAAGTCGTTACCTGCCGCGGTACGTTTGCCGGTGTGCGGGTGTTGGTCGCCACGCGCGGCGTGCCGTGCCGGGAAGTCCCGCTGCGCGGATACGCGTTCGATCTCGAACGATTGCTCGATGCGGTAGGCCCAAGGACCAAGCTCATGTACGTCGCGAATCCCAACAACCCGACCGGGACGTGGCGTGGCGCGGCGGACCTGCAGCGCTTTGTCCAACACTTGCCCAAGCGCGTCCTGTTCGTGCTGGACGAAGCCTACGCGGAGTACGTATGCGACACCGGGATTCTCCCCGGTGACCTTCGCGCCTACCCAAACGTCCTCCGGCTGCGGAGTTTCTCAAAGGCATACGGTCTCGCCGGGTTGCGCATCGGTTACGGGATTGGCGATGCGGCGCTGGTCGCGATGCTCAGGACAATCAAGCTGCCGTTTGAGCCCAACCAGCTCGCGCACGCCGCCGGCGTCGCGGCGCTCGCGGACACGGAGCACCTTCAAATGGTAGTTTCGGCTACCGTCGCCGGACGGGGGCGGCTGATCTCTGGAATGCGCGCGCTGGGGCTGGAGGCGTTGCCGTCGCAAACCAACTTTGTCATGGCAGCAATGAGGTCCCCAGCGGCTGCTGCCGAGCTGTGCCGCGCAGTGGCACGGCGGGGAATCCAGATTCGGCAGCTTGCGCAGTTTGGCCTGCCGGATTGCGTTCGGGTAACGGTTGGCCTTCCTGACGAGAACGAGCGCTTTCTCGTGGCGGTGGCCGAGGCGCTCACAGCATCGGACGATGCAGGTGAATCGGCTTGACGCCGACCGCGCATTGCACCAGGCATTGATCTCGGTGCTGCGCGCTGATGGTTGGCCGGGACGAGATCATGGAGCGTGACGGGCGGGCAGAAGTTGGCGCCGGAGATCCCGTGCGGCTGCAGCGGCGTGGCCGTCGCACGTGGGTGGTACTGGCATGGCTTCTGGTCGGCGCGGCGGCAGTCGGCGCTGTAGTCGGAGACAGGGGACTGCGCGAGGTGTGGCGCCGCGAGCTGGAGCTCGAGCGGACTCTGGCTGAGGCGGCGGCGCTGCGCCAGGCCAATCGCGATCTCGAAGCAGAGATCGATTGGATGTCGCGCGACCCGCGGTTTGCGGAACGCGTCGCCCGCGAAGACCTCGGCATGGCGAAGGCGGGGGAGACGGTTTTCATCATCGCCGACGAGGGTGTGGGGAGCAATGCTCCGGCGGACCGGCAAGCGGATCAGAGTCCATTCGCCACCGACGACGACGCGGGGCTTGACACCGGGCTCGCCGTGGAGTAATATTCTGGGCAGAAATGGCGCGGGGTGGAGCAGTCAGGTAGCTCGTTGGGCTCATAACCCAAAGGCCGCAGGTTCAAATCCTGCCCCCGCTATTTTGAAAACGCCGAAGCCGAGCAGGTTTCGGCGTTTTTTGTTGTACCGCGGCGGGGGTGCTTCGCGCTTCCTCAGCAGGCAGCTTGAGCCTCTGCTGCGGAAGGGCCACGCCCGACGACGCTTCGAGGTCTCCATAATGAATAGCCCCCACGGTGCCTTGCGCTACATGGCAACGTCGAGCTGGGGTAAGGAAGGCGTTACGGGGATCGTGACGGCCAGCCCGGCGCTCACCGGGCTTCCGGTGGAGTGGAAACTTTTCTTGTCACGGTGTAAACCAATGTTTCCGCTCGGTTGGCCCCATCCCCTTTGCCAACAGTCGTCCCTCGTCCTTGGACCCTCGCCTGCCGTAGCGTTCTGGATGCCTTCGGAGCGGTTTCCCACTGGGCACCCGCAGCGGACGCGGACGGTTGACAAGGCGATTGCTGCGCTGCGGACGGTAACACCATGGCCACCGAAACACCGCGCACACCCCCCGCTCGTGTCATACATCCCGCGAAGATTCGGCTCGGACCCGCCATATCAGATCCTGGCCGACCACTGGCAACGCTTTCTCGATGTATACGAGGAGCGATACGAGGGTATCTGCCGCGAGATCGTGGTGGTAGCGATCGCCCGTCATGAACCATCTGTCCGCACGGGACCCAGTTGTCTTCGAAAACTTGCTGCGGGAGTGCCGTGAGTGGCCGCTTGCAGCAACGCGAAGGCGCAACGGCTTGGCGGGAAAGATCTCCATGAAAAGCGTACCCAAGATCAGGAGCGCGGCCAAGCCGCTCAGGCCCCCCAACATCGATGCCGTCGGTGGCGACGTCAGAATGTGGTAGCGCTCGACCTTCGCGTTCACGGGAGTGCCCGTGCCAGACCTGTTCATTTCGTCGTACACCACGTAGCCATCGTCATCCCTGGTATCCAGCATGACCCGCATCGCTCCCGCCCCACCATTCACGAGCACCGTGGCAATCGGCTCAAAAGCCTCGTCGAACAGGCGGACAAAACTTGGGCCAAGCTCTTCTTCTGGAAAGGCTCCGGACGCCTGTTCCCTGGTGTAGCCGAGGACCCACGCCGAATGGGCCGAGCTATAGGCCGCGCCTACCGGGAAATACGCATCGAGCGCTTCCTTCACGAGCGTTTTCGTGGTTCCCTTGATTGCGCTCAAATCCGCGGCCCGAACCGCAAAGACATGGATTCCGATGGGGTTCGC
This sequence comes from Candidatus Schekmanbacteria bacterium, assembly GCA_016188575.1. Taxonomy (GTDB): domain Bacteria; phylum CSSED10-310; class JACPHN01; order JACPHN01; family JACPHN01; genus JACPHN01. Next base: position 130,579 of record JACPHN010000061.1, read on the forward strand.
GTTGCCATAGTCCAGGTCCGTGCTGAACAGGTACAACCGATCCTCGGTCGCCTCCATGGTCCCACGCGGTACAAAGACCAGAGAGGTGCCCGTGACAAAGGATCCAGAATCGGGGCGTGCAACCGCATGCCGGGTGACGTTGAGATTCGCGTCCAGTTTATAGAGACTCGCCCCCCACTGTTGCGGCGTACTGTCTTCTGGCTGGTAGAAGAACTGCGCATACACGGACGTCCCGTCATTCGCAAATCCCATATCGGCGAGCCGGTCCGTGACGGGATCGCCGATCATGACGGGACCCGCGAGGAGCTTGAAGTCGAGGTCGAGCTTGAGCACGGCGGCCTGCGCCGATCCCTTCACGATAGCGACCATGTAGAGCTGTCCGTTCATGAGCGTGATCTTGTGATCGCCGAGATCGCCATTGAAAAAGGCGCCCAGTGTCGTGTCGGGGTCCGTGACGTCGATCGCGATACGTTCGGGCGCAATAACCGAGAGGTCACGGCCGCGGATCTGGGCAAAGAGGCTCTTATCATCGACGATGGTGTCGGGCGGAGCGATCTGATAGGCCAAGCGCACCGTCGATCCATCGACCAAAACGCTGGCGAACAGGCCGCGATCGCGGGTTTGGAGAATTTGGGGGCCGGAGACGAGTTGGAGCCCGGTGGCGCGATCGGAACCCGAGTCGCTGGCGTTTGACTCGCAGCCCGTCAAGAACGTCAGTACCATTGCAAGTGCGACGGTAGTTGCCTTCATGCTGAACCCACTTCGCAAGATGCGGAGGCGAAAAGACAGAATGGAAGGGATCAAAGCTGGTTTACCCGAAACCAGTTCCCAGCGCAAGATGGACCTCCACCTCTCTCAGTCTGCATTTCGCACGTTGATCAACTGAATCCGTTGACACCTTCGAGGTTTTACGTGCGGAAGGGCTTCGTCCGCACAACTCCATACGCCAACTTCTCAAAGAACGTGGCTCCCGAGTATCGCGGACGACTGCAACGAAATCAACACCGACGACGAACGAAGGCAAGAGCGCCTTACATCTCCGGCATGAATGCCGGAGCCTTACGGCACCTATCGGTAGGGCGCTTGCCTGTAAGCGATCCCGGACATACGATCGAGTCCCTGCGCGTTACCGACCACGGCGACGCCGTCCCGAGCTGGACATGCGCATGAGCACAGACGCACCGACGCTGCAAACACCCCGAACCTCCCTGCGCGCTTATCGCGAAAGCGACCGCCAGCCATTCGTCGAGCTCAACACGGACGCCGAAGTGCGCCGACACATGGACGGACCCTTGACGCAGCTAGAAGCCGATGCGCTTTTCGATCGCTTCGTCTCGGGAGCAGCACCAGATGCGTGGGCGGTTGTCGACAAGGATACCGGCACCTACCTCGGGCACGCGTTCCTCGGCAGCGAGCCCGACGTTTCCGGCATCGCCATCGGCTTCCTCATTCTTCGTAGGCACTGGGGCCGCGGCCTGGCGACCGAGGTCGCCAGTGCGCTCGTCTCCTTCGCCTTCGCTCAGCGCGATGCCGGCGCCGTCGGTGCCACCGTGGACGCCTACAACCCGGCGTCGATCCGGGTGCTCGAAAAGATCGGCCTCGGTCGCGCTGCCGAACGCGAGGACGAAAACGGACGCTACTACATCTATGGCCTCGAGCGGCAACGTTGACGACGACGTTGGACACGGAACGAGGCATGCACGGTATCAGGGGGGAGCCGTGAGCACGATCGATTCACCAAGAAACACGAAACACGAATCAGGTGGACGGCAAAAATCCAACCTCCTATAGACAGTCGGTCGCGGGGATGACGCGGCGGAGGCAGAACACGACGCCCGAGAGTGCCTGTCGCGGGCTCGGCGTTGGTGGCGGAAGAACTGGGCCGAGATGATTCGCCGGGTGTTCCTGGCCGACTCGTTGAGCTGCCAGTGCGGCGGACAGATGTGGATCGTCAGCTTCGTGACCAAACGAGAGGCGATTGAGAAGATCCTGCGGCACATCGGGTGGCAGCACGTCGATCCGCCGCCGCCACGATATGCGCCCCCGCCGTTCCTCACGCGGCGCTGCACGCGCGATGTCGCAGGAAAAGCCTTGCCAGCGACCGGGGATAAGCCACGCGCCCCTATGGGGAGAGAGAACGACCACGTTTGTGCGAAATTGCGCCGCCACTGTCTCAGCACCGATCGACTGACACTGACTCTGCAACGGACGCGGCCGATTTCTGACATTGGGCACGCCACGTAACAGCAGGCCATTCGAGAGTTTCGCGAGGGGAATACCCACGTGCTCGTCAACTACGGCGTCCTAACGACAGGCTTCGACGCACCGTGCACGAACGTCGTCGTCATCGCCCGCCCCACCTTCAGTCCCGGGCTGTACCAACAGATGATCGGCCGCGGGCTGCGCGGCCCAAGAAATGGGGCGTCGGCCGAATGTCCGGTTTCGTCCTTTACACGTAATCCCGCCGCAGGCTTCGGCGCGGAGGGACGCGATTCATCGCGCCCCAATGCCGGGCCGGGGATCATCGGGCCGAGAATGATCCGCCCCAATTACCGGCCGTGACGACCGGGCGCGATAGTCGCGCCCCTGCGTGGCGGCCTCAGGTGTAAGCCACATTCCGCCGACGCCCGACGTCCCATGGTGTAGACCGGCCCCGATTGTCGCCGTGTGCCACATCGGTGCTGAGCACGAGCGCGGAGCTCCATGGCTATCGGCCCGCGCGGGCTTGTGCCCGGAGGATTGTCGCCATGCCCCCAAGACGACAGCCCCCGACCCAACCGCGAGCGTCAGCGAGCGGCGGGATGGCAGACGACTTCTGTGGCGATCCACTTGCCAAGCCGCGTGTCCCGCCCACTTGTGGTGCACGGTCACCCAGCAGCCCGTTGCCTCCAGGAGATTCGCCCAAAAATCCCAATTCGTCTACGGGCTCAGTTTAACTGAGAACAAGTTGACCGGTGCGGTCCTTCAACTTGCTGCGCCAAGCCGAGGCTACGCGGCGGTAATGATGCGGGCGAGCGGTGCCGGCGACGTCTGCGGCCAGAGTCGCACCGGCACCTCTGCCTGCTATGCCGGGCGATTTTCGGTCAAGCCTGCGTCTCGCGCTGATCCTCAAGCTGATCGAGTCTAGTAGGAAACTCGAGTTACGAGGTCGTTCGTTTCATCCGGCGCGGGTCGGCGATGCCGGTGAAAAACTAATAGGAAACTCGAGTTACGCGGCCTCCTTTCCCGCACAGCGCGGGTACAGTAGCTCCATCGTCTCCTCCTTTGTCGATAAACCGGCGAGGAGCCCACGTCGTGGAAATCTAATAGACGCGCTAAGGGGCATCGCTGCCCGCGGCGCAAGGTGGGGTGCTCGCGGGCTCCGGGTCCAACTAATGACCGGGCTATGTGTGCACCACAGAAAAACCGACCTCTGTGCCGGCATTGCCCTACCAGTATATCAGGTGCGAGACTATCGGATCACCCCAGGGCGTTCGTTTCATCCGGCGCGGGTCGGCGAGG
>JACPHN010000062.1 GCA_016188575.1 Candidatus Schekmanbacteria bacterium
CAGCAATGGCAGGGGGTGGAACGAAGCTAGGTGCGATCAAGCCGTGAGCCAGCAGCTCGGAAATCCATTCGGCATCCAACCTGTCCGTCTTCTTGCCGGGACGCCTCCGCATGTCGTACGCGTTGCCCACGATCACATCCAACGCATTGCTCAGGACTTGGTAGACCGGTCGCCAATAGACGCCAGTCGACTCCATCGCCACAACTGGGCACGACTCGGCTACCAGCCAGTCGAGCAGCTCCAGCAGTGCCGGTGTCGTCGTCGCAAACTCCCGGTTGTCCATCGAGACAACACTGTTGTCGGCGACCCGGCGCAAGCTAACGGTTACGAAAGCCTTGTGCACATCGATTCCGGCGCAGATTGGGTGTACGACCTGCATGGGCGTTGCCTCCAAGCTCGCATTGGGGTAAGAAGACAAGAGAAGCGAGGCGACGAGTCCCGGCGGTGAGCTCTGGTTCTTCCCACTCGTGTGCATGAACGACTCGGCGGGGCCCCCAGGACGGGACAGACCAATTTATTGACGGGCTTCGATGCCCCAGGAAAAACGTCCTCGATTCGTCGCCAGCTTCTCATGATACGCACTGTTGTACACCAACCGCTCTACCGGACAAGCGTTTTCATGCGGCGGGGCGTCTGCCCAGCAGTCATGGGTGATTTATTGGTCGATCCCTGGGTGGCCTTCGGCAAGCCGACGGTCGCCGGCCATGGAATCAGCACGGCAGCAATCGCGCGCCGCATCGACGCGGGTGAGACCGTCGCGGATCTGGCCCGAGACTACGATCTACTTCCTGAGCAAATCGAAGGAGCGGTGGTCTACGAACAGGCCGCGTAACCGTGATCTTCTTTACGGATCGCGATCTCGGCGCCTACACGTTCCCTGAGCGACTGCGCGCCGCCGGCCTGGAGGCGCAACGCCAATCGATCATTTCGCCCCCGGCGCGCCGGACGAAGAGTGGCTGCCGGAAGTAGCGGCACGCGGCTGGGTCATCTTGAGACAGGACGAGAGAATGCTGCGTGCTCCGGCCTTGCGAAACGCCGTGTTGGAATCGGGCGGAGCTCTGCTCATCCTGGTGGGCGGAAGTGTCCCGGCCAGAGTGACGGCCGAGAGCTTCATCAACACGCTCGATCAAATGGAGCGTTTCTTGCAAAAACACAAACCACCGTTCATCGCCAAGGTCTTCCGTCCCAGTCCGGGAAAGATGCGCTCTGAACCAAGGCCAGGGCGGATTGAGCTGAAGTTTTCGCGCAGATGATCGATTCGAGAACGAGGAGCGCGTCTTCCGTGGCACGAATCATCGCTTCGTGTTCTGTCTGCAGGCGTTCGTGGACGCGAACCGACCCGGCGGCTCATCTGGTGTCGGCACCGCTTGGCCGTCGGTGGTTTTGGCGCTATCATCGATCAGGCACGCCGCACGAAAGGAACCGACCTTGAGCACGACCGCGATCCAAGAACGCCTCATCACCGCCGACGAGTTCGAGCGCATCGCTCACCAATATGGCCGCTCCGAGCTCATTGACGGCAGGATCATCCAAATGAGCCCTACCGGTTGGAAGCACGGAACGATTGAAGTCTGGATAGCAGCCCTATTGCTCGCTCATGTGAAGACGCGAAAGCTCGGCCTGGTCAGCGGCGGTGAGGTCGGCTGCAAGCTACCCAACGGCCGCGTTCGTGCACCAGACGTCTTGTTCGTCCGCCAGGAAAGACTCGCGAACCTGCCCAAAGACGGCTTTCTTCCGTTCGCCCCCGACGTGGCGGTCGAGGTCGTCTCGCCCAGCGAAACGGCAACCGAGGTCCGCGACAAAGCCAACGAGTGGATCGCCGCCGGCTCCAAGGCCGTCTGGACCGTCGATCCCGCCTCCCGCACCGTCACCGTCTACCAGCTCGCCCAGGTCCCCCGCGTCCTCGCCGAGGGCGAGACCCTCGAGGGCCGAGAAGTTCTCCCCGGCTTCGCTTGCGTCGTGGACGAGATCTTTGCCTAGAGGCCAAGACTCTGGCCCAGGGCGGCCTGGAAGCGCCGCGGCGCATCGCGCGCGAACAGGCCAAGGCCAGCACGCGCCTGTACGGCCCCCTGGTTGCGCGCACGGCGAAGGACCTTCGCCGCCTGCACCGAAGGCTTGCGGTTGCCTTCCAGAAACGTGACAAGGCAGTGAACGTTTCTGGAGAACGATTTGGGCGCTTCAGGAAAACCGCGTTATCAGCGGCATTGCGCCGCGTTGTCCGCCTCGCGCTGCCAGGGTGCGAGTCCCTGCGAGTCATTCGCGTCCGTCGCGAACGACCTACCTCCTGCCACCAAGCCGAACGCAAATAGGATGCCGGCGAAGACGAACGGACTCCTCCGTTACGGCACGCGTGCCAGCGTCCGGAGGCTCGGCAGCCCAGATCGTCAGCAGAAGCTCGGCATCGTCGAACATGCGGAAGTCGGGACGACGGCCAGAGAGCCGCTCGCTTCGATCCAGGATGATCGCTACACCTTCACCGCGTTTGTCCATGAGCGTGACGCGGTCGGTTTCCAGCCCCACGATCCCGGAGGGCACTGGGCAACGCGCGAGCAGGCTCGTGAGCACCTCGTTCCTCGCCGACCGGCGCTCCGTGAGGCTCTCGATCGTCATCGTATTCGCCAGCGCTCCGGGGGAGCACAGTTGCAGTCTGTCGGCGAACATGCGGAGTCGAATTTTGGGCCTCGGCCGAATGTCGTTTACACTTGCCGGAAGCTTATGGCGGTGCGACACCTGGGTGCGCGGGCCTCCGGCCCGCATCTTTGGGCCGGATGACAGTGCGGACCAGAGGCCCGCGCACCGTGCGCCTGCGAGCGTACGTGGTCGGAGAGGTGGAAGTCCTCTTCGGGCATGCGCTCTCCGGCCCGTAACCAAATGTGACTGCGTCGCCGCGAGGCGGGGTGGGAAGCAACAGGAGGTGAACGACCA
>JACPHN010000048.1 GCA_016188575.1 Candidatus Schekmanbacteria bacterium
GCTGTGCCAGCACCACTCTGAAGAAGCGGTCGTGGGGGTCGGTGATGGCGCTGCTCGACATCGGCTCGGCGGCCTCGGAGTGAGTGCGAAAGAGCTGTTCTTGCCGCAATTCTAGCAGCTCGCCGGGGGGCTGGGAAGGTGTGTGGCGGCGCGGAAGAACGTCCGCCGCACGCACGGGTGGTGTTGCCTGGACGCGCTGGCGTGGGCCCAGGAGGTCAGGAGCACGAGAGGGCGCGAGGGCAACTCCTTGTACAAGAAGTGACTGCAACTCTTGGCCGGCGAGCACCTGGAAGGGCAGGGTTGCCGCCGACGTTCCGGTCGAGGGCTGGCCGGCGCGTGCGGCTTGCCGAAGCCCGGGGCAAGCAGATGAACGCGCGCAGGCGCCCTCTACCTGCCGCCGCCGCGGTCGCCCGGGAAGTCTTACGCAGATCCCGCCGCGTTCAGATCGTACGCGGGGCGGCGCCCGTGGCACCGCGCTGCGCAAAATCTCCCGACCTGGACTCGCGAGGCAAGCTCAGAATGCTGCGCCGCCACCTCTTCGCGCTGTCGTATTCGCTTCGGCGTCCATCGCTCTCGCCGACCCGATCCTCCGTCGAGCCAACTCCTTGTACAAAGAGTTGACCTCGGCGGCAAATGTTGACCGGGTGCCGACTGTACCGCCTGGACCGGTCGATGGCGTAGTCATCGTCATTGCGGCTGCAGCCGCAATCCCGTAAGCCCCCCAACAATGTTTGTGGCGACCAGGTCTGTACCGCTCCCGGCGAAATCCCCGCCTTCGCCCGGAGGAATCGCGCCGGAGGGACGGAGTAGAAGTCAGCGACGAGTTGGTCTCGGCCTCGCGGTGGATTCCGTCCCATTCCCCCGCACCCGACCCTCCTCCCGCGAGCGGGAGGAGGGGAGATTGCGCCGCTATCGGCCTGATCCGAGCGCCGATGCGCCCGTCCCGCACCGCTCCGCAACTCGGCATCGTCCTTGCAACTCCAGGCGACAGACACCGCACGACACGCAGGAGGACACCACAATGAGGCCCATTCCGCTCGCCGCAGCCATCGTCGCCACCGCAGCCACCGTGGCGACAGGTCCGGTGCTGCCCTGGCACGTAACGCCGACCCCGTATCTCCCGTGCAGCTCCGCGCCGAGACTTTCACCGGTGAGCGCCGCGGCGATCGCCCTGCCGAGCCGCCCTGCCCACGCGGGCGAGGCGGACCTCGCCGGTGCTCCCGGAGGCTTGCCCGGAACGAGCCAGGCTCCGGCTGGCGCGCTCTGGCAGCTTCCTCCCTTCGGGCCCTCGCGCCCCGTCTTTCCCCCGGCCCCTGATGCCGTCGTTCCCGTTCAACCCGACGTCTGTCCGCTCGCCGCGAGCTGAGCGCGCGCGTCCGCCTCGCCACTGTCCCAAACCCAACAACAAGGAGCCCACCATGAAGCAAGGAATCGCACTGATCGCACTGCTGGCGCTGAGCGCCCCGCTGTTCGAGGTCGCCATCGCCCGCGCCGAAGGCGACGGCCTGGACGCGCTCCTCGGCGCGCTCACGGAGAATCTGATGGACGAGCACAACGCGCGCAACGACAAGGACAAGGAGGCGACCGTCAACCTCCGCGACGAGCGGCGGCAAATTGCCGTAGACGTTCTCCTGGGCAATGACCCGCTGCTCGCCGAGATCGGACAGCGGATCGCCGAACACGAGTATCGCAAGGACCAGGTGGACAAGGGAGCTCCCTGCTGGAGCCCAGACGGCAGGTCCAAGTCGGTCGAGTACTGCAAGCAGTATCAGGAAGACGCGCGCCGGAAAAACCGCAGAGATGCAGCCAAGCTCGGCGCCGGAATCCTGTCCACAATTCTTTCGAGCAATCCCGAGTAGGTGCGTTGCCGGCGGCACCGCGCGCCGGTGCCGGCCGACCGCCCGTCGCGCCGCCGGCGATCGCGCCCCCGGCCCAGCGCCAACGCCAACGAGAGGTATCCTGGCCATGAGTACAGTGCGTCCGCTATTCATTACCGCCATCCTGCTTAGTACCCTGACCGCGTCAGCCGCCGCCGCCGGCTTCTCCGGCGAGCAGTGGAAGTGGCGAGGCGTCGCCACCGCCGCCAGCGACTTCGCCGCGGCCGCATCGGCGTTCAGAAGAGTCGCGAACCGCCATGACTGGGCGTCCCCGATGGCCGCTATGGGCCGGCGCCTCGAAGTCACCGCCGAGCGCTTCAGCCGAGCCGTCGAATGGGCGTCATTCAGTGACGACCTGGAACGCGACTACGACGACCTGGAGCGGCTCCTGGACCGCATGCGCGAGGTGGCCTTTCGCGGTCTCCACGGCGAGCGCCGTGACCGTGGCTACGAGGCCTGGAAAAGAGTGGAGGAGAGCTTTCGTCAGCTTCGCTGGCGCATGTCCGAATGAGTCCGACCGTGTGGAGATGCCTCATGAGAGAACAAATTTCTCCCGTAATTGCCCTCATTGCGTTGCTGATCGTGGTCTCGGGTGCACAACCCAAGGCTGATGCCGGCGATCGTGCGCTGGCACTGGGCAGGAGCTTTGGCTCCTTCCTGGAAGGAGTCGACAGCGCGGTGCAAGAGCAGCTCGACAACCGCGCCGAAATCCGCCAGAGCGTGAACCGAGCGATCGACAGTGTCGCCGACTTCGGCGTCGGTCTCGCCACTCCCGACGCCTCGCCGGAGCAGCGGCAGCTTTGCCGGGACGCCTTGCAACTCGGTTTCAATCCGAGCGAGCTCGAAACCGAGGCCGCGCTGCAGCGGATCGGCGCCTGGGCCGAAAACGGCATGCACGAATATCCGGATCGCCCGGGCATGTCGAAGGTGACCGCCGCCACTCCGCTGTCGCCCGCTTTCGAGGCCGCCGAGGAGGTGCCGCTGGCGGTTCGGCCCCTGCCGGAAGCCGCGGTTGGTCGGCCCAAGCGCATCTCGCAAAAGGACATCATCAGACGGCTGATCGGAATCTCGGGTCGTTGAGCGGCTGCGTAGCACCTCCTGGGCCGCCCGCGAGGTGCGGGCGCCACCTGTGGTGGCGGTCGCGCTGCACGCAGAAGAACAGGCTGTTACTTGTCCTCAGGCGCACTCGTAGCCTGCCCTGCTGCCCCGACACCGGCTACCGAATTCTCCCGGGGCGATGCTGCTGCAGCCGCCGCCACTTGCGTGGCCGCCTTCCACTTCATTGCGGTGAGGATTCTCACCCGGCCGCTCGGATGATCGAAGAAGATGATCTCCTCGATTGGTCCGGGAGCCAGCTTGCGGTAGTCGGCCAACTTGAGCGCGACCTGGGCGGCGGCGTCCGGCTCGCGCGCCGCGTTCAAAGCAAAGTAGTCCGCCTCCTGCTCGTTGGTCCGGGTGACCGTGCTCATTACCGGCGTCATCGCGAAGAAGTACAGGCTGACGAGTATCTGCAGCAGCGGCAGCCCCGCCACGTCGCCCACGGCGCGCACGCCCCAGCGCCGGCCGATGCCCAGCCTCACCCGATCGAAACATCGGCTGACCAGCCAGAAGCCTGCTGCGATGATCACGCCGAAGGTTACGATCATCTCGTAGCCGTGGTTGAGTACGTAGTGACCGAGCTCGTGACCCATGACGTGCCGAATTTCGGGCAACGAGCAGCGCTTCAGCAGGTTGTCGTTGAGTGTGATGCGGTCTGTCCCCATGAAGCCGGAGACGTTCGCGCTGATTTTGGTGGTCTGGCGCGAAGCATCCACTTGGTAGACGGCCTCGGTGTCCACGCCATTGGCGTGAGCCATCTGCAAGATCGGGTCGCGGACGGCGGCGGTCTGCAGCGGCGCATAGGTGTTGAAGAGCGGTGCGATGAACACCGGGCCGATGGTGGCTACGAAGGCGAAGAAGGTGGTAACCACGGCGGCGCCCCACAGCCACCAGGAACGCTCCATGCGGCGTAGCACGGCGTACAGGACGGTGAACAATACCCCTCCCAGGACGATTCCGACGCCGAGGCCTTTCGCGTCGTCGAGCAGCCATTCCGCAAAAGTCTGGGTCGCCAGGCCGTACTGCCACTCTCGGTAGAAATCCGCATAGACAAGCAATGGGAAGGCCGCGACCTCGGTGACGACCGAATATTGTACCCAGTATGGAAAGGACTGCAGTAGCGGCCGGCGGCTCAGGTGCTCGGCGCGGTCGCGCATGCGAGCTGACCAGCCGCTGGCGAGCAGCGTCCAATTGACGAGGATCGCGACGAGCGTCTTCACGAGCATCAGCCAGTAGCCGCCCTCGAAGTAAGCGTCGGAGCGGGCGCGCACCTCGGATGGCACGCTCGACAGATACGCCTGGGTTGCCGCTTCGGGGTCCAGGGGCACACGCGCCGCGGCGGATGGGATCGGCGCCAGCGTCGGAACGGCAACGGCAGCCACGGCCGGTGGCTCCTGGGCGCGGCCCTCAGGTGCCGCAAGAAACAGCGCGAGCACGGCGAAGATCGCGAGGCTCCACGGGCGCATCGGGGATCGCGAAGCGACCCGTCCGTGCGAAATCGTGCTTCGTAGCTCCCGGCGTCGGACAAGCCGCCAGCGCGCCAGCAAAGCGTGGAGCCCAAGCAAGCAACTGCTCATCGCGACGGGTCCGATTGGTGTGGGCGTGGTCGTTACCAGCAGCACACCGGCGGCGTCGGCGCTCCAGGTCTGGCCCGCGGTGATCGCAACGTCCACGCCATTCGGGCCGGAGATGATGAGGGCGTCATACGTGGCGTTCGGAGCCAATCCCGTGATCAGGTGACGGGTGGTGCCCTCCGGTGCCGTGTAGGCGAGCCCGTCAAAGGGAGATTCGAGGTCAACCGGGAACAGGACGGTGGTCTCGCGCACCGCAGCGCCCTCGTATGCGGTGCCCGTCATCGCCCGCAGCAAGGTTGCGGGATCGGCTGTGCTCCCCGCATCCGCGCCCTGAAGGACGTTGAGAAATCGCACGTCAGTCGGGTTCGCCGGGTCTTCGATCACCAGGCGCGACGTGGAGGGTTCGAGCTCCGCCAGTACTGCGAAGGATTCCGCCGGCGACGAGGTCAAGATCGCATTCGGCGGCAACAGGTTTTGCATGTACAGTTTCTGCCCGTTTGGAGTCTCTACCGTGGCCTGCTGACCCTCGACCGTGGCGAGCGCGGTCAACGTGACGTTGAAGCGCTTGAAGCGGTTGGCGGTAAGCGACGTCGCACGGTCGTAAACGATCACGTGGTCGGGCTTGAGCCACAAGATCGCGCGGCTGGCGTGCTGAATATCCACGGCCGCGTTGTTCGGATCCCACTGGTTGGGTCGGTTGTAGAGATTTGTCGCATCTGCCTGGGCATAGGCGTAGGTCGCGGACGTGCTCATCAGTACTGTGGGGTCGCCGGCGGCGAGGCCCTCGGTCCACTGGCCACCGCGCTCGGAAACCGGTCCCTCGAACCACTGCAAGTTGGCAGGAACGTCGTTTTGCAGCGACAGAGTATTGTGGTAGTCGGCAGTGGCCATGGCGATGTCCGCGGCGTTGGATGGGTAGCCGCTGCGCTCCTTGGTCAGCCACTCGCCCTTGCGGTAGAGCTCGAACTGGCCGCAATCTCCATGCTGGTGGTTGATGGTGGTCCAGTGGCAGAGAAAGTCGAACCAGGTGGCTTCGGGTGTAAAGTCGGTACGCGCCAGCAGGCGCCCGAAGGGCTGGTCGACGAAGCTCACCGGCAGGGCGAGCCGCGGATCGGCCGTGACGGCAGGAGCTTCGGGATCGAAGAGCAGGAAGTACAGGATGGCCTGCGAGGCGTTGGCATTGCCCCAGATGCGACCCGCGCGCTCGTACAGACGGTCCTGGCCACCGGCCAGGATGTTCGTGGCCGCCCACCGCAGGGTCGCGAGCCGGTCGGTTCTTCCCGTCGCCTGGTCCAGAGCGCCGATCGACCCCAAGGTCTCGACGTAGTCGTCGTAGATCCAGAAACGCAGGAGATCTCCGTAATTGGCCATCGCGAACAGTGGCCCAAGATAGCTATATGCCGGGTCCTCCGGCGTTTTTCCGGCAGGAGCGGCAGAATGCAGAAACCCGGCCAAGAAGCGGTCCCAGGTGCTGCTGGTGATCAGCCCCGCCTGTGGGCCGATGGCGTCCGGATCACCGTAGCCCGCCGTATACAGCGCCAGTAGTGTCTGATGCAGGTAGCCCATGGCGTGCCCGTACAGGAAACCCTCTACCGGCAGGCCGCCGCTTGCAAGTCCCAGTCCATTCGGGTCGACGCGCAGCTCATTGGCTACCACCGAGGAGTCCTCGAACATGCTGTAGGTCTGGTACAGCCAGGCACCCACCGCATTGACCAGGTAGCTGCGCATGGTGTTGCCGAGCTCGTCGATCGGATGCCCGGGCTGAACAGGCGGGTCGTCCTCCGCATCCAGGGCCAGAGACATCAGCGTCAACACGCGCTGGTGGCCGAGAAAGTAGTTGTTCATGGCCCACCGTAACTGCTTGCGGTCCGACAAGAGCTGCGGGTCGTTCGTGACGCCGATCGGCTGCGGGTGCTCGTTGCCGGCGGTGGAGGCGTTGACGCACCGGTCCGACCACAGCAGGAACACTTTCTGGATCGTCTCCTTATCCTGAGCCGACAAGTAAGGGTAGATCCAATCCACCGTCAGCCCAAATGCCTCTCCCCAGTAGTTCGCGCGGTTATAGGTAGCGAACGCTCGACTGCGGAACGGCGCCTGAGGGTCATCCGGATCCGGGCCTTTCACGGCCTCGTTCATCACGTGCATGAGGAGGTTGAGCGCCCGTTGCGCGTGTACCGGGCGCGCGGCAGGATCCGGGTCGATCAATGACCAGAAGGCGAAAAATTCAGCGTACGCCTCGGTCGTGTACTGCACCCAATTGTCGATGCCAGGATCGGGCCAGGTGGGGTTGGGCTGACCGCCCGGGAAAAACCTGGTGTCATACGTGTTGATGGCCTCCTGCAGAGCTGGCAACAGGGCGTTCTGGTACATCGGGTTCGCGGCCGTGGCCCAGGCGCGCAGCCGCGGCAGGTCCTCGGCGCGGACCCACAGGCGAGGATGGCCCGTCACAGGTGCAGCGCTGACCGAGATGGGCCAGCCGATTGCGAGGAGCAGCAACAGCGCGAGCTTGCAGTAGAACATTCCGAATTCTCCAACCAGCAGCCAGGATCGGGAGTCGTATCGGCGTCTTCCCTTTCTCCTGGACCGTCGAGTAGGGGCGGAAGGTGCCGCTTGTGCTGTCGTTGTACTCCGTGGCCATTGCCGCCCGCAACGCCGTGACCCCCAGCTCGCCCGCCAGATTCGCGCGAGGGCACCATCACCGTCATGCGGGTGAAAGCCAGGATCCACGATTGGGCCTAAGCAAGATGCCGGAAGGCGCTCCCTTACAAGCTGGGCGTTCGGAACTGCCTGGCCTGCGTGCGCGGACCTCTGGTCCGCGTCGTCCAACGACAGTGAGCCCGACCGTCCCGCTTCCGCCAGTTCCCGCCGGCGGCACGGGCGCGCCCTTGCTTGCGCTCGCCTTGCTTGCCGGGTCAGGGGCGAGGCGCCGGGGGCGTGCTGGGTGACAAGCTCCCGGTGTCCTCTCGCGTGCGGTGCACCTGGGTCTTGCAATCGTCGCGACGCAACGGTAGATTCGCCCCAATTGACGCAGTGCGCCGGGTCGAAAGGACGGCCCCGAGGCGAGGAATGCCCGGGTGCGGCTCGACGCCCAACAAGGACATCTCTCTGAATGGAGGCGTACCGCATGACCCCTAGGGAAGTGGTCAAGCTCGTCGAAGACAACAACGTACAGTTCATCGACTTCAAATTCATGGACTTTCCCGGCCTCTGGCAGCACTTCAGCGTGCCCGCCAGGCAGCTCACCGAAGATTCGTTTCAGGATGGGTTCGGGTTTGACGGCTCGAGCATTCGCGGCTGGAAGTCGATCGATGAAAGCGACATGCTGCTGCTGCCCGATCCGACCACAGCGTTCATCGACCCGTTTGCGAAGTACCCCACGGTCAGCCTCATCGGCAACGTCGTCGATCCGGTGACGCGCGAGCCGTACAACCTGGATCCGCGCCACGTCGCTCAGAAGGCCGAAAAGGCGCTGGCCGCCACCGGGATCGCCGACACCGTCTTCTTTGGGCCGGAGGCCGAGTTTTTTATTCTGGACGACATCCGGTTCGACACCAACGAGCACTCCTCGTACTATTACGTAGACTCGGACGAAGGCAAGTGGAACTCTGGAAGGCAGGAAAGCCCGAACCTCGGGTACAAGCCGCGCTACAAGGAAGGCTACTTCCCGGTGCCGCCGTCGGACACGCTGGCAGACTTGCGCAGCGAGATGACGTTCATCATGCAGAGCATCGGCATCGACGTCGAGTGCCACCACCACGAAGTCGCAACCGCCGGTCAGACCGAGATCGACATGCGGTTCGACCAGCTCACGGCGATGGCCGACAAGCTGATGGTGTTCAAGTACATCATCAAGAACGTCGCGCGGCGGGCTGGCAAGACCGTCACGTTCATGCCCAAGCCGCTCTTCGGCGACAACGGCTCTGGCATGCACTGCCATCAGAGCCTCTGGAAGGACGGCAAGCCGCTGTTCGCCGGTGAATCGTATGCCGGCCTGAGCGAGATGGCGCTGCACTACATCGGTGGATTGCTCAAGCACGCTCCCGCCATTCTGGCGTTCGCGGCGCCGACGACCAACAGTTACAAGCGGCTCGTTCCCGGCTACGAGGCGCCGATCAACCTCGCGTATTCGCGCCGCAATCGCAGCGCCGCCGTGCGCATCCCGCTGTATTCGACATCGCCGAAAGCCAAACGCCTGGAGTTCCGCCCGCCGGATCCGAGCTGCAACCCCTACCTCGCCTTCAGCGCGATGCTGCTTGCGGGCATCGATGGGGTGCTCAACCGCATCGATCCCGGCGATCCGCTCGACAAGGACATCTACGCGCTCAGCCCCGAGGAGCTCAAGAACGTGCCGAAGCTACCCGGGTCGCTCGACGAGGCGTTGCAGGCGCTCGAGATGGACCACGAGTTCCTCATGCGCGGAAACGTATTCACCGAGGACGTGATCGATGGCTGGATCCGCTACAAGCGGAAACACGAGATTCTGGCCATCGCGATGCGGCCTCACCCCTACGAGTTCGCGTTGTACTTCGACATCTAGAGAGCTCGCGCTCCTGAATCCACCGCCGGTACGACTCCAGGCTGTGCGGAAAGCGCATCAGGAAGACCCCCCACCTCCCTCCCCCCGCAAGCGGGGGAGGGACGGAGGGGGGCACTGTCACGCCGACGGCGGCCTGGCGGTGGATCCAGGCGCTGTCAATGCGTTGACAGCCCTCGGCTCGTGACGGGCGACCCGCCCTCGGGGTCGCCCTTCGTGTTTCCGGACGCCACCACCGCGCTGCCACGCCGCCGCGCCGCCACGCCGCCGTGCCGCGGTCGGGCGTGGTCGCCGTTCTTTTCCGGTCCTTTCGTGGCACAATTGTTGCTATAATGAGCGAGCGAGGATGCCCGGTCTCTCCGGACGGCGTCCTCAGCCGTGGAGCTCCCAGACGCTAGTCCCCTCCGCTACCCTGGTCTACCGGAACCTCGCAATGGATATCGCGACAATTATCGGCATCGTAGCCGCATTTGGCCTCGTTTTGGCCTCGATTTTCATGGGCGGCAATCCCCTGGCTTTTCTTGACATCCCCTCAGTCCTCATCGTCTTCGGCGGCACGATAGGCGCCGTGCTGATAAACTACCCCATGGGAACCGTCATCGGCGTCATCGGGGTGGTGAAAAACGCTTTTTTTCACACGGAGGACGCACTCGGGGAAGTCGTCACCAAGATGGTGGAGTTCGCCAAGGTTGCCCGCCGCGATGGCGTTCTGGCCCTGGAGGCCGCGGCGGAGAAGGAATCGGACGCCTTTCTGGTGAAAGGCCTGAGCCTCGTCGTGGACGGCACCGAGCCCGAGCTGACGCGACAGATTCTCGACACCGAGCTCGAGTACAAGGCCTCACGCCACAAGGTAGGGGCCGGAGTCTTCGAGGCCATGGGCAATTTCGCGCCGGCACTGGGCATGATCGGCACGCTCATCGGGCTGGTGCAGATGCTCCAGAATATGTCCGATCCGACCTCGATCGGCCCGGCGATGGCGGTCGCGCTGATCACCACGCTGTACGGCGCCGTGATTGCCAACCTCGTCTGCATCCCGATCGCCGGCAAGCTGAAGAAACGCAGCGACGAAGAACAGTTGGCGGGCGAGATGGTGATCGCCGGCATCATGTCGATTCAGTCCGGCGATAACCCGCGCATCGTCGAGCAGAAGCTCAACACCTTCCTGCCCCCGGCGGCGCGGCAGCTTTCCCAGGAGAAGTAAGAGCGATGGGAAAAACGAGAGGGAGCGTGCGGCCGAAGCTCCCGGGCTGGGTGCCTCTCTTTACCTCACTGATGATCATCATGCTCGCCTTTTTTATTCTCCTGACGACCTATACCCAGTTCGAGGAAAAGAAGACGGTCGACGCGCTCGGCTCCATTCACGGCAAGTTCGGACCCTTCGACGCCGAAGGCGGAGAGGGCTCGAGCGGGAAGCCCGGGATTCGCACGCCAGGTGATTCGCTGGTCGGCGCCGACGCGGGCAACGCGGTCACCTCGGCGGAGGTGGCCGAATTCCAGGAAGCGCGGTTGAAAGAAAAGTTGGAGCAGGCGCTCGCGCAGGCCGGGATCGAAGGCGAGGTCGAGGTTGCGGAGACGGCGCGCGGCGTGGAGCTGAGCGTGGGGGAGACGGTGTTTTTCGAGCCGGGGTCGGCGGCGCTTTTGGCTTCGGCCGGCACCCGGGTCGATGCGCTATGCAAGGTGATCGCGACGACACCGAACGACCTGCTCGTAGAGGGGCACACCGATTCGACACGCCCGTCGCCGTCGGCACGGTACAAGACGAACTGGGAGCTGTCCACGGCAAGAGCGGTGGCGGTTCTACGGTACCTGGTCGAGTCCTGCGGCCTGGCGCCGAAAAGGGTGTCGGCGGCGGGGCGGTCCGATCTGTTCCCCAAGGAAGACAATGGCACGACTGCTGGACGAGCGGCAAATCGGCGCGTGGAGATTATTCTTGTCGGTGCGTCGCTGAACGACCGAGCGGATCAGATGGGTGACGGACAAGCGAACCCCGGCTCGCCTGGTGGCGGAAAACCGGGCGTGGGACCGCGGCCGCGCGGCACCGGTCCGCGCGGGGGTCAGGGCCGGCTGGATCCGGAAGGATTCGATACGATGGAGGCGATTTGACCATGGCCGATGATCGCGAACCGGCCGTCGAAGGAGCTCCGGATGGTGCCTGGATGCTGACGTTTTCCGACATGACGACGCTGTTGCTCACCTTTTTCGTCATGCTGGTGGGCATGGGCTCCATGAAAGAGGAGAAGCTCGCGAAGCTTTCCTCGGAGTTTCGCCAGCAGGCAATCTCATTCGGCGTGGCCATGGCCGTGTCCTCCGAATTCAGAATGGAAAACCCGATCGCCCCGATCGTGCCGGCGCAGGTCGATCTCAAGGCGTCGGAGGCGAGGATCAAGGCGTTTCTGGAGGACGAAGCCGACCCCGGCGACGGCGTCTCCGCGTACTATCAGGGAGGCCGAGGTCTGGTGATCTCGCTCGAAGAAGGCGTGGCCTTTCCCGCGGGCAGGGCCGAGGTGGCGCCGGGCGCAAAGGAGCAGTTGGACAAGATCGCCAAGGTCATCAAGAGCCTTCCGGGCGAGGTCAAAGTGGAAGGTCACACCGACAACAAACCGATTCACTCCGCGCAGTATGGTTCGAACTGGGAGCTTTCAACGGCGCGAGCGGTGGCGGTGGTGCAGTATCTGGCGGATCGGGAGGGCATCGACCCGCAGCGGCTTTCCGCGGTCGGGTACGGCGAGTATCGACCGGCCGACCGAAACGACACGGAGGCGGGTCGAGCCGCAAATCGCCGCGTGGAAATCGTGATTCCCGAAGGCGGGCGAAGGGCGCAAGTGGGAGGCGACAATGGCAATCGATGAAGAAGAGGTCGTATCCGGCAAAGAGGAAAGCGGGAGCAAGAAACCGATCTTTCTCATCGTCGCCGTGCTTGGCGCGGCGGGGCTCTTCGCGGCGGGGTTCTTCGGCTACAACATGCTCATGAAGGGCGATGATTCCCATGCGCCGGGCGCCGAGGGGCAGCCCACGGCCGTGCAGGCCGCCCCCGCCGCCACCGAGGACGCCGTCACGGAGCCTGCGGCGGAGGGTACGGAGGCCGCAGCAGGTGGCGAGTCCGCCGTCCTGCCGTTGAAGCCATTCATCGTCAACGTCGGCCCCAAGGCAGACCGCTACCTCAAGGTCACCGTCAGCCTCGAAATGAACAACAAGCTTTTCGTGGAGCAGGTGGTGAAGGAGGCTGACGCCAGCCTGGCCCAGGCGAAGATTCGCGATCAGATCATTCGCACCTTGACCCGCGAGCAGCTCGATACGCTGCTCAGCGACCGCGGTAAGGCCAAGCTCGGCGGCGCGATCATGCAGCGCGTCAACGTGGTGCTCAAGGCTGACAATGTGAAGGTGAAGGCCGTGTATTTCCAGGAGTTCATGTTGCAGTGAGCGAGGGGCGCGAACCGCTACCACCGGCCCGCGCCGGCGACAAGAAAGTCACCGGGCCGCGCACCGCCAATGATCTCCTTGACGAGTTTCGCGTCCTGCTCGACGTCCCGATGCACGTCGTGGTGGAGCTTGGCAGGACGAACATGACGGTGCGGGAAATCCTCGAGCTCGACCGCGGCTCGATCGTGCAGCTCCCCAAGAGCGCCGGCGAGCGGGTGGACATTTACGTCAGCGGCCGGCTCACCGCGAAGGGGGAGGTCACGGTGCTCGACAATCTATTCGCCGTCCGCGTCAGCGACCTCGTCGCGACCAAGGAGAGGAGAGAAGAATGAGCGGTAGGTGGCGACTCCTGCTCGCCGCTGTCATGTCGCTGGCGCTGGCGCTGTGGGGGGCGCTTGCCGGCGCCGGGGCCCAGCAGACCGGCGGCGGTGCGGGGTCCCCCAAGATCCAGGACATGGTTGGCCAGGGGGTTCCCGACCTGTGGGACGTCGCCGGCCGCGGTCTGGTCGCGCTGCTTTTTGTGCTCGGCCTGATCCTGGTGGCGGCGGCGGTTGCACGCCGGCTCAACCTCGGCGGTGCCGCCGGCGCCGCGGCCCGTCGCGATCTGCACGTCGCCGCCCGCCGCCTGCTCGGCGACCGCCGCGAGCTGCTGATCGTCGAGGCGCGCGGGAAGTCGTTTCTGCTCGGGAGCACCCAGCACGGCATTACTCTGGTGTCTGAGCTTCCTCTGAGCGAGTCGATGGTCGGCTCCGACGGGTCGGGGGCAGTGCCGCCGCCGGTCACCGGCAGTGGCGACGCCACCGGTGCGGAACCAGCGGCTTCGGCCGCCGCAGGATTTCGCTCGTCGCTCCGCCGCGCGATCAGTGGTCTTGGCGCGGTGGCCCGCCAGGAGAAAGGCGAATGAAGGCGCTCGTCGTGGCAGTCTGCATGCTTGCCTTTGGGGCTCTCGCGCTGGCGCCGCCGCGCGCCGCCGCGCAGGCGCCGGCGCCGGCCGCTGCCGCGGCGCCGAGCATGCCGAAAATCACGGTCGACTTCGGAACCGGCGCCGAGGGCGACCGCGTGGCGCTCGGTCTGCGCATCCTCCTCGTCTTCACGGTGCTCACCGTCTTGCCGTCCATCATCCTGATGATGACCTCCTTCACGCGTCTGATCATTGTGTTTCATTTCCTCCGCCAGGCGCTGGGGACACAGCAGATGCCGCCAAACCAGATCTTGCTCTCCCTGGCAATTTTTCTTACCTTCTTCATCATGGCACCGGTGGGACAGAAGGTCTTCGATGACGCCTACGTGCCCTATCGCGAGGGCAAAATGACGCTTGCGGAGGCGGCGAAGGCCGCCGAGCAGCCCGTGCGGACCTTTCTGCTCAAGCAGACCCGGGAAAAGGACCTGGCGCTTTTCGTCAACCTGGCGCGCCTGGAGCGTCCCGAGTCGCCGGCCGACGTGCCGCTGCACGTGATTATCCCGGCCTTCATGACCAGCGAGGTGACCACGGGGTTCAAGATCGGCTTCTTGCTCTACCTGCCCTTCCTGGTTGTCGACATGGTCGTGGCGTCGATCTTGCTTTCCATGGGCATGATGATGCTCCCGCCCATCATGATTTCCCTGCCCTTCAAGATCTTGCTGTTCGTCATGGTCGACGGGTGGTTTCTGCTGATCGGCTCGCTCGTGCGGAGCTTTGGCACATGACCGAGGAGCTGGTCATGGAGCTGGCCAAGAGGACGCTGGAGACCGCCCTGCTGGTCGCTGCCCCCATGTTGCTCGGTGGCCTCGTCATCGGTGTGGCCGTGAGCCTCTTCCAGGCGGTGACGTCGATTCAGGACATGACGCTGGCGTTTGTCCCCAAGATCCTCACGGTGTTCGTGATCACGCTGGCGCTCCTGCCGTGGATGCTCAGCGTGCTCGCCTCCTTCATGACCTTCATCTTCGACACCATCCCGCGGGCCGTGTACTGAAGATGGACAGCGGGAAGGGCGCGGCGTGTTGACGGAGCTGTTTGCCGAAGCGGTGGTGGCGAAGTGGCTGTTCGCCCTGCTGCGCACGTCGGGCATCATCTTTTTCGCTCCGATCTTCGGCAATGAAGCGGTGCCCCTGCAGGTTCGCGCCGCCTTTACTCTGCTGGTGACGGCGCTGCTCGGGCCGACGCTGGACAACGTCTCGATCCCGGTCCCCGCGACCCTGTTCGGTTTTGTGGGGATCGCGGTTGCGGAGCTGCTGATCGGCATGGCGATCGGCTTCGTCGCTCGCGCGTTTTTCGCGGCGTTCCTGTTCGGTGCGCAGCTCATGGACTTCCAGGTCGGCTTTGCCATGGTCAACATCCTCGACCCCGAGCTCGGGACGCAGGTGTCGCTGTTGGCGGTGGTGACCAATATTATGGCGATCCTGCTTTTTCTGGCCGGTAACGGCCACCACTGGTTTCTGATGGCGGCGCGGGACAGCTTCGCGCTGCTTCCCATTGGCGAGGCCCACATCGGCGCCGGGGTGATGGAGCTGCTGATCCGCGTGGGTGGCAGCATTTTTGCACTGGGTCTGCAAGTGTCGAGTCCCATCCTCGTCGTCCTGATTCTCCTGGACCTGGCAATGGGTTTGATTGCGCGGACCGTGCCTCAGATTCAGATCCTCATCGTCGGTTTTCCTCTGAAGATCGGCGGCGGTATGATCGTCTTCAGCATGAGCCTGGCCGCGTTCAGCGCGGTCATGAAATCCGGCTTTCGCCAGATCCTCGAACAAATCGGTGAGACGCTGAGACTGTTGGCCTTTTGACGCCGAGGTGACGGAATGGCGTCAGCCGAAAGTCAAGGCCGTACCGAGCAAGGGACTACCCGCAGGCGGCGGGACGCCAAGGAAAAAGGCCAGGTTGCGCGGTCCAAGGAGATTCCCATGGCCGCGACCCTGCTCGTCGCCACCGCGCTCCTCTCCGTGGGAACCGCTTCCGCCGTCGACGTGCTTGGCGAGCTCACGCGCGAGTTTCTGCAGCGGTGCGGCCAGCTCGAGCTGAACCCGGCGGAGCTGTGGCGCCTCGCGGTCGTCTCCTCGTACTACCTCGGGCTGATTCTCGTGCCGTTTTTCCTGGTGTTGGTGGTTACCGTGCTCGTGGTTGACCACCAGCAGGATGCCATCCAGGTGAGTTGGCAAGCCATTCGCATAGACTTCTCGAAGCTCAACCCCGTGAGCGGGTTGACGAGGATGTTCTCGCCAGGCAAGCAGCTCGTCAGCATCCTGCAAAACCTGGCCAAGGTCGGACTGATCGGCTACGTCGTGTATTTGACAGTGCGAAATGAGGCGGTGGTGATTCCGCAGTTGGCGATGTGGCCGCTGCCGGACGTGCTCGCGTTTACCGGCGACGTCGCCATGCGCATGCTGTGGCGCGTCGGCATGGTCGCCTGCCTGATCGCCGTCATCGACTACGCGCTCACCAAGCACCGCTACGAAGAGAGCCTGAAGATGACCAAGCAGGAGGTCAAGGAAGAGTTCAAGATGCTCGAAGGCGACCCCCTGGTCAAGGGCAAGATCCGGCAAATCCAGCGGGAGCGGGCGCTGCGCCGCATGCTCCAGGCCGTCCCCGAGGCCGACGTGGTGATCACCAACCCGGTCCACTACGCGGTGGCGCTGCGGTATAACCTCGAGCAGCAGGGCGGCGCTCCGGTCGTCGTCGCCAAGGGGCAACGCAAGCTGGCGCAGAGAATCAAGGAGATCGCGCGCGAGCACGGCGTGCCGGTGATCGAAAATCCCCCCGTAGCCCGCGCTCTCTATGCGGGGACCGAAGTCGGCGAGCAGATCCCATTCGAGCTTTATCAGGCGGTCGCCGAGATCCTGGCGCACGTCTACAAGATGAAGGGCCTCGTCCATGGCTGATCTCACGCTGCAGCGCGCGCTTAACATGCTGAGCAAGCAGCTTCCCGAGCAGCAGCACCTGCTCATTCCGGCGGCGATCGTCGCGATTCTCTTCCTGATGTTGGTGCCGCTACCCACGCCGATCATGGATCTGTTTATCGGCATCAACCTGACGATCAGCATGCTCGTCATGTTCGTGGCGGTCTACGTGTTGCGGCCGGTCGAGTTTCACGTTTTTCCCAGCATGCTGCTGATGCTGACGCTGTATCGGTTGAGCCTCAACGTCGCGTCGACCCGCCTGATCCTGACGCGCGGTCACGAGGGCACGGATGCTGCCGGCGTGGTCATCGAGGCTTTCGGCCAGTTCGTCGTCGGCGGCAACTATCTTGTCGGCGCAGTGATGTTCCTGGTCATGCTCGCGATTCAGTACATCGTCATCAACCACGGCGCGACCCGCATCGCCGAGGTCACCGCGCGCTTCACCCTCGACGCGATGCCGGGCAAGCAGATGGCGATCGATGCGGACCTCAACGCGGGCATCATCGACGAGACGGAAGCCAAGCAGCGGCGGGAGCAGATTCGGCGCGAGTCGGAGTTCTACGGTGCGATGGACGGCGCGGTGCGGTTTGTGCAGCGGGACGCGGTGGCCTCCGTGCTCATCACGCTGATCAACATCGGCGGCGGATTTGTCATCGGTGTGCTGCAGCGGGGGATGCCCATCGAAGAGGCACTGAAGACCTTTACCATGCTGACGATCGGCGACGGGCTGGTGAGCGCCGTCCCCGCTCTGCTGATATCGGTGTCGGGCGCCTTGATCACGACGCGGGCCTCGGGCGAGCGCACCCTCGGTGAGGATATTATCAGCCGGGTCACTGCGGATCCGCGGCCGGTGGTCATCGCCGCCTCGCTGCTGTTCCTCTTCGCGTTGATCCCCGGCCTGCCGAAGATCTCGTTTCTCACGCTCGCCATCGCGTTTGGCGGCATCGCGTATCTGACGGTGCGGCATCATCAGCGCCTCAAGAAGACGGAAACGGACCTCGCGAAGGGCAAGGCAGAACGCGTTCCCGACGAGCCCGAGCGCGTCGAAGCGCTGCTCAAGGTCGACATTCTCGGGCTCGAGGTCGGCTACGGCCTGGTGCCGCTGGTGGACGTGAATCAGGGCGGCGATTTGCTGGACCGCATCCGCTCGTTGCGCCGGCAGCTTGCGCTCGAGCTCGGGGTGCTGGTGCCCCCCATCCGCATTCGCGACAACCTGCAACTGCACCCGAATCAGTACCAGATTCTCCTGAAAGGCGTGAACATCGCCCGCGGCGAGGCCTTCCCAGCGCAGTTCCTGGCCATGGACCCGGGGACGGCGCGCGAGAAGATCGAGGGCACCGAGACGCGAGAACCGGCGTTCGGTCTGCCGGCGCGCTGGATCCGGGCGGATCAGCGCGAGCGCGCGCAATTCGCGGGATACACCGTGGTCGACAGCGCAACCGTGATCTCGACGCATCTCAACGAGACGATCAAGTCGATCGCCCACGAGCTTCTCGGGCGCCAGGAAACGCAGGCGCTGCTGGACAACATCAAGCAGGATTACCCCAAGCTCGTCGAAGACCTGGTGCCGGGAATCATGGGCATCGGAGTCGTGCAGAAGGTGCTGCAGAACTTGTTGCGCGAGCGCGTAAGCGTGCGCGATCTGCGGACGATCCTGGAGGCGCTGGCGGAGTACGGTCCCTATCTGAAAGACCCCAACGGCCTTACGGAGTTCGTGCGCCAGGAGCTCGGCCGCGCCATCTGCTCGACCTACGAGACGGATGGCGGCGAGCTTCCGGTGATCACCTTGGCGCCGGAGACGGAGCAGCAGCTCGCGCAGGCCGTCGAGGACAGCGACGCCGGCAGCTACCTCGCAATCGCGCCGGAGCGGGCGCAGCGCCTCTTCGGCAGCTTGCGGCAGGCGATCGAGCACGCATCGCTGAGCGGCGAACCGGTGCTGCTCACCTCCTCGCGAGTGCGCCGGCACCTGAAGTCGCTGACCGAGCGCATGTTACCCAGACTCGCGGTGCTGGCGCACAACGAAATCCCACCTGCTACTCAGGTCGTTTCCCTTGGAGTCGTAAGTTGAACGCACGGTACGAAACTTGGAGCCGGCAATGAACGTGAAGACCTACCAGGCGCCCGACATGCGTAGCGCGATCGCGATGGTGAAAGCGGATCTCGGGGACGAGGCGTACATTCTGTCGACCAAGCGCGTGCGCAAGCGCACGCTCGGGTACCCGCTCGGGCGACCGATGCTGGAGGTATGCGCGGCGGTGGATCCGGAAGGGCCGCAGTCGCCGGCGACCGCCGCGCGCCGCACCGCATCCCCCGTCGCCGCTGACCGGCTGCCGCCCGTTGCGCCGGTGCCCGAGGCTGCCCCGGCGCCTGGAGCGCCGGCGCCCTTCTTCGAGCGAATCGTTGCGGAGCTCGCGGCGCAGGAGCCGCCCACGGCGACGCCGAGGCACGCCCAGGGCGTGAGCTCGCGCCCGTCCCGGCACGGGCAGCAGGCCGAGGTCGCGGTCGCCGGTCACGCCGCGTCGCCGCGGCGTGCTCGGGAAGCCGTTGCACCGGAGACAGGCGCCGGCGCGGCGGTGGCGACTGCGCCCGCGTGGGGCGATGAGGGGGAAGGGGAAGTCGCCAGCGAAGCTCGCCACGTCGTCGGCGAGCTCGAACGCATGGTCTCTTTCCTGACGACGTCGGGCTTCGCCTGGCTCGGTCTTCCCGGCAGCACCGACTCCTTTCGCGCCTATGCCGAGCTGGTCGAGAACGGCGTGCTTCCCCGGTACGCGCGCAAGATTGTGCACACGGCATGCCAGTTCGGCGGCGATGAGCCCGCGACCGGAGAGGAGCTGGATCGGCGGATTCGCCAGGCGCTGACCCAGCACGTCTCGGTCAGCGGCCCACTGCGAACCCGCGGTGGCAAGGGGCCGACTGCTCTGGCTCTCGTAGGCCCGACGGGCGTCGGCAAGACCACGACACTGGCCAAGCTGGCCGCGCGCTTCGCACTTTGCAAACGGCTGCGGATTTCCTTCGTGACCGTGGACACCTATCGCGTCGCGGCGGTCGAGCAGCTCCAGGTCTACGCCCGCATCCTCGGCGTGCCCGTGGACGTCGCGCGCAGCCGTGCCGACCTCGAGTCGATCATGGCAGCCCGCCGCGACCGCGACCTCATTCTCATTGACACCGCCGGACGCAGCCCGCGGGACGAGCGGATCGGCGAGCTGGCGAAGATCCTGGAAGCTCCCGGCGTGGAAAAGTGGCTGGTCACCGCCGCCACCACCAAGGCCGAAGACTACCAGCTCGTGGCCTCGGCGTTTCGTTGCCTCGAGCCCTCGCGGCTCATTCTCACCAAGGTGGACGAGACGACCAGCCCCGGCTTCTTTGTAAACAGCCTCATGGCCAGCGGTCTACCGCTGTCGTACGTGACCACTGGACAAAACGTTCCGGACGACATCGAAGCCGCGACACTCAAGGATATCTGCAACCGCCTCTTGGCTGGAGGGTTGTGATGACGGATCAGGCGGGAAGATTGCGCGAGCTGACAGGGCGCGGCGGGGGGCCTTCGCCGCGCGTGCTCGCGATTTCCAGTGGCAAGGGGGGCGTTGGCAAGACCAACGTGGTGGTCAATCTCTCTTTGGCGTTTGCCGGCATGAACCAGCGGGTCGTCGTCATGGACGCCGACTTCGGCCTGGCAAACGTCGATATCTTGCTCGGCCTTGCGCCCAAATACACACTGCGCCACGTCCTGTTCGGCAGCGACGAGGAGCGCATGCGCCTCGAGGACATCATCATCGAGGGGCCCGCAGGGATTCGCATCATTCCCGCGAGCTCCGGCATGCAGGAGCTGACGAACCTCAACGACGAGCAGCGCAGCCGGTTGTTCGGAGCGTTGTCGCGCCTGGCGACGCAAACCGACATCCTGGTGCTCGACACCGCCGCCGGCATTTCCGACAACGTGGTCCAACTGCTGCTCGCGGCGAACGAGATCATCCTGGTTACGTGCCCGGAACCTACGGCCATCGTGGACGCGTACGCTCTGGTCAAGGTCGTGTCGGGGTACGAGTTCGACAAGAAAATTCAGGTCGTGGTGAATATGGCAAACTCAGACGCAGAGGGGCAGGCCGTGTTTGAGCAGCTCGACGCAGTAGTTGACAAGTTTTTGGGGCGCCGCCTAGACTATTTGGGAGCAGTAGCCCGCGACGACCACGTCTTGCGGGCCGTGCGCCAGCAACAGCCGCTCTTGGGTCTGTATCCCAACTCGGCTTCGGCGCGCGGATTTGTCGCGCTCGCGCGGCAGCTCCTCCATGAGCCGCCCCAGCAATCGAAAGCTGGTGGTTTCCGGCGCTTCGTGCGCCAGTTGGTGGGCCGGCGATAAAAGGGAGGAGGACATTATGGGATCGGCAGCGCATGCCGTGAGAATCAACGAGATTTGGCATTCCAAGGTTGAGGGGGCACTGTCTCTGGTGGATCGCGACGAGCTGATACTGGAATACGCGCCGCTTGTGAAGTATGTCGCGCAGCGGGTGAGCTCGCGGCTGCCGCGTCAGGTCGAGCTCGACGACCTGGTGTGTGCCGGAGTCCTCGGGCTGATCGACGCCATCGACAAGTTTGACCCGAGCCGGGGGATCGCTTTCAAGACGTATGCCGAGCTGCGCATCCGGGGAGCGATTCTCGACGAGCTCCGCGACATGGACTGGGTGCCCCGCTCGATTCGCAAGAAGCGGCGCGAGGTCGAGCAGGCGTACCGGGAAGTGGAGCAGCGCCTTGGGCGTCCCGCCGAGGACGTCGAAGTGGCGCAGGAGCTGGGAATTCCGGTGGCGGAGCTACACGAGCTGCTGGAGGAAGTGCGCGGCCTGACGCTCGGGAGCTTCCAGGAGATAGGCGCCATGGGCGGTGCCGAGGAGGCGGGCGACGAAGGTCTGCTGCGGTTCATTGCGGATCCCGAAGCCGAAGATCCGGTCGCGGTGTGCCACCGCGAGCAGCTTGTCGAGCTGATCGGCCAGGCCATCGACGCGCTGCCGGAGAAGGAGCGGGAAGTCATGCTGCTGTACTATCAGCACGAGCTGACCATGAAAGAGGCCGGAGAGGCGCTGAACGTCACCGAGAGTCGCGTGAGTCAGCTTCATACCAAGGCCATCATCCGCATCCGCAAGTACCTGGCCAATCTGGTCTGACGAGGAGCATCGTTCGTGGCGACTCAAGAGATCCTCAGCCAGGCGGAAATCGATTCGCTGCTGACGACGATGAACCTCGGCATGGATCAGCCGCCGGGGCCGCCGCAGCCGCCCTCGCGGTCTGCGGCGTTTCCCGGGGGCGCGGAACCGCCGCCACCACCGCCGCCGTCCGGCAAGGCGCCGATACCGCACAAGGTCGCCAACTACAACTTCCGCCGGCCGGATCGGGTGTCAAAAGAGCAGATCCGGGCGCTCAACTACCTGCACGATCGCTTCGCCCGTAACTTCTCGTCGTCGCTCTCCGCCTATCTCCGCAGCATCGCCGAGGTCAACCTGGTGAGCGTGGAGCAGCTCACCTACGCCGAGTTCATCCTCTCGATTCCCGATCCCACGAGCTTCAATACCATCGCCATGAGACCGCTCGATGGTAGCGTCGCTCTGGAGCTCAATCCGTCCCTGGTGTTTCCGCTCATCGATCGGCTCCTCGGCGGCCCGGGCAACCCTGTTACCGAAGAGCGCACGCTCACCGAAATCGAGCAGAACGTCATCGACGGCGTCATTCGTCTGGCCCTGGACGACCTGCGGACGGTGTGGCGCAGCGTCCTTGACATCGACCTGCAAATCCTCGCTCGGGAAACCTCACCGAAACTGGTGCAGATCGTGGTATCGAGCGAGGTGGTCATCCTGATCGTGTTCGAAATCAAGGTGGGTAACGCCATCGGCATGATGAACTTCTGCATTCCCGCCTTCGTCATCGAGCCGGTGGGGGAGAAGTTCGTACAGCAGACACACACCGAGCACAAGAAGATCAGCACGCCTGCCGACATCCGCCGACTCGCCGATCACGTCCGGCGGGCCCGCATGCACGTCAGCGCCGAGCTCATGGGCACGCACATCACCGTTCGCGACCTGATCGATCTGCGCGCCGACGATCTTATCCGGCTCGAGCAGCGCGTCACCGATCCCGCCACCATTCTCGTCAACCTTCGCCCGAAATACGAAGGCGCGATCGGGCTGCGCGGCAATAGCCGTGCCGTGCAGATTCTCCGCTTTCAGCAGGAGGAGTGACGGTGGCCAAACTCGACCAGCGCCGTTCGGAAGGGCTCTTCGAGCTTGCGGAGATCGTGGCCTGGAGCTCCGAATCCGTGCTGTCGACCTTGCTGCAATGCCAGGTGGAGATTCGCCCCGTCGAGGTGCGGGCGGCGAGCCTCGAGGACATCAAGAACGAGCTCCGGGGGCGATGCGCGGCGATGAAGACATCCTTCGTGCGCGGGCTCGTGGGGGATCTGCTCTTTCTGATGTACATCCCCGACGCTTCGGCCGTTGTCAACCTGATGATGGGCGGCGAGCCGACGCGTTCGGAAGATCTCCCCGAGGACGGCCTGGACGCCTTGACCGAGGCCACCAATCAGATCATGGGAACGTGCTCCACGGGCCTCGGAGATCGCCTCCGCGACTCGATTTCCAACGGCCCGGCCGAGGTTCAGGAGGTCGATTTGTCCGACCCCGACGAGAACCTGGGGTACATGATCGCCGAAGACAATGTCGCGCTCATCCAGTACACCCTGTCCATCGAGGGGATGCTGCCGACAGAGTACTTCCAGCTCATCCCCATGTCTGCGGCGACGGTGATGGCGGACGCGTTTCGGCCGTCCGAGGAGATGAGCCAGGCGATGATCGACGACATCTTCCAGAGCAAGGAAGAGGCGACGTCGCCGCGCACACAGCACGTCCCATTGCCGGCGGCGCCCGCCGCTGCGGCGCCGCGACCCGCGGGGGCTGCAGCGCCGGTGCCGCAACCGGCCGCCGCGGCCGGCGGCGCCGCCGCTTCCTTCGCCGCGCCAGGAGCCGCTGGCGCGGTACCTCAGGTGCAATACGCACCTGCTCCCACCTTCGAGGCGCCCAACATCCAGCTCATCCTCGACATCGAGCTGCCGATCTCGGTCCGCCTCGGCGAAGCCGAGATGCTCCTGGAGGACGTGCTCCGGCTGTCTCCCGGCTCCATCATCGAGCTCGGCCAGTCCGCCGACGAACCCGTGGATCTGCTGGTCAATAACAGGCGCATCGCGCGCGGCGAAGTGGTCGTCGTGGACAGCAACTTCGGCCTGCGGATCACTTCTGTCGAGAGCGCGCTCGAGCGCATCAAGAGCCTGCGATGATGGATCCGTGGTGCCTTGGCCAGATCGTGCTCGATCTCGTCTTGCTGGGTCTGATAGTCTATCTCTGGCGGCGGGTACGATCGGGGGCACAGCTCGAGCTGTTGCGCAGTTACAAGGAGGAGCTCGGCCAGCTTGCGCTCGAGCTCGAGCAGCTCACGGAAGAGGCGAACGAGGCGATCAAGACGCTGTCCGCGCGGCGCCGTGAGGTCGCGGCCGCGGAGCCGGCGCTGCCCGTGCCGGCGCTCGCGCCCGCCAGCAGCACTGTGACGCGTCCCGGCGAGCGGCCGGCCGTCGCGCGCGAGGGAATTCCGGTGTTGCCGTGGGAAAACGACGAGCCGCCGGCGCCGCGGCTGCCCGTTGCGGCAGCGCCCGCCCAGAGGCCCGCACCGCCGATGCCGCCGGCGCGCGCCACCGGGCCCGCAGCGCCGCTTGCGGCGCCACCGACCTCAGCGCCGCCGCGAGCTCAGTTGATTTCCCCGCCCCGCCGGCCCGAAGCCGATGTCGTGGCACTCCGCGACGAGCTGGTGCGGGCGCTGTCGGAGCAGGCCGGCCTGCAGCCGGCGGAAATCGCCGCCTTGCAGGCTGCCAGCGTTTCGGTGGCCTCGGGAAAGCTGTATTTGTTGGTGCCCGGCATCCGCCCCGGCCAGGAACAGCGCGTGCCCGTCCCGCCCGCGGCGATCGGGACGTTTCGACAGTATCTGGAGCTGCGGGTCGAAGCGCACGCCGGTGACCCGCTGTTCTGCAATCGCAACAATAATCCGCTTTCCGTGCGCGCCATTCGCGACATTCTGGGCGGCGCCTCCGAGCAGGATACCTATTCCGCACCGCTGATGCCGGCGCGCTCCGCGCTCGCGCGCCACGACGACAACAAGCCGCCGCAACCGGCGCCCGCAGCGGAGGCATCCCAAGGGGTTGAGGCGGAAGCGGAGGCGTCGCGCCGCGCCGTGTACGGCCTTGCCGACACCGGCCTGAGCGTCGAGGAGATTGCGCGCCGCATGCAGCGCGATCCGGCCGAGGTCCGGCTCATCCTCGCCTTTCGGCGGGCCGAGGAGAGCACGCGGTAGGCGGGCGTGACGTCTTGGTTCACCGCCGGTCCGACGTCGACGCGACAGCGCCCCACTCCGTGCCTTCTCCCGCTGGCGCGGGGAGGTGAGGTCGGGAGTGTTACGACCCGCGTAGTCTCCGGTCTTTCAGCCCCGCTTGTCCTGGGTTTCGCCCGTGAATTCAGAGGAGGATCTGCGGGCTGAATTCGAGACGGGGGGCGGTTGCTCGGAGCGAGGGCAGGCTCAGGCTGTGCTGGTGGGGTCGACGTCATTGAAAGAGCGGGGGTGAACAGATAATTTGGCGTCGGCCGAATGTGGTCTACACCTGAGGCCGCCACGCAGGGGCGCGATTTATCGCGCCCGGTCGTCGCGGCCGGCAATCGGGGCGGATCATTCTCGGCCCGATGATCCCCGGCCCGGCATTGGGGCGCGATGAATCGCGCCCCTCGCCGCCGAACCTGCGGCGTGAAGAAGTGTAATGGACGAAACCGGACATTCGGCCGATGCCGGTAGTTTGGGCCGATCTCCTCCGGCCCGCCAGGCCATCGCTATCGCCATCGCCATCGCCGATGCGAGCCAGGGAACGTCCGAGACCGGGACAGGGTTTGCGGCTGCGACCTTCCAGACGTAGATCATGCTGCGTTTCTGATACGCCGCCTCACCATCGGTGTTGTCACTGTTGGATTCGATGAAGTAGAGATACCCGTTGTCGGCATCATAAGCAATCGCGCCGATTTGCGGGAACCGGCGGTCGGTGCCGCCAAAGAGGATTCCCTTGAAATCGTAGACCGCGTACGGCTGCGGCTCCCACTGATCGAGCTGCCCCTCTGCGACCTTTGCAAGGTCATCGGGGTCATAGAAGTATAGCGAGGCCTCGCGTTCGGTCGCTGTTGGTCCGCGAGTGTCGGAGGTGCGTGTGCTCGGCAGGTCGAGATCCGAAGTGTAGGGGACGGTGCCGTCGGTGCCTCCGTACCACTCATCGCCAAGCGGCCGGGAGGCGCAGACTACAATTGCTGCCTTGGAGCCCACGCCAAGCCAGGCGGCGCCCGAGTAGCCGAGGCTCAGCGACCAGTTGGTGAGCCAGCGGTCGACCTCCCAGTCGCCGCCATATCGCAGCAGCGCCTTCGCCGTCACGACTTCTTCGTCCGCGGGCAGGGAGCCCGACGCCCACGGCGCGATCGCATACAGGGCCGGCCCGTGTGACGGCACGCCGACGCCGCTCTGGTAGCCCTGACCGACAAGCAGACTGCGTCCGCCCGTATGCTGATCGGCCCATGCCTGGGGTACGGCGAAGATCAGCTTGTCCGTCAACACCGGCGGCACGTGCTCGGGTGAGCCCGGAGCGCCGCCGATGTACCAGGCGCCGGCGCTCGCGGCGAGGTCCAGCGCGACTGCCCCGTGCGCCTTCGCCGAGGACGAGGAGTAGTCGCGGTAGATGCCGTAGTAAAGACGCCCATCCACATCGCCGCCGCCCGGGTGGTAGCCGATGCCCATGCTAACGTCGCCGGAACCCTCGGGCCGCCACGTCAGGCCACCGGCTCCATCGGGGTAGACAGCGGGCCAGACGTCGGTGGAGAAGGGGCGCAGCAGCCGGGCTCGGGGAAGACCGGCTGGCGTGCTCGCGACTTGCGGGCGGGGAATGGAGACCTCGGCGATCTGTGGATACAGGGAGTGGCCGATTGCGTAGAGCGATCCCGGAAGCTCGGTCGCGGAGTCGTGGCCGGGATTGCCCACTGGGTAGTAGGCCAGCCCCTTGTAGGCGTAGCCGAAGTCGGAGGACGAGCCCTCGGCGACCGCCGGCAGGCGGAAGGCGCCGGCGAAGTGGAGCTCACCGTGCGGATCGACCAATGTCGGCGCGGTGAACACCGGCGTTGTCACTTCGATGGTCGCCGGGGCACTTTCATTGCCGAGCTTGATCGCGTTGTCGGGAACGCGGAAATGCCCGGTGACCGCCGCGTCCACTGCCGTCACGGCGTAGCTGTAGGTCGTCCTGGGCGATACCGAGAAGTCCTGATAGCGCAGGTCGTCGCCGTAATAGAGAATCCAGTCGCGTGAGACCGTGGCGATGAAGGCGCCATTGCGGTAGACGTTGTAGCGGGCAACGCCGGTTGCCTTGCCGCTACCGGCGGTTGGATCGGTGGCGACGTTCCATCGCAGCTCGACGAGATTGGGAGTCACACCGGCGGTCGCCGCGACGAGCTGAGCACTGAGGTTTGCTGGGGGTGTCGGGGGGGTGAGGTCGGCTTCGTCCGTAAGCTCGATCCTGGTCAGAACAAAGGCACCGTGCCAGGAATTGTAGGTGGGATCGACGGCGATGTTGACGAGTCGCCGATCGCCCGCGGTGGGAATCGCCAGAGGGCCGGCGATGCTCGAGGCGTCCGTGATGTTGTAGACGAGCTCGAAGAGCGCGCCCGATGCGACGAAGTCGTTGTGATCCGGGTCCTCGGCGTACATCGTGTTCCATGGCGCGTCCCAGGTTGCGTCCGCGGGTTGGTCAGCGTCAGAGAAGCTGATGCGGGCTTGCAGGCGCAGGCGTAGCTCGGTGCGATTGAAGAACGTGGCGATGATCTTGTGGCCGCGCGCGAGATTGACGGGCGTCGTGCCGCGGATGCCGTGATAGGCCGTGTAGGCATTCGGCGTGGTCGCGGTGGCGGTGATCCCCCAATGCTCGGGGTTCTCGTCTGGACGGACGAATTCGGTGTAGGTCGGATGCCGCAGCAGCTCGGTCCAGTCGCCGTAGGGGGTCATGGTCGTCTGGGCCGAGTCGCCGAAATCGACGAGCACAGCGCGCTCAGCGTGGGCTGACGGCAGGCCGAACACGAGCGCAGCAGCGAGCAGCAGCGCAGCTCGGATCCCCGCACCCATGTGCTCGATCTGTTTCCTCATGATTCCCAGAGGGAATATCGGCACTCCCGCTGTCCAGGGCAAGGGACGCGTGGGCGCACGGTATGCACAGCTCTACAGCCACCAACAACACCGCCTGTGCAACCGCAAGGCCAGTGCCACACGCACCAACAGCTCCACGGAGACCGCCGCCGGGACGTTACGGGCGCATGGCAAGTTGCCACGCCACCCGGGCTGCGAGCGCCAGGCTGATTACTACCGCGGCCGCGCGCACGAGGCGCTGGCCGCGGCGGACCACGAGATGCGTGCCGACGATCCCACCGGCGACCTGTCCTGCCGCCATGACCAGCGCCACGCGCCATTGGACGTCACCGGCGCAAGCGAACACCATCAGTGCGCCCCAGTTGCTTGCACAGTTGACGACTTTCGCATTGGCGCTGGCGCGGTCGTATGGGTGTCGCCAAAACAGCACATCGGCCAGAATCAGCAGGGTCCCGGTTCCGGGACCGAAGAAACCATCGTACATGCCGATTGCCCCGGCCACTATCAGCGTCCAGCGCAATCCGCGCTGCCGCTCTACCCCGCGCGGCCGTGGCCGGACGGCAAGCACCATGAAGGCGGCGCCGAGCAGCAAGCCAAGGACCAGCGGCTGCAGCACGTCGCTCGGCACGCTACGCAACAGCAGAACGCCCGCCAGCGAGCCGAAAAAACCACAGGGGAATGCCCATGGAGCGCGCTTGCGATCAAGCAGGTCGGTGCGGCTGAAGCGAGCGAGCGCGGTTGTCGATCCCCACACGCTCTGCCCCTTGTTGGTGGCGAGCGCGGACAGCGGGGGCAATCCCGCCGCAAGCAAGGCGGGCAAGGTGATCAGGCCACCTCCGCCCGCGATCGTGTCCATCACACTTGCGCCCAGTGCGGCCAGACCCAGAAACAGCAAGGTCGAGACGCTCACGAGGAGCTCCTTCCGCGGCGCGGCGCTGGCACCGCAAGCAGTCCGGGCAACGCCGCCATCCGGCATACGCCGCCGCAGGACGCCAGGCGGACGACGGGAGATCGGTCATGTCGCTGACCTTGAAGGGTAGCTCCGTCGTCGCCGTCCTGAGCTCTGTACCGCACACCGCACATTTCATACGTTTCGTGCTCAATGCTCGCCGGACCCGTCGACAGCCAGCTTGATGATGAACGTGGTGCCTTTTCCCACTTCGCTTTCGAAGGTGAGCGACCCGGCCAACCGGTCGACGACGATCGTGCGAGCCAGCGTCAGGCCCTGGCCGGTGCCCGAACCGACCTCCTTGGTAGTGAAGAACGGGTCGAAGATCTTGTCTCGGATCGGTTCCGGAATTCCGGTGCCGGTGTCGCGGATGCGGATCTCGACCCATTCGCCGCGCCGGTTGGTGCTGATGGCGATAGTTCCTTTGGCGCCGGGTTGGTCGCGGAGCGAGTCCGCGATCGCGCCTGCGGCGTTGACGATGATGTTCAGCAGCACCTGGTTGAGCTCACCGGGAAGGCACGGCACCGGAGGCAGGGCGGGATCGAGGTCGAGCTCGCTGTCCGCGACGTATTTCCACTCGTTGCGCGACACCTCCACGGTGCTGCGGATCGCCCGGTTAATATCGACGAGCCGCTTTTCAGCGTTCCCCGGATGCGAGAAGTCCTTCATGGCGCGCACGATCGTGGCGACGCGCTCGATCCCCTCCAGCGACTGAGCGAGCGCGGTTGGGACCTCCTGGACGAGGTAGTCGATGTCGAGGTCGCGGATGGCGTCTTCGAGCTCGGTGATCAGCTCGGCAGAGAGCGCCCCGGCGCGCGCCGTCGCGATCAGCTCCACGCAGCGCCGGCACAGCTCGCTCATGCCGCGGAACGCTTCCTGCAAGAACGTCGTGTTGTCCCCGACATACTGGATAGGGGTGTTGATCTCGTGGGCGATCCCGGCGGCGAGCCGGCCGAGGGATTCGAGCTTCTTGGTCTGCTGCAGCTCGCTCTCGATTTTCCTGCGCTCGGTGACGTCGGCGCCGAACCAGAGCTGGCCGCACCGCTGGCCGCTGTCGCCCCAGATCCAGCAGACCGTGAAGCCCGCCAGCCGCTTCTGGCCATCGGCGCGCGTATAGCGGAGGTCGGGCAAGGTCTTCGGCAACTGCAGCGACCGCGGGTCACCGAGATGGCGCTCCACCTCACTCCATTGCCACGGGATGGCGACTTCGCGGAAGGGTCGGCCGAGCACCTGCGCGGCCCGGAGGCCGAAGGCCTTCTCGGCAACCGCGCTCCACAAGGTCACGCGCGAGGCCTCGTCGAGCGCGATGATCATGGAGGGGATGGCCGAGAGCAACTGGAAGGTGGCGCGATGCGCGCGCAGAAGATCCTCTTCCGCTCGCCGACGTTCCGTCAGGTCGAGCGCCACGCCGATCACCGCGGTGACCTTGCCGGCGGGATCGCACACCGGTCGAAACCGGCATTCGAAGGCGATGCCATTCACCTCCACGTTGACATCGACGTCCTCTCCACCGAGGGCGCGGCGCTGGGCGTCGACGATGAGCGGATAGTCTCGGTACAGCTCGAAGAGGTCCTGGCCGACCACTTCCCCCGGCTTGAGCCCAAGATGCTCGAGTGATCTGCCGTCCGAGGACGTGAAGATGCTGTTTTCGTCGGTAGACCACAGCACCACCGGAGCGGTGGCGATAATGGTGCGCGTCCACTTGTCGGCCTGGCGGATGGCGTCCTCCATGCGCTTTCGTTCCGTCACATCGGTGACGACGCCGACCAACAGCAGGCTCCCGTCCGGCGCCGCGGCCCGCGCCTTGCTGACCAGGTGCCAGCGCTCCTTTCCCGGAGCGAGGGTGATCGCGTGCTCGGCCTGGAAGCTCGTCCCCGTGGCGAAGAGCTCGTTGTCTTCCCGCCGGAACGACTCCGCCTGCTCGCGCGGAAAGAGCTCGAAGGGGCTCTTGCCGACGATCTGCGCGCGCGGCCGGCCCAGAGAGGCGCACATTCCGTCGTTGACGAACACCAGCCGGTGCTCTTGGCTGGCGACGAAGATCGGGTTGGGCAAGGCGTTGAGCACCGATTCGAGAAAGCGATCGGAGTGCTCGGGTGGCGACGGCGGCGCCTTGGGTGCGCGGCTGGCGTGGGCGATGAGCAGCAGTAGGGTGCGCATCGAGAAGGGCGCGACCAGGTAGTCAAACGCTCCGGCGGACACGGCCACCGTCGCCTTTCCGACCGCTGCGGCAGCCGCCGTCACGATCACCGCGACTTCCGCCGCCCAGGAGCGAACGATCGCCACGAGGTCCGCGCTCTCGGCGGTGGGGGCGTCGACGTCGGCGACCATGACCTCAATCGCGCGCGAGCTCAGATGGCCCAGTGCCTCGCCCAGTGTCGCCGCTGCGCGCACATCATGCCCTTCTGCGCCAAGGGCGGCAGACATCTGACCCAAGAGGTCGCTGCCATAATGCACGAGCAAGACACGCGCCATGTTCCGTTATCCGGGCGGGGCGCGTGGCTCGTATCGAGGAGGCGAGGAAGTGCGCCCCTTGCGGCTTCCATGTTAGTGGCCCGGCGGGACCGTGTCAAGCGCGCGGCGGAGGTGGTGGATTCAGGGTGGGCTGGGGGCGGCGCCTCTGGAAACGCTCGGGACCCTGCGATACAGTCGCCTTGCTTCCTCACGCCGGTCCGCGGCGCAGCTCGGTTGTCGCGGCGCGGACTTCCTTCTCCGTCTGGTCTCCTCTTGCGCCGCCGCCTCGGCGGCAACGGGGCTTGCATGTTGTCGCGGTTTGTTCGGACGCGCCGTGGCCTTGCGCACATGGCGCTGGCCTCGCTGTTTTTCAGCTCCATGACCCTTCTCGTAAAGCTCGGCGGGAAGCGGTTTCCGGTGTTCGAGCTGGTTTTTGTCCGCAGCCTCGTCTCGCTGGTCATCGCCGGCTGGGTCCTGCGCCGTGCAGGCATACCGCGTTGGGGGCACAATCGCCGGCTCTTGTTTCTCCGCGGCGCGTTTGGCATGACCGCGCTCTGCTGCTATTTTTTCGCGGTCACGCACCTGCCGCTCGCGGAGGCCACCGTGATCCAGTTTACCAATCCGCTATTCACGGCGCTGATGGCAGCGTTGATCCTGAATGAGCGCCTCTACGCCTACGAGCTGGGGTGCGCGCTGCTGAGCCTCGCCGGCGTCGCGCTCGTCGCCCGACCGGGGCACCTGTTTTCGGCCGCGGCCATGCCTCTCGATTTGCTGGCGCTGGGCGTCGCTCTCGGTGGCGCCGTCCTCAGTGCCGCCGCCTACACATCCGTGCGCAAGCTCCGGGAGACAGATCACCCGATGGTGGTGGTATGGTACCTGCCGCTGGTTTCCACCCCGATGATACTGCCGTTGGCGGTCCGGGATTGGGTCTGGCCGACGCTCGCCGAATGGTTGTTGCTCGCCGCGATCGGCGTGTTTGCTCAGCTCGGGCAGATTCACATGACCCGCAGCTTGCACCTGGAAACGGCGGCGCGCGCAACTGCAGTCAGCTATCTGCAGATCGCTTTCGCCATCGGGCTCGGTCTTGCCGTCTTCCGCGAAACGCCCGCCTGGAGCACGCTGGTGGGCGCCGCGCTGGTGATCGCCGGGACCCTCGCGCT
Organism: Candidatus Schekmanbacteria bacterium; assembly: GCA_016188575.1. Lineage (GTDB taxonomy): Bacteria > CSSED10-310 > JACPHN01 > JACPHN01 > JACPHN01 > JACPHN01. Next base: position 32,178 of record JACPHN010000048.1, read on the forward strand.
GGCGGCACGCCGCGGCCGCGGCGCTGCTGGCACGGCTGCGCGGGAGCCGGCGCTGGAAGCGGCGACGGTGGCGCCGTGACTCGGAACATACCACGCCAGACATCAGCATGCCACACATCCTGATCCTCGGAGGAAGCCTCTTTCTCGGCCGGCACCTTGTCGAAACCGCGGTGCCCCTCGGCTGGAACGTGACCGTATTCAATCGCGGCAAGACCCGGCCCGAACCTCTGCCGGGAGCCGAGCACGTGCAGGGCGACCGCGTCGCCGATCTGGGCCGCCTGGCGGGACGGCGCTGGGACGCGATCATCGACACGTGCGGCTACATCCCGGCCGCCGTGAGCGTGGCCGGCCGCACGCTACGGGATGCCGCGGAGCTTTACGTGTTCATTTCCTCCATCTCGGCCTACGCCACTTTTCGCCCTTGGGGAGATGAAACCGACGCGCTTGCGGAGCTCGCGCCCGGGGCCGCGGCCGACGTGGTCACGGCCCACACCTACGGCTCCCTCAAGGTCTTGTGCGAACGAGAAGCGCATCGCGCGTTTCCCGGCGGCACGCTCATCGTGCGGCCGGGGTTCATCGTAGGACCCTATGACCCGACGGGGCGCTTTTCGTACTGGGTGCACCGCATCGCCGCAGGGGGGCAGGTGCTCGTGCCGGCGGTGCCGGAGCAGCCCTTGCAGCTCATCGATGCTCGCGACCTCGCAAGCTGGATCCTCGGGTGCATCGCCGAGCGCACGGTCGGGACTTTCGATGTGGTCGGTCCCGCTGCGGCGGGCGCGCCGCGCGCGTATCGATTCGCTGACGTCATGCACGCCATCGCTCGGGTGGCCGGGGCCAACGCCGCGGAGCTCGTGTGGGCGGACACTGCCTGGTTGTCGCGCATGGGCGTATCGCCGGAAGACCTTCCCTTCTGGGAGGACGTCACGGACTGGGATGCCGAACGGCGCAATCCGGCGCGGGCGCTGGCTCGCGGGCTGCGGACGCGGCCGCTCGCAGAGACGATCGCCGACACGCTGGCCTGGTTGCGCGCGGGAACTGACTCACGGTCGACCGACGCTGGCAACCGCCGCTCCGGGAGCATGACGCGCGATCGCGAGGCCGCGGTCGTGGCCGCGTGCCTGGCGCAGAGGGGCCCTCATGCCACCGCCTAGTCTACTGTAAGCTGCGCGGAATGCGCATTACGAAAACCCCCACCCCACCTACGCCCGCCAGCGGCTCAGCACCATGTCTGCACTCATCTTCCCTGATCAATCCGTCGGTGACCTGTTCGTCATCGACACCTCAGGCGAGCTCGAGTTTCTCGCCGAAGCGCGAAGGTCACGGATCGGGGCGTCGCCCGCCTCGGTCGCCTGACGGCGTTGCGAGCGCTGAACCTCGTCGGCCTCGATCAGGTGCTCCGCCGCCTTGTCAGAAAGCTTCGCCATGACCTTCCGGCGAAGCTCGGGAGAATAATGGAGGCTTTCCGCGAGCTTGAGCTGGCCATCATCATCCAGATCGTTCTCCACGAGCTTGCTGAGGTCCCGGCTCGGCATGCTCGGCCGGATGTGCTCGAGCGTGCTCAGGCCCCCGGTCGTGTCGTGGTGATCGAGGAGCGCCGCCGCGAGCTTTTTTTCGTGGCCGGAGAGGCCTTTTTCGCGACCTCGCTCGCCAGATTCTTCCCCGCCGGGTCGGCCAGGAGCTTGGCCGCGCTGCTGGGATCCGCGGAGCTCAGGACCTGGTCCAGCGTCACGGCGTCGCGACCCGAGCCGACAACCAGCGTCGACAATATTTCCGCCTTTTCTGCGGACCCGAGCGTGGCGTCGTCGAGGGCGGCGTGGGCGAGGGCGAGCTTGTTCTCCCGGCTACCTTCCCTGGCGAATCGCAGGAGTAAGGGGCTGTCGGAAAGGCGATTGACGATGGCGGAAGCAGCCTGGGACCACGCACCATCCTTGACCTTGCGCAGCAGCTTGGCGCTGATCCTGTTGAATTCGGCTTTCGTGAACCCTTGCTGAAGATCCCCCGCCGAATCGCCCGTGCTCTCGAAGGGCCGAGACTGGCTTATGGCGAGCGCGTCGATCGCGCCATCTCGCTGCGCTTTGCCCTCCCCGATCTCCCACGCGATGGTGACGGCGGCTTCTTCCGCTCGGTCTGGGAGCTTCGGGAGCGGACCCCGACCAAAAGCGGCGTTCTGCCAGAGCTGCGAAGCAGGCATGCGGGCGCCGGCCCCCCCAGCGCCCGCCGCCCGGGGCTCCCACCCCGCGATCAAGACTGCCCCGCCGCTGCTGCCGATCGCACTCACGTCCCAGGCCACCTGATCGAACGTCTCGTAGCCATCGGCCGGCGCCGGCTCTTTCTCGACGGGGGCGGGTTCCCGAGGGGTGGTGTACGGCTCCCCGCACAACCCCTCGAGCTCATGGTAGAACCTCGTGCGCGACGTCGAAATTGCGGTGATGCTCATGTCTGACATCTGCTCTCCTTTTCGGTGTCGACCGGACAGCTCCCGGTGCCCGGCCGACGTGGTGAGAATGCTCTGGTTTTCGTTTGCGGGGATGCACGGATCCGGGTGATTCGCTTGCCCGCGTCGCCGCGGAGCGAGCCGACCTCGGCGGCTTCCGCGACCTGACAGAAGCAAGCGCCGTGCCAGGAGCCAAAGGGAGCGGCGGAGGACGGCGTCGACGCCACGAATAGCGAGATCTTCAGATCCAGCAGAGGAGCAACAAGGGGCGGAGACCAGCGGGGACCCTCTGTCTGGCCCCCGAAACGAGCCTCCCGTCGCGATGGCACCGGAGCCGCGTCAGGTCTCGCCTGACTCCGCCCGACCGCCCGCCCGGATAGCGTGCCCATGCCGCTCTCGACCTGCGGCTGGCCGGCCCGCAACAGTTGCCGGCGGCCTTGCGTCAGGGGATGGCTGCCCTCGCAATCCCGGCCGGTCAGTACCGGCCGTACCGCCCTCAGCGCGCCGACCGCCCCTGGGCCACCCGCCGAACGGCGTGGCCGGAACGCGGATCTACCGACGCCGTGATGGTTCATGAGCCGTTGAAAACTGCCTCGACACGCCCGTCGCCAGGGCGGCCGCCGCTCGGGCCACCGCTACGCACCCGATGAGCCCGATGCTGGTACTTTCGGGAAGCACTTCTTGGCGCGCTTTGGACTTGCGCATCGCCTCCCGCGACGGGTATGACGGCACAGGGCGATCCAGCCGGGGTCCAGCGGAGGCAATTGGCTACCATGCGCAGCGGTGACAGCTCGGAATGCGGTGCGGCTGCCGGGCATGGAGAATCCACGGCGGAAGACGCGCTCGCGGGACGGGCCGGGCGGCCACCCGCGGTCGCGGCCATCAACCCCGCGCGGGCGCTCGAAGCGCTCCGAGAAGCCACCATCGCCTTCGCCGAAGCGGATCTGGACTCGCAGCGCGCCCTTGCCACGGGGCTCGGATGGCTGATCGAGGTGACAGGAGCCAGCGCGGGTGGGGTCGCGATCCCTGGCGAGGACGGCGTGCCTCGGCTCGTCGCTTCGCGGCAGCTCCAGGGCGCGGCGCCGTTCAGCAAGACAGTTCTCGCCGCGGCTCTCGCGACCGATCACCCGCGGGCGCTGGTCACCGAGGTGCCGCCTTCGCCAAGCGTTTGCACCGCCGACATCGTGTCGGTCCTCTGCGCCCCTGTCCGCCGCCACGGCCACACTCTCGCCGCCCTCTATCTCGACCGCCGCGGACTGTCGCCACCGTTCGACGAGACTGCCAAGGACGTGGTCACGACGTTTTCGGCCATGCTCGCCCTCGTTCTCGACCTGAGCGCGGTTGCGGCCTCCGCGATGGCGCGCTGCCGGCAGGCCGAAGAGCAGGCGCAACAGGCACTCGCTGTCGCCGCGCACGTGCGCGACTGGTGGGAATTCGGCACGATCCGCACCCGCAATCGCCGGTTCACCGAGTGCCTGCGGATCGCGCAGCGCATCGCGAAGTCGGACCTCAGCGTGCTGGTCCAGGGCGAGACCGGCACCGGCAAGGAGCACCTTGCTCGCTGCATCCATGCGGAATCGCCGCGCCGAGCTCAACCGTTCGTGGCGGTGAATTGCGCCGCGATCCCCGAGTCGTTATTCGAAAGCGAGCTCTTTGGCCACGAGCGTGGCGCCTTCACCGGGGCGATCGAGCGCCGGCGCGGCCTGATCGAGCAGGCCCACGCAGGGACGCTCCTCCTCGACGAAATCGGCGACCTTCGCGACGAGGCCATCACGCTGTTCGAGAGGGCGGTGGTGGAACGGCGGGTGCGTGGTGACCTCGACCGCGCGGAAGGCCTGCTCGCGGATGCCGAGGCCGTGGCCCGGCGTTTTGGCAGCAAGGTCATCGCCGCCTCCGAGTCCGGATGCCCACTTTTCCGGGAAGAGCGCCCAGAGGACGTGCCGGACGTACTGCGATGGCAGGTAGGCCTGACGGCGTGATGGGTCCGGGGGGCCTGGCGCGCCGTCACCCTGCCGGCGAGGCGGCTGCCAGCCTCCTGTGGTGGTACGGCCGACACTGACCATCGGGCGGCAACCGCGACAGCAGGTCCCTGACACCCGGTGGCCGAGCAACGGCAAAATCACGGCTCATCGCCCCCAAAAACCGCATGGCTGCTCCTTTCGGGCGGACGCTCCCGCGAGTCAGGGCGCTGCTGACTTCTCGCGGCGAAGTGCGAGCCCCAGATCGCCTCTCAATCGATGCGGGCGTGGAAAGGCCGCCCTGCAGGCGCCGCGATGTCGCCGGTGGATGTGACCATTGAGCGGTTTGCCAGAAGGACCGGGCCGCTCGACTCGGCTCCGGCACCTGCTCTCCGACGAGCGATGCTGGCCGCGGCGCCCCCGGATCGTCTGGCGGCGCGCGGCGCTCTTCGTGCGGGCGACCGTCGCCGCCAACCACCCACAGGGCCGCGACGCCGAGGCCGAGGAAGCGCTGCGGATCGCCTACGACAGGGAAGCGGACCGGGAGATGCGCGCCTGCATCGGCCTGTACCGGGGGCTGGCGCTTCACGATCTCGGTCGGCACCAGGACGCTCTGCAGCTCTACCGCGCCATGGCCGAACAGGGACCCCGCCCGGCCGGGCACAGCATCGAGATCTTGGGCCACCGCTCCGCCGCTCATCAGCTCCTCCATTACCTGGAGCAGCCGGTGGAGGCGGTGGATGAGCTCGCCAAGGTCGTGTCTCTGGCCGCGCGCCAGCGGCCGCATGCCGACCACGGGGCCGATCACCTGGAGCTCGGCAGCGCGCTCCTCCGCATGGAGCGCTACGAAGAGGCGCTCGACGCTCTGGACTTAGTCGCCCGCCGTTGGCGGAACCCGGCGGTGGCCACTTCGCCCATCTGGATCGAGCAATGGTGCGATGGCTCGCTGATCAGGAAAGAGCTCCTTCCCCTGGCGGCTCGGCGCGCGGAGGCGAAGGCTTGCGCCGAGGCAGGCTCGCCCAAGCACCTCATCATCCGCATCGAGGCCGCGCGAAGCTCGGTGCTGCGACTGCTCGGTCGCCCAGACGAAGCCGCCCGAGCAGCCCGCGAGGCTCATTACAAGATCAAGGAAGCGCTGCTATTGGGCGAAGAGGTGGAGGATGCCGTGCGCACGGTAGCGTGGCGAGCCCTCGAGGCGGCGGCGACGGGCGAGATGGCCACCGCCTCGTAACCGATGAGCCTGCCGCCGGCGGCCTCGCGCAGGACCGGTCTGTCGCACCGGTCCCGCGTCACCATCAAGGACGGCCGCGATTCATCCTCCCGCCGCGGTGGGATCCCCTCAGCACGAGGCCCAGGGCGCTCCCCAGGGCCAACACCAACATCGAGGTGCCGCCAGGTGACTGCGCCGGCACCACCGGACCCCCCGTCGGCGTGGCCGTTGCCGTCGGCGTCACGGTCGCGGTGGGCCTGGCGGCAACCCCAGTGCCCGTGACCGGGATCACCATCTGACGAGCGGTCGGGCTATCGTTGACATCCACTCCGGTCAGAAGGCCGAGAGATTCCTCGGAGCCAAGCCGCAACCGGCAGATGCGATACGAGATCTGCTCGATGCGGGAAGGTGCTATGCTGGAGGAGGAGGCAGCAGGTGGGATGCTTTGGTCCTTATGAGGTTATCGAGCCGCTCGGCCGTGGCGGGATGGGAGTCGTCTACCGCGCGCGCCACCGCAGCTCGGGCGCGCAGGTGGCCCTGAAGACGCTGCGGTTGCACAGCGAAAGCTTGCTCTACTGCCTCCGGCGAGAAATCACGGCGCTCTCGCGCCTCCATCACCCCGGTATCGTCCGCATTCGCGAGCACGGTGTGCGCGAGGGCGTGCCGTGGTATGCGATGGACCTGCTTGCCGGCGCAACTCTGCGTCATTTCCTCGACGAAAAGCTGGCCGAAGAGGCGGAGACACTGGGCCGGACTCGCGAGTCACCGGTGGTAGGGAGGGACAGCGCGCTGCGCCCCGGAGCCGCCGGGCCAGTCCCGGAGCCGGCACCGCCGGGGTCCAGCGCTCCCCCGCAGCGCGCACTGGAGCTCCCTGAGCTGCTCTCGGTGACCGCGCGGGTTTGCGACGCCCTGGCCTTTCTGCACGGGGAGGGCATCGTTCACCGCGACCTCAAGCCTGAAAACATCTGTCTCGAGCGCGCCGATTCGCCGATTCTTTTCGACTTCGGCCTGAGCTCCCTGGCGCGAGCGGGCGGCACGCGCGAGCAGCTCGAGCTCTCGGGGGACCTGGTGGGAAGCGCTCCCTACGTGTCTCCGGAACAGATTCGCGGGGAGCCTCCGGACGCTCGCGCTGACCTGTATTCGCTGGGTTGCATACTTTACGAGCTGTTGACCGGTCGCCCGCCGTTTCGGCGCCCGACCGCCTCCGAGACCTTCCAGGCCCACCTCGGCGAGCCGGTCCTCGCACCATCCGCGCTGACCGCCGGGATTCCCGGAAGCCTCGACCAGCTCGTTCTCATGTTGCTCCAGAAAGACCGGCGAGATCGCCTTGGATACGCCGTCGATGTCGCGGCGCGACTGCGGCGCATCGGCAACGTGCCGGCGCCGCGAGGAACCGAGCCAAAAGCCAGGGTTTACCTGTACAGACCGGGTTTTGTCGGCCGCCAGCAGCAGATGGAGAGGCTGCTGGGGGAGCTCGGCCGCGCCGCGGCGACGGGTCGCGGCTCCTGGCTGGTCTCGGGAGCCAGCGGTGTCGGCAAGACCCGGTTTCTCGCCGAGATGGCGCACGCTGCCAGGCAGGGCGGCATGCGGGTCGTCACGGGGGAATGCGTACCGCTGTCGAGCTCGACCAGTCCTGGCATGAAAACCGTGGGAAGGCCGCTTGGCGCCTTTCAGTCCTTTCTCGAGGCGGTGACGGATCGGTGCGTGGTCTATGGGCCGAAGGAAACCTGCCGGCTGCTCGGCGAACGCGGGGCCTTGCTATTCCCGTTCTGTCCAGCCATGGCCGCGCTGGCGCGCGACGAGGCGGAACCTACGGCGGTCGCGCTCCCTGCCGACCTGGCGCGCGGCGCCATCTGCAAGGTGATGTGCGACTTGCTGGCGGCCATGGCGGACGAGCTCCCGTTGTTGCTGGTGCTCGACGACTTGCAGTGGGCAGACGAGCTTTCCCTGGTCGTCCTGCGGCACGCAAGCGGGCAGGGAGCGCTGGCAAGTGGCAGAGCAATGATCTGCGGCGCGTTCCGCGCGGGAGGCGACGCGCCGGCGCTGGGTGAGCTGATTTCGACCATGGCCGATCGCATCACGCATCTCGAGCGCCTGGAAAGCCGCGACATCGGCGCGATGATCGGAGCAATGCTGGCGATGGCGAGGCCTCCCGCGGATCTAATCCATCACGTGCACCATCATGCGGAGGGCAATCCGCTCTTCGTCGTCGAGTACCTGCATGCGGCGGTCACGGCAGGCATCCTGCGCCGCAGCGACCGCGGCCGATGGGAGCTTCAGGCGCGCGACGCCGGCGGCCGTCCGGCACCGGAAGGGCTGCGGGATCTGCCGCTTCCGGCCAGTTTGCGCGACCTGATCGTGCGGGATCTTGGCGGACTGTCGGAGGAGGCGGCGAGCTTGCTGGAAGGCGCGGCGATCCTGGGCCGGAGCGTGAGCGGCCCCCTTCTCGGGCAACTCGTGGACAGCGCTGAAGAAGTGACTCTGGCGGCGCTGGACGAGCTGTTGCGGCGAGGCATGCTGCAGGAGGTGCGTCCGAGCTGGTTCCGCTTCGGCCATGACAAGATTCGCGAGGTCGTCGAGGCGTCGCTTTCCTCCGCGCGGCGCCGCTGCCTCCACGAGCGAGCGGCACGGGCGCTCGAGCAGCGCACCGACAGTGCGGCCGAGTTTTCTGATGCCGCGCTGGCAAGCCATTGGGAGGAAGCGGGAGAGCGCGCGCGGGCGCGGCCGTACTATCTGTCAGCGGCGCGGCGGGCGGCAGGGTCCTACGCCTATGCCGAGGCGAAAACGCTCTACGAGGCGTATTCGTCTACCGCGGAGGGGACGGATGCCGAGACGGATGCGGAGTCGATTGAGGCGAGGCTCGAGCTCGCGCGGACGGTGCTGACCCCGTGCGGCGAGCTCGACGGGGCGCAGCGCGAGTACGAGGCGGCGCTAAACGCGGCGCGGACCCGGCACCTGCAAGCGATCGCGGCGACCGCGCTGCACGGTCTGGGCGGGCTGGCGCTGTTGCGGGGTCGGCTATCCGAGGCGCGGGATTACCTCGAGCAGGCGCTCGCGATTCAGCAGATGGTCGGCGACCCGGCGTCCCAGGGGAAAACGCTCAGCAACCTCGCCAACCTCTACCGTCTCGAGGGCGTGGACCTGCGGCAGGCTCAGCAGCTCTTCGAGCGCGCGCTGGAGCTGCATCGGGCCGCAGGCGACCAGCGCTCCGAGGGGCTGACGCTGAGCAACCTCGCCTACCTCTGCGCGAACCGGGGTGACACCGCCAAGGGACGAGAGCTGCTCGGGCGAGCGATCTGTCTGCATCGGGAAACCGGAGACGCGCGGGCGCTGGGCCTGGCGCTGGGCAGCCTCGCGGTGATGAGCTCCACGCAGGGCGATCTGGAAGCAGCCGACGCCCTGTTCGACGAGGCGCTGGGGTTGCTGCGCAAGGTCGGCGATCGCCGGGCCGAAGGCGACACGCTGCAAAACCTGGCGGTAGTTCAGCACGCGCAGGGCCACCTTGGCGTCGCGCTCGCGATCTACCGCGAGGCCCTCGAGCTTCACCGGCAGGTCGGCAATCGGCGAACCGAGGCGCACACGCTCGGAGCCATGGCCGCGGCGTCCGCCGCTCAGGGCGACAGCGCGGCGGCTCGCCGCCTGTTCGCCGCGGCGCTCGAGCTTCAGCGACGGGTCGGGGAGCCGCGCTACGAGGCGCACCTGCTCACCGATTGGGCCGTCATGGAGCGCCGCATCGCCGCGGGCGGAGCCAGTGCGACACCGCTGCTGGAGCGCGCCGAGGAGATCTTTTTGGCGCAAGGGGATCGGCTCGGAGTCGGCCTGTGTCGGTGCGAGCGCGGTCATCACGCGATTGCGGCCGGGGACGACGGGCGCGCGGCGCTCGACGAGGTCGAAAAGATCGCTGCAGCGCTGCAGCTCGGGCCCACCAGCGAGCTTGCCAAGGCGATGCGGCGATTGCGTGAAGCGCATGAGGCGGTCATGCGGGGAGAGCGACAATCGCTGCAGCAGGGCGAGCTGGCGACCAGCATGCCCGCAGGAATTCGGCGCCACGCCGCCGAACCAAACGATGAGCAAAAATGACTTGAACAATTCGGGTCAGGTTGCCGGGACCCTTGGCTCTGGCACGAGCTTACGAGCGCCGCACCGCTTTCCCCTCACCAGCATGAGCAGAAAAGGGCATGGCTGCGCCGATTCCCAGTCGTTTCCACCTCGGGCGCTCTTTCAGCGAGCGCTGTGATCTGCCCCAATGGGGAAAGAACAAGCAACGTCGGATCGATCTCCGCCAGGTAGGTCTGGCGCTGCTGGTTACCCGCGGCAGCCGGGCGCCACTCTCGCATCAGCTCTACCGAGAGGACCGACCAGATGTCAAGATTTTCCCGGAAATCCGGCGTCGGCCGAATGTCCGGTTTCGGCCTTGCCCTTGCTTTGGGGATGGTAAGGAGCGGCATGGGCCAGAGCCACGCCGAGCTCGGCGCAGATGCGCCCGAGCTGCCGGCTGACGTAGACCCTGCCGTTGTCGGCAAAGACGAGATGAGGGCAGCCCCAGATGGCGACGGCGCGCCGCAATGATACGGTACGCGGATGACGCGATCATACTCTGCCAAGATCCCGAACAAGCTCGACGAGCCCTGGAACGGGTGCAGACCTGGGCGGCTGCGGCCGGCCTGACGCTGCACCCCACCAAGACCACGATCGTGGACGCGACCCAACGCGGCGGCTTCGACTTTCTGGGCTATCACTTCGAACGAGGCTACCGATGGCCCCGCAAGAAGAGCCTGAAGAAGCTGAAGGATGCGATACGATGTGTAGATGATATGCTCAAGAAAGGATATCATTACGTAGTGGACCTTGACTACAAGAGCTACTTTTACAGCATACCGCATGGGCAACTGCTCGCACGGATGAAAGAGAAGATAGCAGACGGCAGAATTTTGTCGCTGGTTGATGCGTATCTGACGCAGGAGATCATGGATACGACAAACGGATGGAC
>JACPHN010000051.1 GCA_016188575.1 Candidatus Schekmanbacteria bacterium
GGTGGTTGCTCACCGGAATCACGACCTGGCAACCGGTGCTCAGCAGCTCCAGCAGGCGGGTGCCGTCAGGAGCCGTGAAGCGGTTGGTGCGCGGCGGCGGCACGCACCGATAGCACCAGTGGCTCGCGGCGCTGCGGTCGCGGCCGCCGATCTCCGCCGTGGGCGGAAGCATGCGAGAGTCCAGGGTCAGTGTTGAGTTTCGGGTTTCCAGTTTCGCGTTGAAGAGCTCACCCTCTTCGAGCTCGAAACTCCGGACTCGAGACGCGAAACCAGGGTCACTGCTTCAGGGGTGTCCAGATCGATGCAGACGGCGAATCCGCCTGGCGCGGACGACGCCGGCGGCAGCCCGAGCAGTCGGCCGCGATCGACCTGCTGCCGAAACGTCGCCGCGAGCGCGGCGGGCTGCAGGCGGAGCTGCTGCCAGGCCTGGCGCAGCGGTTTCTTGTCCCCGGGCGCCAGTGGTACCGAGTAGATGCCCGCCTGAAAATCCAAAAGCGCTGCTTGCACTCGCGCGGTCGCGTGCTCGGCCGCGCTCGCGGCTGCAGTCTCCGTGCGGCCAGGGTCACGTGGGTGCTGTCCACGGCCGTTTCGCCGCGTTCGGCCGCGACCTCCAGACTCGACAGCGCCAGAAAATCCGTGGCCCGAAGATTGCCGGCGTCGGCCGAATCTGCCTTACACCTGAGGCCGCGACGATAGGGGCGCGATTTATCGCGCCCGGTCACCGCGGCCGGGCCGCGGCACGGCGCCGGTACGGCTTGGCTCGGAGCGCCGCGCGGATTATCATGGCCAAAGACGCCGCGGGATGCCCGCGCGCGCCTCGCGGTCCTATGTTCGCACCGGCGGTGAATCGTGGTTGCCAATCATCTGCGTGTTGCCCTCGCTGCCTGGGAGATCGGCAGGCCGAGCTCGCAGCTTGGCGCGAAGGTCGGCGGTCTCGGGGTCGTCGTGGAGGAGCTCCCCCCGGAGCTGATCCGTGCCGCCGCGCGCCTGGGCGTCACCATCGAGGTGGAGACTCTGTCGCCGTGCTTCGCGCACTACGACCGCTCACAACTGACGCCGGTGCGCGCGCCGCTGCCGGTAACGCTGGACCGGCACACGTTCGACTTCAGGGCCTACGAGCACACCTTCACCGAGCAGATCGCGACCCCGGATGGTCCGGCGGAGATCGCCCTGCGCATGGTCTACTTCTGGGACCCGCATCAGCTCGGCTGGACCGGTCCGGATGCGATCTATGCGCACGACCCGCTGCTCGGCTTCCGGTTGTATGCGGCAGTCTCGCAGGCCATGGCCGAGTACATCCGCGGCGGTGAGTTCAACACGATCCACCTCCACGACTATCACGTCGGCCTGATCCCCTTCTATCTCGGCGCCGACTTTCTTCGCGACTGCCCGCCCCACCTGACCATCCACAACGCCAGCTATCAGGGCACGGTGCCTTATGGCCGTCACGGCTACGAGCTTCTCGAAGCCGTCGCTTTGCCTGGGCCGCCGCTTTTCCGCCGCTACTTCGAGTTCTTCGGCACGCTGAATCTGATGCGCGCGGCGATGCTCCGGGTGCACGAAGCCGGGGGCAAGATCACCACGGTCAGCGGTGACCTCGACGCCACCTGGGGATACGCGGCCGAGCTGCGCCAGAACGAGTGGAGCCTGTACGCTCGCGCCACCGCCGAAACCGGCGTCTACCCCGGGCGCGTCTTCATTCCTAACCGCGGTCTGGACCTGTTCGAAAAGCTCCCCATCCTCGGCATTACCAACGGCATGCGCGAGCGAAACCGGCCCGAGGAGCTGCCCGAGCTGTCGGCGAGCCACCTCATGAAGGTGCAGCGTAGCCGTGCCGGCGGCCAACCGCTGTTCAACCAGATCACGGTCCAGGAAGAGATGCTCGGGCGCGATCACCACTACGATGCGCGCCATCTCCACGAGAAGGCGAATCTGAAGCGGTTGCTCATGCTCGAGTGTTTCGGCCGGGAACTGATTGGGCATCCGCCGCTCTTTGCCGTGGTGGGACGCCTGGTGGATCAGAAGAACATCGGGCTGGTCGCGGATTGCATCGAACCGGTGCTCCGCTATGCTCCCGACGCCTTGTTCGCCATCCTCGCCTCGTCCCAGGGACCGGGCGACAGCTACGGCCGCGCCGTGGAGGAGCGGTTTTTTGCCGAAGCCTGGCGATTTCCCGGAAATGTCTATTTCAACGACGAATTCAACGCGCCGCTATCGCGGCTGGTGCTCGCCGGGAGCGATTTTGCGCTGATCCCCTCGCGCTTCGAGCCGTGCGGCCTCGTCGATTTCGAGGCCAGCCTGCTCGGGACCGTCGTCATCGCCAGGCGGACCGGTGGGCTGGCCAAGATCGCACGGTGCGGATACCTCTATGACTGGCTCGACATCTCTGACTGGTGGGGGGAAGTGCGCGCGCTGTCGGGGAAGATGATTGAAGCGATTCACAACTACCGCTACGCTCCCGAGCTCCATGGCGCTTTGATGCGCGCGGCGATGGCCATCGACGCGGGCTGGGAGCGCTCAGCGGAGCAGTATGTCCAGATGTATCAATACGGCCTGCTGGCCGCGCGCTGGCAACAGCTCAAGCGCACGCGGCAGCCGCAAGAGGTCATCGCCATGCTGGAGAGCGACCTGGACGTGTTCGCGCGGTATTTTCGTCCGGCGGCGGCGGAGTATGGGGATCCCGCCGACTGGGCGCTGTACGCGGAAATGCGCCGCCGCGGACAGGCGAGCGACAACGCCTGAGCGGGTCGCGCCTGCGCCGCGCTGCCGACCGGCGGCTCAGGGGGCCGCGCCGCGCGCCCCGCCCAGGGTGGCGCGAAGCGGCGGCAGGCCGGCGTCCCGCGCGAGCTGCTCCAGGCGCGGCAGGCGCTCCTTACTGGTGTAGAGCTCGATGGTCGGGGAGAGAAAGTATCCCGCGAACATCGGGTCGAGCTTGCGGTAATGGTCCTGGTTGAGAAAGCTCGCGGTGAATCGCGAAACGAGCCGGTAACCCTGCGCGCCGTGCCGTACCAGGTCATAGGCGGCCGCCAGCGGGAGCTGGTCCCGATAGGCGCGGTCATAGTTCAGCGACGACAGTTGCACGAGGTCGTAGTCGGCGAAGAGGTGTGGGCTCGCGACGTGAATATCTTCGAATTGGTGCACGATGTAGACGTCACGCGAGAGGCGCGCGTGGTAGGGTTGGAAACCGAGAATGGCGACTCGGGAGTGCTTCGGCAAGAGCCGGTTGCACCAGTGCGCCGCCTGGATGCGGGTATCGTTGGTGTAGCGGGCCGTCGTCTGATACGTGAAGATGAGCGTATAGGCGAGCGCACCGGCCACAATCAGCGGTGGCAGGGGCCAGCGGTGTGGCCGGGGCTTTGTCAGCCACCGCTCCTGCTCGAGGGCGGCCACCGGCAGGATGGCGATTTCGATTGGCAAGTAGTAGCGCAGAGGGGTGAAGCTCCAGCTTCCCGTGACGGCGAAATACAGTGCGGCAAAGGCCAGCAGCACCAGCTCGGCCGGCCGGCGCCGCCAGGCGGCGCGCGCGACGGCGGCGAGCGAAAGGCCGTAGAGCGCGATCCCGAAGCTGAAGGGGAAGGCGGCGGCGAGCTGGTAGACATAGCGGTGATACTGCCACCCGGGGGCAGCGATACTGAAGCCGAGGTGGCTGCCGTGGACGTGCTCGTACTCGTGACGAATTCCGGCTACCGTGGTCTCGGGCTCGAGAAAGGAGAACGGCGTCACGAGAAAACAGCACAGCACCGCGCCCGCGGCCGTGACCGCCAGGCCGCGCAGCAGCGGCCGCCAGGGGCGGCGAGCGAGAAGCATGGCCGCCACCGGAGCGGCCAGCACCAGGAGAGCGGTGTATTTGGCGCCGACGGCGAGCCCCGCCGCCGCTCCGGTCAGCGCGTAGTCGCGCATGCGGTCGCTATCCAGCAAGCGCAGCGCCAGAAGCAGTGCGACCGAAATCCAGAAGGTCATGAGCACGTCGGTAACCGCGACGTGGCTTTCCCACACGTGGACAGGCAGGATCGCGACCCAGAGCCCGGCCAGGGCGGCGCCGAGGAGCCGCGCACCGGCCTTTTCGGCGATGAAAAAGGCAACGAGGCAGGTGGCAGCGCCGCACAGAGCGCTGATGAGCCGGGCGATGATATAGGGTTGCCAGGGCTCCATCATGAGGCCGGCCCGGTGGAGAATTCCCATGCTGCCGGCGATGAGGTAGTAGAAAAAGGAGGGGTAACCGGGGTAATGCAGGTCGAGATGGGAGCGGTCGATTTTCATGGCGATATCGACCACGAGCTGGTGCTCGTCAGGGTGCATGTCGACACGTTCCGGTGCTCCCCAGGCAAGGCCGAGCAGGCGCAGGCCCAGGGCCAGTGAAAACAGCGCCAGGAGCACGGTGGGCCGGCGGCTTGGTGCGGCTGAATGTGGTACAGTGTCGCTCATCGTGCTGGCGTACCGCCCATATTTCTACGCTGAAATTAGGAGAAACTCGGACACTCTATACGTGAGAATGCGAGAGCGCAAGGCTTCGCGGCTGGCGTCTCACTGATTTCTACGTTGCAAATACGGATTGCGCCATATTTGCGCGTAGCAAGTAGGCTGCCGGCGACCTCGCCCGCGCTTGTGCCCGGCTGACCGTTGATCCATAGTGTGCGTGGGCGCCACCAGTACCTGCACCGTCCGCCCCAAGGTGGCGCAATCCTGGAGCTCTCCCGCAGCATGTGCCGGTACCCTGCGCTCGCCGTCTTCGACCCTTCCCCAAAAACGTCGCGGCGCCTCCTGCTCGCCATCATTGCCGCCGGAGCGGTGCTGAGGGCGATCGGTCTGCGCTGGGGGTTGCCATACGAGTTTCACCCGGACGAAACCACCATCGTCACCCTGGGCGCCGGTGCTGCCGAGGGACGCCTCAATCCCGGCTGGTTCATCTATCCGTCGCTGCAGATTTACGAAGCGGCGGCTCTGGGGGTAATCGCGCACTGGCTCGAGGCGAGCCGCGACTGGGTCGTGTTCGCCTTGCGCGCCCTGGTCGCCGCGCAGGGGGTGGCAACGATACCGCTGGTCTATGTGCTCGGTCGCCGCTTGTGGAGCCGCTCGGCAGGTCTTGCCGCCGCCGCAGTGCTCGCGGGGCTTGGTGCCGCGGTGCTGCACGCGCACTACGGAGTGACCGATGTACCCATCGGCTTCTTGACTTTGGCGAGCACCGTGGTGGCGATCCGCGCCGTCGATCGCGGCGCGTATCGCCTGGCGCTTTACGCCGCGGTGCTCACGGGTCTGGCGGCGACGACCAAGTACTCGGCCGCTCCTCAGCTTCTGATCCCGCTCTTGGCGGCCTGGTTCGCGACGCGCGCGGGCGGGGCTCGGAGGCCGCGCCGCGTTGCGGCAACGCTGCTGCTCGTGCCCGTTTTCGCGGCGGTGTTCGTGATGGGCACGCCCTACGCGGTGTTGGACCATCTGACGTTTCGCGAGCACCTGAGCCTGGAGGCGGAGTGGCAGCTCCATGCACAGGCTGGCGCGCACATGCCGGCCGCGGAGGACTTGCCGCTGAGCCGGCGCGGCGTGGGCCAGATCCCGCTCTTGCTCTGGTCCGACCTCGGCCCTGTGGCGCTCGGCGTGATCGTTGTCGGCTTCATCGTTGCCATTGCTGGGCCCATCCTCCGGTCGCGGCGTCCCACGGCCGCCGCGGGGGCGCTGCCGGCGGAACGCGAACGGTTCGCCGCGTCGTGGTTCCCGCTGCTGTGGACGGTCGTGTACCTCGCGCTGCTGTTGCCTTCCGCGAAGGTGGAGCAGCGCTACCTCGTCCCTATTTACCCGTTCCTGGCGCTTTTTGGCGGGCGCGGGGCTGTGGCACTGGCGGCGCTGCTGTCCAGTGCCTGGAAGCAGAACCAAGTGACGGCGGGCCGCCTCGCCCTCGCCGGGGTGATGGCGGCGACCCTGGCATGGCCCGGACGCGAGGCAATCAAGGTGGACCGCCTGCTCGCCAGGCCGGACTCCCGCATCGCGGCTCGCCAGTGGATTCTCGACCACCTCCCCCCAGGAGCCGGGGTGGCCTGCGATTTCTACGCACCTCCGTTATCCAAGTCCGACGGCCTGCGCGTGCTGCGCAGCCCGTTCACGATAGCCAGTCAACAGCTTTCCTGGTATTGCCGGCACGGCTACTCGCATGTTGTTATTTCCTCGATGACGTACAACCGCTTTTTTCAGGATCCGTCCTTGCGATTCGTCCCCGCGCGCGCCTGGTATCGGCGCCTCGGCCGCGCCGGTAAGCGGCTCGTCGCGTTCCCCGGCGAGGAGCTCGGTTTCCACGACCCAACGATCAAGGTGTATCGGCTGACCGCCTGCTCCGGCGACAGCCTCTTGCCTGCCGGCGCATCTTCGCCTAACATGCGCTCCGACAGCACCACTCAATCACCATCACCCCGTGCTCCATGACCGAAAGCCGACATCGACTTACGCCGCGGTCTGATCCGGGGCTCCTCAGCCTCGTCATCCCGACCTACAACGAGGCGGCGGTGATTCCGCACCTGCGCGCGCGGCTGACGAGCTTTGCGGCGGAGCTTGCCGGCGCTGTCGAGCTCGTGTTCGTCAACGATGGCAGTAGCGATCAGACCCTCGACCTGCTACTCGACTGGGCAGCGGCGGACCCGCGCGTGAAGGTGATCGGTCTGGCCCGCAACTTCGGGCACCAGGCGGCGGCCACCGCAGGGCTCGATCTGGCGCGCGGCGACGCCGTCGTGCTGATCGATGCGGACCTACAAGATCCGCCCGAGGTCATTCACCAGATGCTGGCCCGGTATCGCGACGGCTACGACGTGGTCTATGGCGTGCGCGCCTCGCGGTTGGGCGAGACCCGGTTCAAGCGCCTCACCGCATGGCTTTTTTACCGCTTCATGCGCGCTTTCATTCATCCGGACCTTCCCGCGGACGCCGGCGATTTTCGCCTGATCTCGCGGCCGTGTCTGGACGCTCTGAAGACAATGCGGGAGACCCATCGTTTCTTGCGCGGCATGGTCGCCTGGGTCGGGTTCGCGCAAACGGCGGTGCGCTACGACCGTCGTGCCCGGGAGCACGGCGAAACCAAGTACCCCTTGCGCAAAATGTTGCGGTTCGCCGCGACCGCCGCGGTGTCGTTTTCGCCGGCGCCGCTCAGGGTCAGTCTGGCTCTGGGGTTCGC
The DNA here is from genome assembly GCA_016188575.1 of Candidatus Schekmanbacteria bacterium. GTDB lineage: Bacteria > CSSED10-310 > JACPHN01 > JACPHN01 > JACPHN01 > JACPHN01. Next base: position 7,154 of record JACPHN010000051.1, read on the forward strand.
GGTCGCTTTTCTCGGTTTCGCCGTTGCGGGCTACGCGTTCTTGCGATACGTCGCCGGTTATCCCTATGTCAGCGGATGGACGACGCTCGTTGTGCTGCTTTGTCTGATCGGCGGCGCCATTCTGATCTCGATCGGCGTGCTCGGGGAATACGTCGGGCGCATTTACGAAGAGATCAAAGGGCGGCCGCTTTACCTGATATCCACCACGGCAAACCTGGACAGGGATGCCGGCGACCACGGAGATTGCGCATCATGATCGACCACATCAGCACCTACGCTACGGATTTCGCCGCCACCAAGAGCTTTTACCAGGCTGCTCTGGAATCGCTGGGTTACGGGCTGCAGGCGGACATGGTCGCGAGCTGGGACCCGGAATTTCCCGAACGGCGGCTGTGTGCCTTCGGCCCACCACAAAAGGCCGTGTTCTGGATCATCGAGGTGAAAGCACCGGCGAGCCCTCGCCACGTCGCCTTCGCTGCCGCCGATCGCGACAGCGTCGCCCGCTTCCATGCGCGCGCCCTGGCCGCGGGCGGCACCGATAATGGCGCTCCGGGACCTCGTCCCCAGTACCACAAGCACTATTTCGGTGCCTTCGTGCTTGATCCGGATGGGAACAACGTCGAGGCGGTCTGCCACGTACCGCCGGCGGCGGCGAGCGCGTAGCAGCCGGACGGGCAGTTGCCGAGCGCTGGAAGCTCCCACCGCTCGAGCGGGGGGAAATTCGGGGCGCACGCGTCAGCGGGTGCGTCTGTGGCGGTGATCAGAGTCTCCTGTGGCGACTCGCCACCGCCTTCGCCAGGTCCGCTCCCTGCTGTCGGTCACGCCGACAGCGAACCGGCGGTGGATCCGGGGCCGACCGACGCGTTGCGTCAGCGCCGCGCCGGAGCTACAATCCCCCGCTTGCCGGCCCACGACCCGACAGATTTCCCCAACCGTCCGTTCGAGGTGCGCCATGTCAGCAACCGCTACCGCATCCCCCGCCGCCGCCACCGCTGCTCCCGACTCCGCAATCGCCACGATCGCATATAACCCCGCCACCGGCGAGATCCTCGGCCAGTCCAGGCTCGACGACGTTCGCGACCTTCCAGCGCTCGTGGCGCGGGCCCGCGCCGCGCAAGCCACCTGGGAGAAGACGCCGGTGCGCAGCCGCTCCGCCGCCATGCTCCGCATTCGCGACTACATCGTCGCCCACGCCGACGAGCTCGCCGAAACCATTTCGCGGGACAATGGCAAGACCCGCGCCGATGCCATGGCGACCGAAATTGTCCCTGTGACCATGGCGATCAGCTACTACGCCCGCAAGGCACCGCGTTTTCTTGCCGACAGGCGGCTCATGCCGGGCAATCCCTTGCTCGCGTTCAAGCTCGCCAAGATCGCCCGCGTCCCGTTCGGCGTCATCGGCATCATCGCCCCCTGGAACTACCCCTTCGCCATTCCCTTCTCAGAGGTTGTGATGGGCGTGCTCGCCGGCAACGCCGTCATCCTGAAGACCGCGACCGAGACGCAACTGGTCGGCCGGGCGCTGGCCGCCTGCATGGACGCCGCCGGGCTCCCGGAAGGTCTGTTCACCTTCGTCAACCTCCCGGTGCGGCTCGCCGGTGACGCGCTCCTGGAAAACGGCATCGACAAGCTCTTCTTTACGGGTTCCGTGGGCGTCGGCAAGAAGCTCATGGCGAAGGCGGCCGAGACGCTGACGCCGGTGTCTCTGGAGCTCGGCGGCAACGACGCCATGATCGTCTGCGCGGACGCCGACCTCGAGCGCGCGGCCGCTGGCGCCACCTGGGCCGGAATGCAGAACGCAGGCCAGTCCTGCGGCGGCGTGGAACGAATCTACGTCGAGGAGTCCGTCTACGAGCCGTTCCTGCACAGCCTCGCCGCGCGCGTTCGCCGCCTTCGCGTCGGCTACGACGATTCCTGGAACGTCGACATGGGTGCCATTACCACCAAGAACCAGCTCAATACGATTCGCGAGCACGTCGCCGAGGCGCTGGCGAAGGGCGCCAAGATCTACGCCCAGTCCGCTTGCCCAGGTGGCAACGGCGGCGCCGGCCTCTTTCACCCGGCGATGGTGTTGACCGAGGTCGATCACACCATGCGCGTCATGTGCGAGGAGACCTTCGGCCCCGTCGTCGGCGTCATGAAGGTGCGTTCGATCGATGAGGCCATAGAGCTCGCCAACGACTCGAATCTCGGCCTCACCGGCTCCGTGTGGTCGCGCAACCGCGCCGCTGCCGAGAAAATCGCCAGACGGATCCGCGCTGGCGTCGTCATGATCAACGACCACCTCATGAGCCACGGTCTGGCCGAAACCCCCTGGGGCGGCTTCAAGGAATCCGGCATCGGCCGCACTCACGGCGACATCGGGTTTGCAGAGATGACTGAGCCCCAGTGCATCGTCCACGACTACTTGCCAGGCGTGAAGAAGAACATGTGGTGGTATCCCCAGAGCAAGGGCGTCTACGACGGGCTCAAGGGCATTGCCAACTTGCTATATGGCAGCGACCTCGCAAGCCGCGCCGCCGGCCTCGGCCAACTCTTGCGCCTATTCCCGCGGACCTTCCGCTCGTAGCTCCGCACCACCTGACGTCTCGGGGTGGGCGGCCAGCACCTTGGTCGCCGGCCCCGCTTCCACCCCCGTCACCAGCCGTCACGCAGCCCCGCCGGTGTTCCGAACGCCACCAGATGCCATGACCCCCACCGAGCTCGACCACATCCTCATCACCGGCGCCTGCGAGCACAATCTCAAGAGCGTCGACCTCGCCGTTCCCAAGAAAAAGCTCGTCGTCTTTACCGGCCCAAGCGGCTCGGGGAAGACGTCGCTCGCTTTCGACACCCTGTATGCCGAGGGCCAGCGCCGCTACGTGGAGAGTCTTTCCGCCTACGCGCGCCAGTTTCTCGGCCAGGCGGAGAAGCCCAAGTACGACAAGATCAGAGGCCTCTCGCCGGCGATTTCAATCGATCAGAAGACGACGAGCCACAACCCTCGGTCCACCGTCGGCACCGTGACCGAGATCTACGATTACCTGCGCCTGCTCTACGCCCGGCTCGGGCAGCAGCGGTGCTACTCGTGCGGCCGCCCGGTTGGCCGCATGAGCGCGCAGACGATCGTCGGCGAGATCATGAAGCTCCCCGCGGGAACGCGCTTTTACGTCCTCGCGCCGCTGGTGCGTAACCGCAAGGGCGCTTTTCAGGCGGTTTTCGACCAGGCCCGCCAGGGTGGGTTTGCGCGCGTGCGCGTCGACGGTCTGGTTATCCGCCTCGATGAGTCCGCCGCTGTCGACAAGAAGCGAAAACACGATATCGATATCGTTGTCGATCGCCTGGTCGCCGGCCCGGACCTTACCGAGCGGGTGACGGACGCCGTGGAAACCGCACTGCGCGTCGCCGAGGGGCGCTGCGCCGTTCAGGTCATCGACGGCGAGGAGACCCTGTACAGCGAAAACCTGGCCTGCGCGCGGTGCGGCCTGAGCTTCCCGGAGCTATCGCCACAGAGCTTTTCCTTCAACAGCCCGCTCGGGATGTGCCGCACCTGCAATGGCCTCGGCACGCAGCTCACGATGGATCCCAACCGCGTCGTGCCGGACAAGGACCTTTCGGTGCGCGCGGGCGCCATTCGCCCCTGGGCCAACACCATGATCGTGCCGTCGAGCTGGACGAGCGCGGTCCTGGAGGGACTCGCCGCGCAGTACGGAATCGACCTCGACGCGCCCTTCCGCCTGCTGCCCGCCGAGCACCAGGAGATCCTGCTGTTCGGCGCGCCGCAGAAGGTGGCCGTGCGCTGGCAGCGCGACTCCAGCGCCGGGTCCTCCCGCCTGACCTTCGAAGGGGCAATCAACGCGCTCATGCGGCGCATGAAGGAGACGACGTCCGAGATGATGCGGGCGTACTACGCTACCTTCATGACCTCCGAGCGATGCACCGCTTGCAACGGCACCCGGTTGCGCCCCGAAAGCCGCTCCGTATACATCGCCGAACGCTCCATCGCCGACGTCTGCGCCCTCCCCGTACGCGAAGCGCACGCGTTCTTCGAGTGCCTCAGCTTTTCCGGTGGGCACCGCATCGTCGCCGAGGAAATCCTCAAGGAGATTCGCCAGCGGCTCTCCTTCCTGATGTCGGTGGGCCTCGGCTACCTGGCAGTCGATCGGGCCAGCCCGTCGCTGTCGGGCGGCGAGAATCAACGGATTCGCCTCGCCAGCCAGATCGGCACCGAGCTCACGGGCGTCATCTACATCCTGGACGAGCCGTCGATCGGCCTGCACCAGCGGGACAACATCCGCTTGCTGTCGACGCTGAAACACCTGCGCGACATCGGCAATACCGTGATCGTGGTCGAGCACGATGCCGAGACGATGCTCGCCGCGGATTGGATCGTCGACTTCGGGCCGGGTGCCGGCGCCCGTGGCGGGCACATCGTCTACTCCGGACCACCCGACCGCATCGGCGAAGAGCAGGGCTCTGTGACGGGCCGCTATCTGTCCGGCCGGGAAGAGATTCCAGTCCCTGAGCGGCGGCGGTCGCCCGTTCGCGGCCGCGCCATTACGGTGCGCAACGCCCGCGAAAACAACCTCGCGGGCATTGACGTGAGCATCCCCATCGGCCTGTTTACCTGTATCACCGGAGTGTCCGGGGCGGGCAAGAGCACGCTGGTCAACGACATTCTTTTCCCGGCGGCCCGCCGGCGTCTCGGGGGGATGTCCGAGCACATCGGCGCACACGACGGCATCGAAGGCCTGGACTCCATCGACAAGGTCATCGAGATCGATCAGAGCCCGATCGGTCGCACTCCGCGCTCGAACCCCGCCACCTATACCAAGCTCTTCGATCCGATCCGCCTGCTCTTCGCCGAGCTTCCCGACGCCCGCATTCAGGGCTATGACCCGGGTCGCTTCTCGTTTAACGTGCGCGGCGGCCGCTGCGAGGCCTGCGAGGGAGACGGGACCGTGAAGGTGGAGATGCACTTCCTCGCCGATGTCCACGTGCCTTGCGAGCAGTGCAAGGGAAAGCGATTCAATGACGCGACCTTGAAGGTCCGGTTCAAGGGGAAGAACATCGCGGAGGTGCTTGAGCTGACCGTGGACGAAGCGCGCGAGCTGTTCGACGCCATGCCGAAGATCACCCGCATCCTCGACACGTTGATCGACGTCGGCCTCGGCTACATGCAACTGGGACAGCCGTCCACGACGCTTTCGGGTGGCGAGGCGCAACGCATCAAGCTATCCCGCGAGCTGGCCAAAATCGCCACCGGGGATACCCTCTACATTCTCGACGAGCCGTCCACAGGGCTACACTTCGAGGACATCCGCAAGCTGCTGTCGGTCATCGGCCGCCTGGTTGACGCCGGCAACACCGTGGTGATGATCGAGCACAACCTGGACATCATCAAGACGGCCGACTGGATCATCGACCTCGGGCCCGACGGCGGTGACGCGGGTGGGCAGATTGTCGCGGCCGGGTCACCGGAACAGGTCGCGGAAATCGCGGGCAGCTTTACCGGCCAGTTCCTCCGGGGAGTGCTGCAGGGCCGGCGGTGCTGCGTCTGAGAGCGGTGGCTTCAGCGCTCTCCGACCCCTCGATCAGCGGTGTTGGCGGCGCGCACCGCCTCCTCCAGGCCGGCCAACGCGCCCGCCAGTTCCGGCGGCACCGCGGCCGCCCACGTGGAGCGCGCGAGCGCCCGCACCTCGGCCAGCGCCGGCGTCGCGTCCAGCCCCCTGGCCAGCGCGTTGTGGCCGACCTCGACCAGGCACTCCGCCAGGTCGCTCGGAACTGCCAGCTTCCTGAGCACACCAGTGGCTTCAGCGAGCAGCCCGCTCGCACGTTCCAGGTCCGTTCCCGCCAGGCGTAGCGCCCGTGCAAGCCCGATCCCGGCGTAGGCGTGCCACGCTGCTTGCGCGGCGCTCCACAGCGCCGCGCGCGCTTGCTCATACTGGACGAGCGCGGAGCCGATGGCACCGGAACGTTCCAGCAGCGCCGCCAGCTTCAGGGATGACACCGCCTTTCCGAAGGCGTCGCCGACCTGCTCCTGGAGCTGCATCGCCACATCGAGGTGCGCTCGGGCCGAAAGGAGCTCGCCTTGTGCGGCGGCGACGTCGCTGAGGCATTGCACCGCGATCGCCTCGCTACGGAGGTCCGCGGTGGCGCGCGCCGTCTCGATCGCCCCGTCGAGCCTCACCTGCGCACTGTCGATATCTCCGAGCGTGATCTCTACCATGCCGAGGTTGATGAGCAAGGTCGCGAGTCGCCGCCGGTTGCCCGCATCGCCCTGGAGCTGCAGCGCGGCTTCATATCCGCGCCTTGCCGCCGCGAGGTCTCCCTGCGCGTGAGCAATCGATGCCAGGTTGGTGGTGGTGATCAATACGCCGTCGCGGTCGCAGGCCGCGAGGTAGCGGTCGCGCGCGCTCTGATAGCAGTGCTCGGCTGCGGAAAACCGAGCTGCCGCGAAATGGACTCGACCCATGGCGTTGAGCGCGTCGGCAATGAGGCGTTCTTCGGCAGCCGCTGCCGCCAGCGCATGCGCGCGCGAGGCGGCCGCTACTGCCTCGGGATGCCGGCCAAGATGGACGAGCTCTTCGGTACGCGCCAGCTCGATTTCCGCGGCGAGCCCGCCTGCCCCTTGGTGCCGCGCGGACGCGGCGGCAAGGTCGAGCTCCGCCAATGCAGCGTCGCGTTGGCCGCGCAGCGACAGGACTTGCTTCGCATAGCCGAGGTGCGCGGCGGCCCGGCTCCGGTCGTCCCGCGCAGCGGTCCGAAAATAGCCGCGAAAACACTCCTCGGCCTCGGCCAGCGCGAATGCTGCCGTGGCCGTGTCAGCCGCTTGGAGATAGCGCCGAGCGGCGCGCAGTGCGTCGCCGCCGAGCTCCCAATGGCGCGCGACCAGCCCGAGCTCGCACCGCTCCAGCTCGCGGTCTCCTGCATCAAGCACCTGCGCTGCCCGCAGATGGGTTGCCGACCTTTCATCCGGCGTCCCGAGCTCGTACGCCATCGCGCCGAGCCGGTCATGCACGAACCACGGCGTTCCGCCGGGCCCGGCGAATTCGACGACGCTCGCCCTCTCCAGCGCTCGGAAGTCATCGTCGAGCGCCTCAGGTGCGGCGCCGAGGACCGTACCGAGGAGCTCGAGCTGCGCGACGCGCCGGCCCGCCACTGCGAGACCGACCGCGGTCCGCCGCGCGGCCGCGGGGAGCTGCTGGAACCGCCGGCGTAGCAGGTCATCCACGGCTTCTGCGAGCGGGATCTCGCGGTAGCTGTCGGCCTCGCGATCGGCGGCGCGGATCGCCTCGTTGACCCGCCACCCCTCGCCGCTGTATCGGCGCAGCGCGCCTGCCGCCACTGCGCTGTGCAGAAACTCGGCGACGAAGAGCGGAACGCCGCTGCTCGCATGCACCAGGAAGTCGGCGAGGACCGGCGAGACGCGCTGGCCGCCGAACATGTCGTGGACCATGCTGGCGACGGCTGGCGCCGGCAACGGCGGAAGCTCGACGCGCCTGGCGGCCGCGAGCGCCGGATGGCGCGCCGTCGACTCGGTTGCGAAGGCTCGGGCCGTCGCCCCGACGAGAGCCAGGCGCAGGCGACCCAAGGCGGCCGCGGCTGCGACGGCGTCGATTACCTCCAGCTCCACGGGATCTGCCTGGTCCAGGTCATCGATCACGACGGCTACAGGCGCGACGCGCGTGAGGTGATCAAGCACGGCAACAATAGCCCCGGACAGCTCGGTAATGGAGAGCGGCACCGGCGCTGGCGGTCCATCGGGCCCCGCTGTCACTCCAGGGAGGGTCGCCACCAGCGGCTGGACTCGGCACAGGGTTGGCGCGTGCGCGCCGAAGATCGTTGCCGCCGCGGCGTCCCCCCACTCTCTGCACAGGTCCGAGGTCGCGAGCAACAGATCGCCAATAATGGTGCTTGCGGCGGCACCATCGCGCCGCCAGCGCGCCGACCAGCCCGAGGCGGCGAGCACTGTCAGTCCGCGCGCCGCGGCGCGCTGCGCCACCTCCAGGGCCATCCGGCTCTTGCCTACCCCGGCATCGCCCGCGATGAGCAGCACGCTGCCTTGCCCGCGCTCCAGCGCGTGCAAGCTCTGGTCGATCCGCGCCGTCTGCTCCTCCCTACCCGCCAGTCGCGGCCGGAAGAGATAGCACTTTGGCGGTGGCAGGCTGGGCTTGCCAGGGAGCTCGGCGCCATGGCGTGCCAGCGCGTCCGCCACGTCCTCGGCGTGGCCGATTCGCTCGTCCGGTGACTTGGCAAGCAGGCCGAGAACCAGCGCATCCAGCCCCGAATCGATCCCGGGGTTGAGCATCGACGGCGGCAGCACCGGGCGGTTCAAATGATTTCGCACGAGCTCCGCCGCGGACCGGCCGGTGATCGGCGGCTGCCCCGTCAGTAGCTCGTAAGCGAGACAGCCCAGGGCGTACAGATCCGTCCGGGCATCCAGAATTCCACCGCGAAACCACTCCGGCGCCATGTATAGCAGCGTTCCAGCGCCAAGACCCGACATCGAAATGTCATCCCGCGTAACCGAGCCGCCGAACGACCGGATCAGTCCGAAGTCGATGATCACCGGTGCGCCGCGCTCCGTGACGACGATGTTCTCCGGCTTCAAGTCGGCGTGGAGCAGTCCCTCACCGTGAAGATAAGCAAGTCCGTGGCTGATCGCGCGCAAGATCGAGAGTGCGCACCGCACCGCATTGACCGGCCCGCGCCAGTGCGGCAATTCCGCCGGGAGCACGGCTTCCGGACCGGGTGCGCGGGGCGCGATCCTGAGGTCGCTGTCCGCAAGGGTCCGCGTCCACCACTGTGGCGTGCTCCCCGAACCAACCCCGGCACCGGTTGCGGTGAACGCGGGTCGCGTCGTCGTGGATCCCGAATTCGCGACGGCATTGCGCTTTTCCACGACGACCCGCAACGACTCACCCCGCAGCAGCGGCATGGCGTACCAGGGTAGGCCGGCGTGCACGCCGTGGGCGCGGATGGGCACCACGTATGGGTGCCGCAAGATCGACAAGACGCGGATTTCGCGCCGGACCGCCTGGAGCATGACCGCTTTGGCGTCACGCACGAGCTTCAGCGCCACCTGCTCGCCGGTTTCGGTGTCAACCGCGCGATAGACGCTCCCCATGCCGCCGCGGCCAAGGAGCTCGCCGAGCTCGTAGCGGTCGACCTGACGCGGCGCGTCCCGCATCGTCACGGGTGGGCCCTGCCGTGGTCGGCTACGCAATGAATCCACCGCCTGTTCGCCTGCAAGCTGTGCGGAAAGCGCATCACGAAGACCCCCCACCTCACCTCGCCGCGCCCGCAGGGGGAGGTGCGGAGGGGGGCGCTGTCGCGTCCACGTCCAACAGGCGGTGGATTCAGGACCGGCGGCAGGCTTGCGGTGCCGCGAAGCCTCGCTAGAATTGGTTCCCGGCTTTCACGGTGGCGAGCTTGCCACCCTGGTGAAATAAACCTCTTCAGATTACTAATCCCTGCAAGCGAGACGCCCATGAAACGCTTCTGCCCTTTGCTCTTGGCGCTGCCGCTGATTGTCCTCTCGTCGGCGTGTCACCGCAAGGACCCTCCCGACGACACTCCGACCATTCCCGCGCTCGAGCTTATCGACCTTGCGATCCCGTCCGCGGCAACCAGCGCTGCCGCCCGCGAGGTGCTGGCGACCTATGCCGCGCTCACTGACGTCCCCCGCAATCTCTTTCGCCCGCCCGCGCACGTTCGCCCTACCGTCGTCAACACGGAGGGTGGCAAGCGCTGGACGTGGCAGTATGGGCAGCGGGGATTGACCCTCGAGCTGACCGCGACTCGCGACAACGAAATCTACTACTGGGTGCTGCGGGCGACCGGGACCGACACGGCCACCGGGCTCACCTACCGCGACGATATCGCGCTCGAGATGACGGTGAATAACCTCGAGGCCATTGCTGGCCAGGGCAACGTATATCAGCCCGGCGTCAGCGGCGTGCTCCTCTCCATACACTTCTTTGCGCCGGGATCCGCCATCACCTATTCGGCCGAATCGCCCTCCGAAACCTCAGGGAAATACACGGTGTTCCTGCAGACGAACGGAGCTGGCTCCCTGGACTATCGGTTTGGCGGCTTTGTGAGCCTCTACGCCACCTATTATGAAAGCGGTCGCGGCGAGATGTGGCGCTACAACGCCAGCGGTTACCTGTCATCGCACACTTGCTGGAACGCGGCCGGCGCCGAGACCGATTGCTGACGTGCCGGCAGCGGCGAAACCGTTGGCGCGCCGCCTGCCGATCCCAACCAAAGCGTGCCGTCAGACGGCCAGGCGGAAGGTCAGCTCGTCGGCTCCAACGGCGGCGTCGGCGATCAGCGTGGCGTGCGGTCGCAGCGAGCCCTCCAGAAGGCGATCCGCCAGCGGCGATTCCACCCAGGTCTTGATGGCGCGCAGCAGCGGCCGGGCGCCGTAACGCGGGTTGATGGCGCGGCGTGCCAGGAAGGCGAGCGCGGTATCGGAGAACGTGATGCTCACGCCCAGACGCTCGAGCCGTGCCGCGACCCGGCCGAGATGAAGCTCGAGAATGCGCCGCACGTCCTCGGCTCCGAGCTGCCGGAAGGCGACAATCTCGTCGATGCGATTCAAGAACTCCGGATTGAAGGTTTGCTCGAGCGCCTTTCGCATCGCGCCGGAGCGCTCCCGGTTGCTGGCGCCCGGGGCCCCCGGCCCTGAGCGAAATCCGGGGCGGCTCGCCAGCGCCTCGACCTCCCGCGCCCCGACATTGCTGGTCAGCACGATCAGGCACTTTCCAAACGCCACGTGGCACCCCATACTATCGGTCAGTACGCCATCGTCCATCATCTGCAGCAGCAGGTTGTGTACCTTGGTATGCGCCTTTTCGACCTCATCGAAAAGGACGACCGAGCTCGGGTGCGCCTTGATGGCTTCAGTAAGCGTTCCCCCCTCTCCGTGTCCTACGTACCCCGGCGGTGCCCCGATCAGCTTCGCGTACTCGTGTGGCTGGGCGTACTCGCTGCAATCGATGCGTACGGGAATGGCCTCCGGTCCCATCAGCGCCACGGCGATTGCCTTGGCGAGCTCCGTCTTGCCCACGCCCGTTTGCCCGATGAACAAGAAGGTGCCGATTGGGCGCGCCTCATCGCGCAGTCCCGCGTAGGCCCGCCGCAGCGCCCCCGAAACCACATCGATCGCCTCGGGCTGCCCGATCACCCGCCGCGATAGCTCCTCCTCGAGCCCCATCAGGTCCACATCCTCGCCCACGGGCATCTTGCCGCTCTCGGCACCCGCTTCAACCAGGTAGAGCGGCGGGAGCTTTTCCGAGTCCGCGACCTCCAGGCTGACGTTGCGGATGTCGAGCTCCGGATTGACCGCGACACACAGCTCGTACAGGTCGCGCTCGAGCTCCGGGAGGCGGATCTTGCCGGCCTGCACGTCAGGTCGCAGCGTCGGCAAGAGCTCGTCGTGATAGTTGACGACCGTGGTCTGAACGATGAGCGTGCGGTAGCTTTCACCGTCTTTGGGCCGAATGCCGCGAAAAATCTTCTCGCGCTCCGCATCCGAGTACACGCGCAGCTTTACGAAGCGGTCCAGACGCTCCGAGTATTTCATTCTTATGTTGGTCATCAGGCGCACGCCACACCTCTTTTCCTGGGCGAAAGCGAGCACTTCGGGTGGTTCATGCAGTACCAATTATCGCGAAAGCCTGCTCTCGATCCATGCCCCGCCGAGGACAGCCTCAGCCTCATAGAATGCGGCGAGCTGGCCGGGAGCGATGGCGCGCTGGGGCGCGACAAAGCGGACCACGCACGCATCTGCGCCGAAGCGGGTGAGCAATGCCGGCACCGGGGCGGCCCGATAGCGCACCTGCACGCTTACGTGTATCCCCTCTTCGGGAATGGGGGAGCCGTTCCACACCAGACCGTTAGCGGTAAAGCCGAGGGCACAAAGATCATCCTTCGACCCGACGACGACCTCTGCCGCATCCGCGCGAATGTCGACGACGTACGCCGGTTGCCCGAGCGAGATTCCAAGCCCTTTGCGCTGTCCGATCGTGAAGGCGTGAATGCCGTGGTGCCGGCCGAGAATCTTCCCACGCGTGTCGACTAGCGCTCCCGGGCGGATGCGCCCCGCGGCTTCGGGTCTGGAGGAAACGAAAGCTCCATGCCCGGTTGACGGTACGAAGCAGACTTCCTGGCTTTCGGGCTTCGCGGCCACCGGGAGCGCAAACCCTTGTGCCAGCTCGCGGACTTCGCCCTTGGTGAGCTCGCCGAGCGGGAAAACGGTGCGTTCGATCTGGTGCGCGGACAGCAGCGACAGGAAGTAGCTTTGATCCTTCGCGCGGTCGCGTCCCCGGGCGAGACGGGCGCCACCGTGGGGCAGCAGCTCGCGTCGCGCGTAGTGGCCCGTCGCCAAAGCTTCTGCGCCCAGAGCAAGAGCGCGCGCCAGCAGCGCGCCCCACTTGATGAGCTGATTGCACCGCACACAAGGGCTCGGAGTGCGCCCGGTGAGGTAGTCCGCGATGAACGGCGTGAGCACCTCGCGGCCGAACTGCTCACGCAGATTGAGGACGTAGTGCGGAATCGCCAGCACGTCGGCCACGCGCCGCGCATCGGCAACGTCGTCGATCGCGCAACAGCGCTGCTCGCCCCGCGCCTCTGCCGCGCTCGTTGTCCCGGGCGGCGCCAGGGTCGCTGTCAGCCCGATCACCTCATGACCTTGCTCGCGCAGCAAGGAGGCTGCCACCGAGGAGTCCACCCCGCCGCTCATCGCGACTGCCACACGCATGGTCTACTCTCGGGGTGGCTCCGACGCCCGATCGTCCTCTGGCTCCTACTTGGCGGTGATCGCCGGCGTGCCGAGCGACCGCATATATCGGGCGATACCTTCATACAGATTCTTGGCGATGTTGGTGCGGTAGGTGGCGGTGCCGAGCAGGCGTTCCTCCTCCCGGTTGGTCACAAAGGCGATTTCTGCCAGCGCGCTCGGTACCTCGGAGCCGATAAGGACGTAGAACGGCGCCTTTTTCACCCCGAGGTCCGGGACGTTCCGGCGCTCTCTTCTCAGGCCATCGATCATGCTGGTCTGCAGGTGCTGAGCGAGCTCGCGCGACTCGGCGATCTTGCTGGCGCGAATGAGCTTCTTGAGAATGTCGCCGAGGTCCTTCATGCGCGCCGAAGAAGTCGCGTTCTCTCGTGCCGCCGTCTCCAGCGCGCCAGGGTCGGTAGTGAGGTTTAGATAGTAGGTCTCGACGCCCCTCGCCGCCTTTCGGCGGGACGCGTTGGCGTGAATGGACACGAAAAGATCGGCCCCGGAATTGGCAATTGCTGTCCGTTCCTCCAGAGGGATGAAGCGATCCGTGTCCCTGGTCATGATGATTTCGCAATCGAGCTGTGCTTTCAGGAGGTCGCGCAAGCGGAGCCCCACATCCAGGACGATATCCTTTTCCCGGACGCCGGAGGGCCCCGTCGCTCCCGGGTCCTTGCCGCCGTGACCAGGGTCGATGACGATGCGGCCGATCCCCACTTGCAGGACGCGGGCGAGCCGGCTCGGGTCCGCCGTGCCTGCTTCGTCGGGCGCCGGTGTCGGCTCGGCCATGGCGCTGCCGGCGCCGAACACGTCAATGACGAGGCGGTAGGGGTCGTTGAGCGGAAACATGCGATAGCGGCCGATCGTCTCGAAGTCGAGCACGACGCGGCTGACTTCTGGCTGGTTCTGGGCGATGCGCACTGCTCGCAGCAAACCGTCTCCGACCGGGAAGGAGCGATTGTGCAGAGCCACGTCTACGCGGGTCCCGAGCAGGTCGAAGTAGATGCGGTCGGGAGAGGTTAATTGTGCCGTCCTGACCTCGATCCTGTCGGTCACGTCGATAACGATCCGCGTGTATTGCTTGGTGGAGCGAAAGCGCAGGTCGGTAACCGTGGGCGGTGCTCCGTGCCGGCGCCCCCCGCGCGAGCCAGCGGCGCGAGCTGTCGATTCGCTTTCCGGAGTCGGTGGCTCGGCGAAGAGCAGGTCCGGAGCGCCGGTCGTCTCGACAACTGCGCCGGAGGCGGGTGGGGAAGGAGGTTCGGACCCCTCCAGGCGGGCGAGGTGCTGGCGCGCAAAAGGCGCGAGCTCACTGCCGTCGTATCGCGCCAGCAACGCCCTGAACTCCGATATTGCCGCGGTGCTATCGCCGAGCAGGTTTTCGTTCAGGTACCCAAGATAGAACAGCGCCTCATCGGCGAGCTCGCTATCGGGATAAGACACAGCTACCTGCGCGAACGCCACGCGCGCCTCTTCCAAATCCGCAGCCCCCTTCTGGGCGCGGTAGCGTGCGAGCTGTGCTCGCCCGAGCCAATAAAGAGCATTATCCGCGAGAGCATGCTGCGGATACAGCGTCGCGACGTTGCGAAAGGCGCGAATGATGCTGTCCGCATCGCGCAGCCAGGCATCGTTTGGCGCCGCTGCCGGACTTGCTGCAGCAGCGTCAGGCGTCGCGGCTTCGAGATCCCAGGCGCGGTACTGCGCGAGCGTTTCGGCAAACAGTTCTTCCGCCTCGCGATCGAAGGCATCCGCCGCTGGCGCGTGAGCGTCCAGCACCGGGCTGAGCAGTAGCGCAAAGACCAGCGCCGCCGCACCTGTTCGCCCGCCGACGGCGCCCCAGCGCCCTGCCGCGCCCACGGCTGCCGAAGCCGGCAACCAGGCGATAACGGCGGACAAGCAAACTGAGCTGGGGATGAGGCGGCACATCTTTTTCGCTACTCCCGACGAGACCCATATTCCTAGCACGACGTCGTCCTTGACACAACCAACAAGGCCCTGTACGTAGTTCGTGAAGCGCCGGCGACATGAGCGGACTCACCGCCCCCGGCTGCCCTCCTCGCCCGCCGGTTGGCGCCGCGCCCCGAGTCACCATGAGCATCCCAACGTCACTCGGAAAATACGAGATCGTCCGAAAAATTGCCGCCGGAGGCATGGCCGAGGTGTACCTCGCCAAGCAGATCGGTCCAGGCGGTTTCGCCAAGTTCGTCGTCATCAAGAACATCCATAGCCACCTGTGCGGCGACGACGAGTTCACGACCATGTTCATCAACGAAGCGCGGCTGGCGGCCATGCTCAACCACCAGAATATCGTTCAGACGTACGACTTCGGAGCCACCAGCGGTACCTACTACCTGGCCATGGAGTACATCCGAGGGCACGACCTGCGCGCGATCTACAGGGCGTGCCAGGCGCATGGCAACAAGATACCGTTTCAGCTCGCGATCTATATCACGCAACAGATCTGTAAGGGCCTGCATTACGCGCACCGGCTTGCGGGCGACTCGGGCGAACCGCTCGGGCTGGTCCATCGCGACATCTCCCCCCAAAACGTGCTGATCTCGTACGAAGGGGAGGTAAAAATCACCGATTTCGGCATTGCGGTCATCGACAACCGCGGCGACGAGGACCAGACCGGGTCATTTAAGGGAAAAATCTCGTATATGTCGCCGGAGCAGGCCTCGGGAAAGCCAATCGATCATCGGTCGGACATCTTCAGCGTCGGCATCGTGCTGTACGAGCTCGTGGTCGGTCAGCGCCTCTTTCAAGGGGATTCAGACCTGGAGACGTTGCGGCGGATTCGCTCGGTGGACGTACCGGAGCTGACGGAGGTAGACCCGACCTTACCACCGCGGATGGAGCAGATCATTCGCCGCGCGCTTGCGGCTGACCCACGCCTGCGATACCAGACGGCACTTGAGCTTTATGAGGATCTGGAGCAGTTTTGCGCCGATCATCAGGTGCTGAATCAGGCGGCATTCCTGGCTTCGTTCGTACGCGACCTCTTTCCGGAGGAGCGGCCGGAGGAAACCTCAGGAAGCGGAGGCCAAAGCAGGTTTCGGACGATACCACTTGTCACTCCGGTGCGCCCGGCGCTATATGATGGCGCCGGAGTTTTTCGGGAGCGCGCCACCGAGAGCGTGAACGGGTATCAGGAAGCGGCGCCCGGCGAACGCGCCGAGGTCACCCGTGACGTGGCGGGCCGGGGTTACCGGTTGGTGGTGACGGCTGCCGTCGCGGCGCTGCTTGGCGCGGTGGGCTTGTGGTACCACGTGAGTCAGGCGCCGCCTCTGCCGGGTCCAGGCGGCGCCAACGAGGTTCCTGGTGGCGCCGCGAGCGGCGAGCTCACACGGCCGACTTCGCCGCTCGCAAGCATGGAAAAGTCGATTATGGTGTTCAGCGAGCCGTCCGGAGCGGAAGTGTTTGCGGACGGAGACTTTCAGGGCCTGACCCCGTGCCGCGTGCAAGTGGGGTCCCGCACTTCCGTGGAAATCGTGGTGTCGGCCCCCGGGCACGTGCCGTATCGGGACCGGCTGGTAGTTGAATCAGAAACCGGCGAGCCCAGACGTGTGGTTCTCCAAAAGGTCCGATAACGGAAGCGATCGCCCGTTGCCCCCGGCGAGGAGCTGGGGGGACGCGGCCGCCGAGCTGGCTGGCGACCTCGGCCCGCGTTTCAGCGCGATGATCGGCCTGTCGATGGTTCTCCACCTTCTGCTCGTCTCCGTCTACTTCGGCCTGGACTACCGGAAAAGGCCAATACTCGTGGCGAGCAACCGCGTCGTGGTTTCACTGGTCGGTTCCACAAGTGCCCGCCCGCAGGCGGTGCCGACTGCGAAGGCAGGTCCGACACCCGACGCCAGACCTGCTCCGGTGTCCACTCCGCGCCCGCAGCCCGCGGTGAAGAAGAAGGATCCAAAGGCCAAGAAGAAAAAAACGCCCAAACCGGTTCCTACCGCCAAGTCGACGGCCAGACCGTTGACAACGGCTGTCCCACATCGTACTATGCCCGCGACGGCGAAACCTGTGCAATCGCCGGTGCCTGACGACGGCTCATATCGGTTCGCGCTTCCCGAGCTCGGCGTTGCGATGCCTGGGGTGAGCGCGAGCGGGGCGATGCGCCTGGACTCCGGGGACTTTCGCTTTGCCTACTACATCGAAGCACTTCGTAGAAAAATAGCGGCGAATTGGGTGCCTCCCGTCGGGGGCGTAATGCCAGGCCATCAGTTGCGGTGTGTCGTCTACTTCCGGATTTCGAGACAGGGCGCGGTCGATAATGTCGAGATTGAGGAGAGTTCTGGATTGTCGCCGATGGACATGTCGGCTCTACGCGCGGTGCTTAGCGCCGCGCCCATGCCGCCACTGCCTTATGCCTTTACCGGAAACACGATCGGCATTCACTTCTCCTTTGAGCTCGCCTCCTGATCGCTCCGCCATGATCGCCTCGTCGCAGTATCCCCGTGGCCCGCGCCGCTCTGCTCTCGCCGTCGCCGTGTTCCTGGCGCTCTCCACGCTCGGCCCGGTGCTGACGCGCCTTTCGTCCGCGGCGGCGCAGGGAGCGGATCCCGATATTGAGACGGGCATCTCCCTGACTGCTCCGAAACTGAGGATTGGCGTGGGGCCTTTCCTGCTGCATCGAGAACAAGCAGCTCCTTCGACGGGCGGTCCCGTGTCGGCGGTCGAGCTTCGCGACTTGCTCGCCGATGACCTGGCCTTCTTCGGGTACTTCGACGTCATCGATATCGGGGCCACCTACCCGGTGGAGTCCGGTCGCATTACGCGCGTGTCCGTCGACATTCCGCCCCCGCTTCCCCCAAGCGTGGGCACGGTTGACGCGCGGGTTACTGCTGACCTGTCGATTGTCGATGGCGGAACCGGCGCGTCCCTGACCGGATATCTTTTTGAGGGCAGCAAGGATCAGGTAATCCTTGGCAAGCGCTACCGCAGTGAACCCGATCTGGCCCGGCGCATGGTCCACTTGCTGGCGGACGAGATCGCGCTCACGCTGAGCGGCGAGCGCGGTGTCGCCCACACCCAGATTGCTTACATTTCGGATGCGAACAAGACCAAAGAAATCTACGTCATGGATTTCGACGGTATTGGCAATCAACGCCTGACTACACACCGCAGCGTCGTCCTTTCCCCCTCCTACTCACCAAAAGGCGATCGCATCGCCTTTGTCTCCTACGCCGATGGCTATCCCGGGATCTTCCAGTTCGAGCTGCAGCAAGGACGCAGCAAGCCGGTGGTCTCGGGGCCATTTCTGCACGCCGCGCCGGCGTATTCACCCGACGGCAGCCAGATCGCCTTCGCGAAAAGCACCGACGACGATGACTCGGAGATCTTCATCGCCGGAGCCGACGGGTCCAACCCGCGCCGTCTTACCCACCAACGCGGCATCGACGTATCACCCGTGTTCTCACCCACTGGCCGGGAGCTCGCCTTCGTCTCCGCACGGTCGGGATCTCCACAAATCTGGATTATCGATGTGGAAGGTCTCAATCCCAGACGACTTACCTTCTCCGGCGGCTACAACGCTTCGCCCGCCTGGTCGCCCAAAGGCGATCTCATCGCCTTCTCGGCCCTGGTCGACGATGTGTTTCAGATCCGCACCATCAGACCCAATGGCGAAGAGCTCCGCCAACTAACTAACGGCCTCGGCAATAAGGAAGACCCGGACTTTTCGCCGGATGGCCGTCACCTCTGCTTCGCGTCCTCCGAGCTTGGCGCTTACCGCATTGCGGTGATGTTGCTCGACGGCAGCGGCAAACGACTCGTGTCGCAAGGCAGTGGGAACCACACTAGTCCAACCTGGTCACCATGAACGAATCCTGCTTGGAAAGGAGGATCCCGTGAAAAGAAGCTTCCTCTTGCTTGTTCTGATCGTGTTTCTGATTCTGGGGCTCGGAACAGGCTGCAAGAAGAAAGGTGCCGACAAGTCTCCGACGGATCGAGGTGTTCCGGCGACAGGCGAGAATGTCGGTGAGACGGTGAAGCGCCCGGCGCAAAGCGAGGATGAGGGCTACCTCAACCGCGGCGACATGGCAAGCGCCAACATCGACAAGCTGGAGCGCGTGCACTTCGACTACGACAGCGCCGAGCTGACGGCGGAGTCCCGCGGCATCCTGGACCGCAACGCCCAGTGGATGAAGGCCAATGGTGGCGTCAAGATCATTATTGAAGGTCACTGCGACGAGCGTGGGACGACCGAGTACAATCAGGCACTCGGCCAGCGACGCGCGCGATCCGCGCGCGACTACATCGTCGCCCTTGGAGTTACGCAAGACCGCATCTCGACGATCAGCTACGGCGAGGAGCGGCCCGTTTCCGAGGGACATGCGGAATCGGCATGGTCTCTGAACCGCCGTGCCGAGTTCAAGGCGCTGGGGTCATGATCCGAGGCTACTCGATGAAGGCGCTTGGAGCTATCACGGCGACAGGCGCTTTCCTCCTTGCGGCCGCCACGAGCGGTTGTGGCGGCCGCATAGCCAGAATCGAGGAAAACGTCGACGCGCTGCAACGCCAGGTGGCTGGTTTTGAGGAAAACCTGACGCGGCAGAATACGCGACTGGAAAAGACGTTCGACGACTTGGACCAGATCCTTGGCGAGCTACGCAAGGGCGGAGCGGACGTGCTGGCTGAGATGAGCGGCATTCGCGACCAACTCGCCGTGCTCAAAGGCACGAACGAAGAGCTCGTGCATCACGTTCGGCTGCTGCGTGAAGGGCGGTCGGGCGGAATGGGCAGTAGTGCTCCGCCGACATTCGGGCTGCCGCCGAACCCTCCTCTGGATAGCCACGGAGCCGGTCGGCCAGCGGATGAGACAGCATTGGCTCCACGGGCAGCGACGGAGCCGCAACCGCGAGGGTCTGCTGGCGGCGAAGGGGAAACCCTTTCGCCTAGCCAGCAGTCGCCAACGCCCGCGGCGGACGCCGTGCCGCCTGGTCAGGCGTATCGCCAGGCCTACGCCGATTTCGTCAAAGGCCAGTACCAGCTCGCAATAGCCGAGTTTCAGAACTTTCTCAGCCAGTACCCTGGCGACGAGGCTGCCCCCAACGCGCAGTATTGGATCGCGGAGTGCTACTACAGCCTGGCGAATTTCGAGCAAGCGCGCCGGGAATTCGACCGTGTCGCCAGCGATTACGCTGAGAGCGAGAAGGTCCCTGACGCCATGCTGAAGAGCGCCTACTCGCAGATCAACCTTGGCGATCACGCCAGCGCCCGCGCTCAGCTCCAACGGCTGATCGAGGACTACGACAACACGCACGCGGCGACACTAGCGCGCCAAAAGTTGCGCGAGATTTCGCAGTAGCGGCCGATCGCCTACTTCTTCTCCCCGCTACCTGACCGCCTCCCGCGACCAGCCGGGGGCGGTTTTTTTGTGTCGGCGGGGCCTGGAGTGACCGCTCGCCCCGGGGTCGAAGACCGTGGCATGCCTGATCGTACTATGGCGCGGTAACCCGGCAGGCCCAGCGCGCACTTCCAAGGAGGGGAGTACGCCGTACGACGTGAGGAGAGAAGGAAAGCGGACGGGGCGCTGGGAGTCGGATGGTTTCGGAGTACTGAAGAAGGCGGGCAATACCGCTGGAGGGAAGGAGACCACACCGGGTACAGCGACGCGAGGAAACACCGGCCGGGCCCAGTCCCGGTGAACCGGTGGCAACGAAACTGCGGCGCATAGCAGAGAAGGCCCGCAGAGAGCCGAGCTTTCGGTTCACCAGTCAATTTCACTTGGTGGATGTGGAGCTTCTCTGCGGCAATGCTTCGAAATTCACTGCCATGCTCGATCGGCACCCGCTACCGACCCCACGAATCCACGTGAACCTCATCCCACTCTATGCGAAGTGACCGGGTGAAGAGCCGTGTGGCGTAAATGCCGTGTGGCGTCAATAGCGCAAGCACGGTTCCGTGAGGAGCCGATGGCAACCGGGTTTGGTCTGAAATCTTGCGCACCGCCGGGAAAGCAGGCGGCAATAGAGAACACAAACACCAGACCTGCCACACCCGGGAGCCATCGGTCTACTCGACCCTTTCGACAGCGGAAGTCGTGGTCGCACCCGCCGCGTTTCAGCTCGCCGCGTCACGCATCGGAAGGCCGTGCGCGGCGCCATGCTACTCGGCGGCAACAGTCGCCGTTGCCGATCGCGTCAGCCAGATCGGGGCGGGCTGGATCCTCTGCCCGTCCGATTGCTCGACACGGACGTAGTAGTAATCCGTGCCGGACGGCAATGGCACCGCGACGTCCGCGGTTCCGGCGCCGGCGTCGTTGAAGCTTTCTTCAGCGACCACAACGCCATTCTTGTACACCTTCAGCCCCGTCCACGCTTCACCGTCGGGATCGGAGAAATACACGTTGAGCGTGGGCGCGGAGTGCACGGTAAGGCGGCTGCCCATCTCGGCTCCATTCATCTGAAACGAGACATAAGCGTTGCTGTCCTCGCTAGTGAAGAAGCGGCGGGCGCGGAAGGCATCGATGAGGTCGGCGCGGGTCAAGCCCTCGGCCAAGACGCCGGTGCGGCTGACGTCTCTCGTACCCCACACGCGATCGTGAGCATCATCGCCCGAGACGGAGCCGAGCCACCACCCCTTCTGGATCGCTTCATCCAGGAAGGAGACCTGGCCATCGTAGCCCTTGTCTCGGCTGTCGAACTTGCTGCCGCTATTGAGCATTTCCAGGCCAACCATCATCGGCGCGATATCCGACCGGTAGTTGAAATGATAGAACTCGTTGTTGAAGATGTCGTAGCTTCCGGGATGGTTGAAGGTCGCCACTGCCTCCGGATAGTTCGCAAGCCAGTCGAAAAAGTAGGAGATGAGGTGGTCCTTTTCCCAGTTTGTCCAGGATTCCGTGTTGACAACGCAGACGTGTCCCTGCATGGAGTTACTGTATTCGAAGGCGCGAAAGGCGACAAAGCTGCCATCGACCGTGTAGTCATCCGCTGCTTCCTTGGTCGCGGTCCAGCTCGCCTGCCCGATGTATGACTCCGCGTGGTCGGAGACGGCCATCCAATCGAGTCCTGCGGTATCGCGCGCATACTGAAACGCCACGGCGGGAGTATCGCTCTTGTCGCCGTGATAGTCGATAGAGTACGCGGTGTGCGCATGAATAAAGCCGTAGTACGCCGGCCAGTACTGTGCGGAGGCGGGGACGGGAGACCCAGATGTCACCGCGACGGACCCTTGCCCGGCGACCGCTACCGTCGAGGCGCAGACGCACGCGACGGCACAACATACGACCCATATTCTCTTACGCTGAAGTCCGAACACGCTTCTCTCCTTTCGCACAGAAAACAACCTGGAGCACTGTTATGCAAAAACCTCGCCGGCGGTCGTTGGCCGGCCGCGACTGGCCTGCTCGGCGAAGAATGCACTGCCAGAGCGCTTCTCGCGCCATCGCGGCGCACCGTCCTGGCGAAGGCGTGGCGAGACGTATTCGGCACAGTGTGATCGCAAGTTGGGATATCTACTGCCGAAAACTGTCCGCACTCAGACCGTGCTTCTTCAACAGCCGGTAGAAGGTGCCGCGGGGAAGCTGAGCCTCCTGCGCGGCCCGCGTCACGTCGCCATTCCACCGGCCGAGAAGTTCCTCGAGGTAGTTTTGTTCGAAGATGGCGAGGTGCTGCGTACGCAGATCGAAGAAGTTGCCCCGGCGCGCCGCCGGTTGGTCGCCTGACTTCCCGACGACCTCCTCCGGCAGATCCTCCACCGTCAAGACCTCATTTCGCGTCAAGGCGATGGACCGTTTCATCACGTTTTGCAGCTCGCGGATGTTTCCCGGCCACGAATACCGAGTCAAGACCTCCATGACGTCCTGGCTGACTTCCGAAACCGGTTTTTCCATCTCCGACGCGAAGCGCTTCAGAAAGTGATAGACGAGCAGCGGGATATCGTCCAGGCGTTCGCGCAGGGAAGGGATCTCGATGCGGACGACATTGATGCGGTAGTAGAGGTCTTCGCGAAACGCCTTGTTCTTGATCTGGTTGAGCAGGTCACGGTTGGTGGCTGCCACCACGCGGACATCGACATCGATCTCCTCCTTGCCACCGACCCGCCGCACTCGACGCTCTTGCAAAACGCGCCGCAGCTTGGCCTGGAGCCGCAGGGGGAGCTCCCCCACCTCATCGAGAAAGAAGGAGCCGTGGTGGGCAAACTCGATGAGCCCGAGGCTGCGCGAGTGAGCTCCGGTGAATGCGCCTTTTTCGTGGCCGAAGAGCTCACTTTCCAATAGATGGTCAGGGATCGCTCCGCAGTCCACCGGTACGAATCTGGCCGAGGACCGGCGGCTGCGCTTGTGGATGCTCCTGGCAACGAGCTCCTTGCCGACGCCGGTCTCGCCGACAATGAGGACGTCCACATCCGTTTCGGCGACGCGGTCGATGGTATCGAAAATGGCGCGCATCGGCGCACTGTGCGAGACGATTTCGTCGAAGCAGAACGGTCGCTCCAACTGCCGCTGGAGCAGGCGATTCTCCTCGCGGAGCTTCTTCTCCTGAAGCAGGCGGTGGACGGTCGCCTCGAGCTCCTCGGGAAGGAACGGCTTGGTGATGTAGTCCGAGGCGCCCAGCTTCATGGCCGCGACCGCGGTCTCGACGGTTGGATAGGCCGTGAGCATCAGCACGATCAGGTTGGGATCGCACTCGCGCGCATGCTTGAGAAGCTCGACGCCGTCGATGTCCGGCATGCGGATATCGGAAATCATGAGGTCGAAAGTTTCTTCGCCCAAGATTTCGGCCGCGCGCCGGCTCCGGCGCTCCGTGACAATCTGCGTCTGCGGAATGTGCCGCAGCGTGTCAGCGCACACTTCCAGCATCCCAGGCTCGTCATCTACGACCAGTATGCGTCGGGTAACCATTCCGGATCATCTCGGGTTTATTGCTTGATCTCAACTGGAAACCTTATGATGAAAGTCGTCCCCTGTCCATCCTGGCTCTCCAGGTCGATTTCGCCACCCAGGCCGCGGACGAGCGCCAAGCAGATCGACAGCCCGAGTCCCGTGCCTGCTTGCTCTTTCGTCGTGAAGAATGGCTCAAAGACGCGCCGCTGGAGCTCGGTGGGGATACCGTGCCCGGTATCCGACACGCGGATTGCAACGGCTGGTCTGCCATTCGCCAGCGTTTCCGCTCCGCCGCTGCTGGATACTGATAGTGTCCCGCCATCGGGCATGGCGTCGATGGCGTTCAGGAGCAAGTTCAGCAAGATTTGTTCGATGTCGGCTGCGTTGGCTCTGACGGGTGGCAAGGACCGGTCCACATCGAGTGCGACGGTGATGCCGAGCGATTCGGCTTGCTGGCGAATCAGCAATACAGCGTGGCCGACGGGTGCCTGGAGCTCGATCGGTTCCGGAATCTGGTGTGCCGGCCGCGAGAACGACAGCAGGCCGCGCGCGATCTGGGCGACGCGGTCCGCCAGCGCGACGATTTTTTGCACATCCTCGGCAACCTTCTCCGACATCTCAGTGCGGTGATCGGTCAGCAGCAGTCGTCCCTTCGCGCTGATGACGGCGATCGGGTTGTTTACCTCGTGGGCGACGTTGCCGGCGAGCTCTCCGACGGCGGCCAGCCTTCCGGCGCGGATCATCTGATCGCGAGTCCGTCGCTGGCTGGACACATCCATGGCGAGGATGGCGACGTGTGTCGCGGCTCCGGTCTCGTCGCAGATGGGCGCCGCGGTCAACTGTACGGCGCGATGCTCGGGACCGGAGCGGCTGGGCAAGTCGACCTCCAGGGTGCTCGAGCAACGCGTCCTGAAGGTGTCCAAGGCGAGCGACCAGGCGCGCTGCCGAGCGCTGGTCACCTCGTCGAGGTGCGCCGCCGCGGGGGAACTGCCAAGAAGCTCGTGCCAACGCTCATTGATGACATGTGCAGTGCCGGTAGGGTCGACTATGAGCAAGCCGAGCCCGGCGGTGCGCAGCGCCTTGTCGATCAATTCTCGTTCCGCAACGGCACGCGCCGCCGTCGATCGCCCGTCCAGATGAGGGCTGCCGTCGCATTCCGGCGGCGCTCCCGTCGCTA
Source organism: Candidatus Schekmanbacteria bacterium (assembly GCA_016188575.1). Lineage (GTDB taxonomy): Bacteria > CSSED10-310 > JACPHN01 > JACPHN01 > JACPHN01 > JACPHN01. Next base: position 31,925 of record JACPHN010000051.1, read on the forward strand.
CCTGGCGATTCACCTCGCCAATGGCGCCGGAATACGCGACCAGAAAATTCTGCGCCCTGCCGCCGTCATCGACGCCGCGCACGGACTGCGCCCTCGCCAGGCGTGAGGCGCCCCAGACAGCGCCCCCCGCGACCAGCAGGACACCCCCCGCTCCCAGGGCGTAGGGCAAGAAACCTGCCATGACCCGGTCATCGGCGGCTACCGAACCAGCTACCAGGATCAAGAATGCCGCCAGTAGGGCAATCCAAAAAAGCCGGAGCGTTGCCACCGGCTTGCTGCGAGAATCCACTCCCATGGCGCACGCTCCAACCTTTCAGCTTGAGACAGATCAACATCTGCATGCGTCCATCACACCCCGCGCGGCATTCCCTGTGCCGTCATGGGTTGCTTCTCCTCCGCCGGCCCATCCGCCCTCCACCGTAGCGCAACCCCGGGTGATAGCGTCCGGTGCCGGCCAGGCGCGGTGGTGCCCTGCGACCACACTGCGCTAATGACTTGTTCCCGCGGAGCGGGTGATCTTGTTGTACACGTTGTACTTTCCCGACGGCTTGCGCGCCGGGATGCGCTTCACCTCTTCGAGCGTCACCGCATCGAAGACCACAATTGCGCCATCGTCCTCCCAGATGCTGAGCAGCGCGAAACGCCCATCGCGCGTGAACTCGACGTGAGCTGCAGTCTTGCCCGGCGCGGGCCGCAGCGTCTTGACAATTTCCAGCGTTTCCTTGTCGATTACGTGGACCGCATCCCGGTTTGGCCCGAAGAATACGTCTACCCATGCATATCGCGTATTCTCGTGACTCCGCATGAAAAATCCCGGTCCGAGCGTCTCGATTCGCCTGACGACCTGCCAAGACTGCATGTCAATCACGCTGACAACACCTTCTCCAAGGTTGGGCGTGGCAAGCACGGTACCTCCGGCCCGCTCCCACGTTATTCCTGAAGCCAGATGCGGCATGCCCGGCAATTCCAGGCGCGCCACTACCGACCCCGTATCAAGGTCGAGCACACGCCCTCTCTCGCCGTCCCGCGCTGCACCAATCAAATAACGATAGGACTGATCAAAGAAAAAGTCATCCAGGTAGGTTTCCGTTGCAATCGTACGCACCCCAACCCCGGCGGCGGGCGAGGTCCACGTGGTGCCGACCAGTTTGGCGGCGTCAGTGTCTACGGCCACTTCCCAGACTTCGCGGAGGTCCTTGACGGCGGCCACAAAGGTGTGGCGAGGCGGCGCCGCATACACTGCCGAGACCCTCGATGTCTTTCCGTCCTTGCCGGCAACCTCCAGAACCGCGCGGGCCCGGAGCGTCGCCGCGTCCAGTACGACCAGAGAATGCGGCAGGTAGTTTCCAACCAGCACCGTGCGCCCGTCACCCGAGACGGCGAGATTTCGCGTGTTGATTCCGGCGCGGATCTCACAGCACATCTGGAGCGTATAGAGGTCAAGCTTGGAAACCCAACCGTCGCGCGAGGCGAAGTAGACGAAGCGGCCATCCGGAGAAAACTTCGGTCCGCCGTGGAGCGCGAAGCGAGTGGGGATCCGCGCAACAGGCTCGAGCTTGTCCCCGTCGAGCACCATGGCGTGGTGGTCACCAAGCTCGACGACGACGAAGAGGTTCAGTGGGTCGGCGGTATGGACCGGCCGTGCGCCGGGGTCCGCCACAGCGCTGAGAACCGCGTGGGTCCGCTGAATCTCATCCATGCCCCAGCGTGGAACGGTGGCAAGCGGCGTGTAGATGAGATCGACCAGGCTGCGAATCCGGTCGGCTGAAAGCTGCTGTGCAAATCCCGCCATCTGCGAGGATGGCCGGCCGTTCGCGATAGTCCTGGTGGCCTCAGCCTTGTCCAGGCGGCCCAAGTTCTCCGGCAAGAGCGCCGGTCCGGTTCCGCCCAGGCGATCGGCGCCATGGCAGCTTGCGCACAAGTTGGCAAAATCGGTGCTGGCCGCAGGGGTCGAGGGCGCCGGCACGGCTTCGCTCGCTGCCGACCGGGCGGGAGCGCATGACCACAACATGGCCGCGGCGAGCATTCCGAAAAGTCGTCGCGCGCGCCGGCGGCAGCCCTGCGGGCGGCCTGGATCCACCGCCTGTTCTCCGTCGGCGTAACTGTGTCTGCCTCCGTTCTTCCCCCCACAAGCGGGGGGAGGTGCGGTGGGGGGTCTTCGTAATGCGCTTTCCGCACACTTCCTGGTCGCACAGCCGGTGGATTCAGGGCGGCATGCCGCGCTCACTCCACTGCACCTGCGGGTAGCGGAGCTCGTTGCTCCCACCAACGCTCAAGCTCCGGAAGAAAATACCTGAGCCTGCACTTCTTGAGCTCCTTGCGACTGAACAGAATGGCGTAATCGCTGATGCCGACCAGCGCTGACAGCTCCCGAGCCCGCGCCGACACGGCATCCTCGGTCTGTCCGTGAAGCATCGTGTACAGCGTATAGGGAAAGCCATCAATGGCGCTGCGCGCGTAACAGTGGCTGACCTGGGGTGCTTGCGCCAGCGCTGTGCCGGTGGCGTCGCGCTCGTCGTCGCCGACCCTCCAGACGACCATGCCATTTGCCTGGATGCCCATACGCCGATGTCGAAACGTGGCGACATACCGACGGATGGCACAGCCGTGATGCCGCCGGGCAACCGTGAGAAGCTCGTCTTCGGTCATGCCAGCGTCGCGGGCGAGTGCTGCGAACGGTCGCTCGACCAGCGGCAGCGGCCGCTGCAGCGCCCTGAAGGCTGCTTGGAGCTCAGAGGTGACGGTGATTGGGCGGATCTCTTCGAGCGCCCGGTACGACGTGTTGTTCTCCAGGCTGTCCAGTGCGAAGCGCACGCCGATCTTGTATGTGGCGGTGCGGCGCAAGGGAAAAAAGCCACTGACATTGGCTTCGCGCGCGAGCAGCCGAAGTGATGCTTCGATTCCCATTGGCGCCGGCACCGCGAGGGTAAACCACAAATTGTAGCGATGGTCGCGCAGGTAGTTGTGCGTCACGGTCGGGTGGCCGTTCACAATCCGGACGACTTCTTCCAGGCGTGCCGGCGATACCGTTCCGGCTACCAGCGCGGACTCGTAACCCAGGGCCTCGCCCTCGAGCACCGCGGAGATCTCCCGAAGCTGCTCGCCGCGAAACCACTCCACGAGCTGCCCGAGGACTTGCTGCGCGGGTACCCCTAGATCGCGAGCAATTGCGTCATACGGCCGCGGGACAAAGGGAACGTCGTCCTGTACGCGGGCAGCGAGCGCTGATATCCACGATTCGTCCGGCATCATGGTTTCCATCTCCCGCGCTACAGTCCAGTCTTGAAGGCGCGCCACACGCCGAAGATCCCCGATGGCGAACGCAGCTCCTCGCTATCGACAATCTCGTAGCGATTGGCATCGACGACGACGAGCTTGTTGTCGCGGTTGGCCGAGACCAGCACATGCGCGCCACGAGGCGTGAAATCCATGTGGTAGATGCGTCCGCCGATCTCCAGCGTGCGCGTGACGGCGAGCGTCTCAGTGTCGACTACCTGAACGAACGAATCGTCGGCATCGCCCGAGAAGCTAACCCAGACTTCGCGTTCAGAGGGAGCCCGCACGGCGTAGACCGGGTGCCCGCGCAGCGGAACACTGCGCGCGAATGTCCACGTCGCGCTGTCCACGACGGCCAGACGCTTTTCACCAACCAGAGGCACGAAAACCTGCCCGCGAGCCACCGCCCATGACGCCATGTGCGGAAGCTTCACCGGCGTCGTGCGCACAAATGTTTCCGCGGGGTCGCGGAGCGAAACCGCGCGCACTCCCGCGTCCAGTCGCGCCAAATCCAACACCGAGACGCTGTCGGTACCCACGTGCCCGACGAGGTAATAGCGTCCGTCGGGCGTGATCATCGCGTCGTAAGGCATTGCTGCAAGCGTGGGGATACGCCGCTCGATTTCGGGTCCGGCTGCTCCCAGAGCGACAACCCAGATCTCCGCGGCTTCGATCGACACACAGACGAACGTGTTACCCAGCCCATCGACGACTCCGGTGACGCGCGCATCCATCTCCTGGTCACCGCGTTTAAAAGACGCGGGGAAGTGCTTGATCGTCTGCAGTGTTGCGACATCCAGAATCGACAGGCCGCCGGGGACATACTCGGCGACCGCGAGAAATCGGCCGTCCTGGCTGATCGCGTTGTCGATCGAGTTTTTCGATGTGAAAACCGTTCCAGCGACGGACAAGCTCTCCAGATCGATTCTCGTCAACTGACCACTGCGGGTTGCCAGAAAGCCGTAGCGCAGGTCCGGGGCAAAGGTCATGGTCGCGTGATGGAGGTCGCCGAGGCCCGTGATGCGCTCCGGCAGCAGGCGCCGTTCCGCGAGATCGTATACAGCGAGGCTCGCGGATGACCGCTCGACGATGAAGACGCGTGCGCCGACCCCGCCGGCCGCAGCGCGCGCAGCGAGCCCGGAAACGCACGCGGATGCGCACACCAAGAGCAACAGAAGGCGCTTCATACGCGTGCCTCGGTGACCGCCTGGTGGCTCGTGGCCGCATCGCAACCACTCCCCGCTCCCAGCTCCTCCGCGAGGAGCAGACAGGCGGGATCCTCGGCCCATACATCGCCGAAATGCGCCAGCGCCCGTTCCCGGTGCGACCCCCGGCATAGCCCAACATGGGAGCAGGCGGCGCATCGCCCCCCCAGCCGCGCTTCCCGAGTGCGCAGCTCTTCGCGAAACGGGTGTTCGAGGATGTGCGCGAGTGGTTCTTGGCGGACCGACCCGAGCACGCCGCGATGCCAGAACTGATCGGGAAGCACGTGCCCTTGATGGTCGATGGCCAGCAGCTTCTCGCCGGCCGAGTTTCCCCCTCGGCGCTCCAGCAACTCGCGAACCGCGCTGACACCTTCCGGAGGGAAGCGCGCGGCGAGCCAGCCGAGGAGAAGAACGCCGTCGGAATCGTTGGATCCGGTGACGACACGCGTCGGGCTGCCCTCCGCCGCGAGCACGGCGGCGCGCGCGAAGAGCTCGCGCAGGGACTCGCGAGCCTCCACACGAGTGAGATCCTCGGCCGCCATGGCGTGTCCCCTTCCCGCGTACACGAGATGGGAGACGTAGAAGCGATCGGCGCGATCGGCGCAGGCCATGGCGAGGACGTCGGGGAGCTGTTTGACATTTCGGCGCGTGATCGTCATGCGCACACCCGTCCGCAGGCCAGCCGCCCGCGCCAGGCGAAGACCGGCGAGAGCGCGGTCCGTGGCCGCAGCCAGTCCGCGGTATGCGTCGTTGAACGCGGGCACGCCGTCGATGCTGATGCCGACGTAGGAAAAGCCAACATCTGCCAGCTTGCCGGCGACTTCGGCGTCGATGAGCACACCGTTAGACGACAGGCACAGAGTCAGGCCCAGGGCGCGGGCGCGTGACGCGATCGCGAACAGATCCGCCCGCAAGAGAGGCTCGCCGCCGCTGAGGATGAGCGTATCGGCTCCCACCTCGGCGAGCTGTTCGGTCAGCGCGAGCGCTTCTGCGGTGGTCAGGTCCTTGGGTGAGGGTGCGGCGGTCGCCGCAGCGTAGCAATGGGGACAGGACATGTTGCAGTGGCGACAGACGTTCCACACAACTACGGCGACACCAGTACCCCGGCGCCGGTCAAAGCGTAGCCGTGCACTGGCCCCTACGTCCGCCGCGCCGCGGCCGGCGTTTTTGGCCACGTCGACGAGGTCGCTGACCATCAGCATGGGCGAGCACGTAGGCGGATCATGTTTGCAAGGAGGCTTCGGACAGCGGGCCTCACCGACTTGTCGCCTTCCTGGTCGCCTCAGGATCGGCTGCCGCTGTTGGCTTCAAGGCGGCCTCGCCCGGCGCGGGTTGGCTCGCCGGGAGCGTTGCGGCGCCGCCGGACATTGCGTCGATGTAGGCCAGCACGTCCTCGATCTGCTGATCCGTGAGATTGGGGTTGGGCATGGGTACGTTCTTCCACTCAATCATGAGCTTGCGGCCCGTGGCATCAGACTGCCCCATGCCGATGGGGTCGCGCAGCCAGCGCCGCAGCCAGTCTCGCTCCCGGCGCCCGCTGACAGCTTTCAGGTCAGGACCGATGCGGTCGCCCTGCCCAACAGTGTGGCATGCCATGCAGATGCGCTCGAAAGTTACTTTGCCGGCGTCGACGTCCGGCCGTCCGGGGACTGACGCCGGCGCCGCCGTTCCCGAATCACCGCCTGCCTGGCACGCCAGGAGCGCGGTCAGGCACAAGAAGCCCATTGCGACAGAGAGAAAACGGCAACACATCATCGTGCTCGCTTCTTGGTGGGAATCCCGGCCAGCAAGGTGGGCCACGCCTCCCGGCCGTCGCGTCGCGTTAGCGTCGCCGCCGGCGGCCGCCTGGGGGCGAGGAGGCACCGCAACCGCCGGATATTAGATGTTTATTTCGGCGCGCAACCAGATCACCTGCTCGTCGAGCATGGCCACGCCTGACTTGTTGCTGCTGTCCGCGCTGTAGCTCGCGAGCTTCAATATTGACGAGAAGCGATCGGACCACTTCTTCACGACCTGAAACTCTCCTTCGCTCCCGTAATCATCGTCGCCGGATTCTTGTCCATAAAGATGATATTGAGCCAGGAACTTGAATCCTTTCACGCCACCAGAGAAGCGCAGGTAGAGGTCTTCCAGCCCCAGCTTGAGGCCTCCGCCGTTGGTGGCGAGGAATTCATCGGACCAGCCGTTGAACTTGTGCGCCGTGCTGAAAAGCGTGTCGAAGGGCCGTTGGTCACCATCCTGGCCACTGATGTTGCTGTAGCCGGCGCCAGCCAAGAAGCCCGAGAACCTCCCACCGGCGAACACATTCAGCATGCTGCCTCCATCAAAATCCGCATCGGCGAGCTTGCGCTGCAGAGCATAGTCGGCAGCGTACTCGAAGTACGTCGCACCACCTCCCGCGGCAAAGCCGAGAGTCATCTTATCGCGGTCGGTCGGCTGGTCGCCAGGGGCGTCGAGAAAGTACCCGAATCCCGAAATCTTGGCATAGGGGGAGCCGGAGTAGTGGACGTGAAGCACCCCGAGGTAGTCCAGGTCTTGCTCCGTATTGGCGATGGTCTTGACTTGCCACAAGTAGCCAACGGTAAGGGTGAGCTCCTTCACCGACTTGTTGGCGAAAGTGAGCCCGTCGAAGGACTGCGCGTGCTGCCGCCACCCGACGTCGCCGATGAGGCGATGATCATCGAGCGTGAATTCCTGGCGGCCCAGTCGCAGCACGCTGCCGGGGATGGCCGCGGTCTCCAGGTATGCCTGATGAATCTGGACGCCCTCGACGTCGGCGACGGTGTCGTACCTGGCGTCTTCCGGCGCGTAGCGGTCAATGAGGGCAGCTACCGATTGTGCCTGGAGAAAGAAGTTGGATTTCGCGAAATCCCCTGTTCGATACCCGAGCCGGGTGCGCAGGGTCAGCGATAGCGCCGCGTCCTTGCCGTTATCCTTCAGATCGGATCGCTCCAGCGCCAGCCGCAAGTCTAGCGACGGCTGGCCGGACGCGAGCGCATCCAGAAGGGAGCTTGCGAACGCCTGAGAAGGCAACCATCCCAATGCCACCAGCACCGTGAGGAGAACAACTCTGCTGCTCATGACCACACTTCTCTCCTTCCTGTACGGGAGCCCGCGCAGCGGGGTTCGGCGACGTCCGCCGGTCGTGCCTAGACCGCCGGCCTTCCTGTGGGGCCGGAATGGCCCCGGCAGTCCGACCCATTCGCCGAGGAGCAGCGTACGCCCGCTGAAGCTGGTGACGTATGATATTTATCATGGCGGTCCAGTCCCGCCGGGATCACCCTATTCCCACCTCGGTGCTTGTCCGGAATCCGTTACACCTGGGAAAAGGAGGGAGCGATGACTGAACAAAAAGAAAGGCCCGGCGAGGAAACCCCACTCGGACAACGACTTCTCGATCGGCCTTTTGTCCTGCTGGTTGCTGGGGTGCTCGTGATGCTCGCGTTTTACACGCTGTGGGGAATTTTCGAGCTCGTAACGCTGCCGACAGCAACCTTGCCCTGACGACTGCGGAGGAGAAAAGATGCATTCGGCAATCGTGTCCCCGAAGGGGGTCTGGTGGAAACCCGCCGGAAAACAAGAGAAGCTCTGGGTAACGATCGCATTCGTGTGGTGCATGATCCTGTTTGCCATGATGCCATTTTGGCATTTCAAAGGTGGGCAGAATCCGTCAGGAATGCGGTCGCGCGTTGACCCAAAGGATTTCGCCGCCAGAGCGCAAAGATTCGTCGAGGATTACAAGGTCGGGGACGAAAACGGCATTCCGGTGGTGGCGCCCCCGGCTGGTAGCGACCTCTACCTGGTCGCTCGGATGTGGGCGTGGTCGCCCATTCTGAAGCTCAAGAAGGGCGCGACATACACACTTCACCTGTCGGCTCTCGATGTCAATCATGGGTTCAGCCTCTACCCGATCAACATCAACTTCCAGGTTGTTCCCGGGTATGACTACGCGCTGACCGTAACCCCGAACGATGTCGGCGAATACAAGATCATTTGTAACGAATTCTGCGGCATCGGGCACCACTTGATGGTGGGCAAGGCGATCGTCGAAGAAGGCGAAAGTACCGCGTCGGCAGCGGCGGAGGTAAGCGAGGTAAACAATGAGTAACGCAATGGCGGACACGCTTCAGGGCTGGGGGCGGAGGTGCCAGGTCACCGGCCTGAAGGTGCACAGCGAGGCCGAGAAGCTGATCAAGGTAAACGCGGTCGTCGCGGTCGTCGCCTTCCTGGTGGGCGTCATCGCCGCGATTGGACTGGTGCTGACGCGCTGGCAGGCGGTCCATCTGCTGCCAGCGGACTGGTATTATCGGCTCATGACCGTCCACGGCATGAACATGCTGATCTTCTTCATCCTCTTCTTTGAAATGGCCGTGCTCTACTTCGCCGGTCCCGTGCTCCTGAACTGCCGGGTGCCCGCACCGAAAGTCGGGTGGCTCGCCTTCGGTCTCATGGTTCTCGGCGCCGTCATGGTCGACGTGGTCATTTTCGCCGGCAAGGCGGACGTGCTGTTCACCTCTTACGTGCCGCTGCGCGCGCATCCGCTTTTTTACTTGGGAGTCATCCTGTTTGCCGTGGGTGCAATCCTGGTGACGTGCCTGTTCTTCGCGTCACTGGTAGTGGCCAAGCGCGAGCAGACCTATGAGGGGTCGGTGCCGCTGGTGACGTTTGGCGCGCTGACCGCGGCGATCATTGCGGCGATTACCTTGCTTCACGGCGCGGCGATCTACATCCCGACCTTTCTGTGGTCGCTCAATATCATTCCCATCGATCCTGAGCTCTATCGCGTGGTCTGGTGGGGGCTCGGCCACTCCTCGCAGCAGATCAATGTTGCCGCCATGGTTTCGGTCTGGTATCTGCTCGGTGGGCTCACCGTCGGCGCCGTGGTGCTGAACGAGAAAATCAGTCGCAGCGCCTTTTCGCTATACGTCCTGTTCATCTCCATGGCTTCTGCGCACCATCTGTTGGTTGACCCTGGCCTTGGCCCGGCATGGAAGGTCTGGAACACGAGCTATGCGATGTATCTGGCGGTGCTCGCGTCGATGATCCACGGCTTCACGGTGCCGGCAGGCATCGAGATGGGGCAGCGCCTGCGCGGGCTCGTCAAGGGCAGGTTCGAATGGCTGCGCAAGGCGCCGTGGGGCGATCCCGGGTTTTCCGGCATGTTCCTGTCACTGGTCATCTTTGGGTTTTTCGGCGGCATTACGGGAGTGACCTCGGGAACGGAGCAGATCAACATCATTGCGCACAACACGCTGCGGATTCCCGGACACTTTCACGTCACCGTCGTCGGCGGCACCGCGTTGGCGTTCATGGCTGTCACGTACTACGTGCTCCCGCTCATCTTTCAGCGCAAGGTTGCCTTGTGGGGCCTCGCCAAGATCCAGCCGTATCTTTTCGGCGTTGGCATCGTCATCATGGCGATGTCGATGACCTTCGCGGGTTCCTTCGGCGTCCCGCGGCGGCACTGGGACATCACCTTTGCGGGCGCCGCTACCAGCGTCGAATTTCATCCCATGGTCGACATGCTGATGGGCACGATGGCCATCGGCGGCTTGCTGGCCGCAATCGGCGCGCTGGCATATATCGCGATCGCTGTGCTGTCGGTGTTCTTTGGCCAGAAAGTGGACTGGAGTCGCGTCGGCGACGGCGGAGCGGGGATTCCGCAGGGGGTGGCGAAGCTGCCGAAGCAGGCCCACACCGGAGCTGCCGTGGAGCAGGTTCACCAGGCGGGAACGCCCGGCACGATGGTGCTCGTGGGTGTCTTTCTCACCGTGTTCGTGCTCTATTACTTTGTCAACTGGAAGATGCTGTCCATGGTTTGGAAGATAGGATAGGATTGCTCATGATCGGCGAATCACGAGAAAGCTATGTGCCTCTGGGGCTACTCGGAGCGTGGATAGGGATCACGGTATCGTGGTGGATACTGGCGCTCGCGCCCTTGCCACCGGCGGCGCCGGAGTGGCTCTTGCGCACCCGCACGGTGTGTTTTGGCACGCTGAGCAATGGGCTGCCCGATGCTTATGGCTGGATCGTGCTCCTCGTCGGTCCGGCGGGGATGCTTGGAGCGCTCGTCGCGATCTGGTGGCGCGAGCTTCGAGCTAATTTTCGCAGCGTTTCGGTTACCGCGGCAGGGCGAGCCGTCCTCGCCCTGTTCGTGCTCGTGCCCGCCGCCGCGTCGGCGTGGCTTGGGCCGCGCGTTGCCGCCGGGCTGCGCGTGCCGGCAACGTTCTTGGAGGTGTCGCCGGCGCCCGAGACGCTGCCGGCGGACTACCCCATGACCGACAAGGAAGGGATCGATTTCTCGCTCGTCGACCAACACGGTGCGGAGGTTGGTCCCCGGAAATTCTCGGGTAGGCTGCTGTTCCTCACCTTCGCGTTTGCTCACTGCCAGTCAATGTGTCCGCTCATCGTGCACACGACCAAGCGGGCGATAGCGGAGATCCCGGAGCTCAACCCTGTCGCGCTCATCGTCACGTTGGACCCGTGGCGCGACACCCCGAGCTCCTTGCCGACGATGGCAGGCAGCTTTGGGCTCAGCGCCGACAGTCCCATACACGTGCTGTCGGGAGCTGTCGACTCGGTGGAGAAGGTGCTCGATACCTACGAAGTTCCGCGGGACCGCGACGACAAGAGTGGTGAAATCGTGCACCCGGCGCTCGTATACGTGATTGCTCCTTCAGGCCGCATCGCTTACACGCTGAATAACGCCTCCGGCGAATGGCTCGCCGAGGCGGGGCGACGAGCCGTGCGGCTGCAGTAGCCTGGCGGGAGGGCGCGCCCGGCGGGAAGCGCCGCCGCGGCTGAAGGATGCGGACGTCGGGGCCGACGCTGACCTGCGCGGAAGTCCGTGGGGTAGTGTTTGGCGACGACGCATCGGCAGCCGGCAGCCCGCTGTGCGGGGGCCATGATCCGCCTGCGCACCCTGGCCTTGCCGCCGAGCTACGCCGGGCCTCGGTCCGCGCTCGAAGTCGACCCGATGGAAACCAGCGCGGGTCGCCCCATTACCGTTATCAGGGTTGCCCGGGCGCGAGCTTCCAAGGGTTCTCGCCGCTTACCCAGTCCTGGAACCGGGCCGGGCGCTGCTGATCCGGAAGGCAGAACCAGTGCTCGATGCGCTTGCCGGGAAAGTCGCGGCGCTGGCGCTCGCACACCAGCTCCTCAATGCCACACGGCAGTCCGCCCTTGGCGTAGGGTTGCTCCCTGGCCAGGAGCGCCTCGTGCCAATCGGGAGGGTATGAGCCAAAGGCTTCCTCGAAGGCCTCGGCGACCACATAGGAAACGTGCGGAAGATTGGCCTCCCCGCGGCAATACGGGGTCGCCAGCACCGACTGCCAGGCGTAACGGGCAACTCGTTGCGCGGACGTCAGGTCTCCGAGCTCTCGGTAGGCACGGGAGAGAATCGCCGCGTCGAAGTAGGAGTACGGCGTCGCGGCGATCAGCTCCTCCCCGGCTTCCACCACGCGGCGCAGCCACATCGGCGCATCCGGCGCACCCATCCGATTTGCCTTCCACATGGCAGCGTGGACCCGTCGCGAAAGCCGCTCCAAGTCCGCCTCTTCCGTTCCCGCGGGCTCGATCCACAAGTCCACGATCGGCCCCTCGTGGGAGTACGGATCGCGGGCGGCGACCTCCTTGGGAAGCGCGGCGCGGAGCCGGTAGTAGCCCGGCTCGAGATTGCTCGAGTCGAGCGACCAGGAAAGAGATTGCGGGGATGGCGCCGGAGCGCGCTGCAGAATGAGCGTCTTGGTATGGCCTTTCTCGACGGACCACGTGACTTGCCCCGCGTACGAGCCCGGGATATCGGCCGGCGACACCTCCTTGCGACCCAGAGCTTCCCAGGTACCCCTGATGTCGATGCGGTCCCCCGCGATGAAGCTGACCGGCGGCTTGGGACCGGCGATCACGAGGCGGGGTGGCAGATATCCGCACGTAAAAGTATTGCCTGCACTCGGCATCTCTTCCATCAGGTCGCACACCTGCCAGTCGTCGATACAGAACCGAGCGTCACCAACAGAGAGCCAGGCGGGCTCCTCCTGGGCGCCGGTCCGGGAAGCCGTAAGCAGGACGGAGGCAAGACAGGCAAGAACGATACGCTTACTCACGACTCTCTCCATGCAATCTGACCTGCGCCCTGTCCTCGGCATCCGCCGGCAGGCCTTCGCCGAGAATCGCTTGCCAGCGCGGATGCGTTAGGCTCGAGGTGCGGGGCAGGAAGTTGGTCACCATCGCCGACTCCCGATCGGCCTCCGGGCATGGATCATCGACGGGGCAAGCAGGCGAGCCCGGCTGCCGGTAGTGGGCGGCGCCGATCGCGTGCCCCACTTCATGGGCCACGGTGAAGGTCATCGCTTCGATGTCGTGGGGCTCAGACAGCGCGGTCTCGCTGCTGGTCGGTGGGCTGATGCAGGTGATCGCGTACAGGTGGATCTGGCTGCGGATCACGGTGTTCGGGTTGCGCGGTCCACCGGCAGAAGGCCAGAGGGTGCTGCCGATGCGGGGCAACGTCGGCGGGCATCCCGCTTCCCGGGCGTAGCTGTTCGTGAACCAGACGTACACCCCTCCCTGCGGTGCTCTCCCGAGCGCTGTCTCCCACCGCGGGTTGACGAGGATCCTTGGCTTCTCGTGAAAGAGGAACTCCCTGTTGTCCTCCCCCCACAGCTCGCGCACCGCCAGTCCCCAGCGCGGAGAAAGCAGCGCAATAGCCTCGGAAGCCAGCTCGGGAGCGACGTCGTACCTGCGACCGTCCGCACTGCCCAGGAACGCGGCCACGAAGAGGTCCTTACGTTCCGGAGAGGTGCGCACGAACCGCTTGTACGCCACGAACCCGCGAAATTCCTCGTACGCCGTGAAGCCGTCGCCCACGAGCCCTGCGGCGGGGTCGCCCGCAGCCGGCGGGTTCCCATCCAGGTCCTCACGCATGTCAGGGCGATCGGCGATCGGCGAAGTCACCCCATCCGCTGTCCATCCGGCATCGGGCAACCCACTCCGGTCGTCGTCGCGCGGAAGCTGGAGCAGCTCCTTGGCTGTCCCGCCCATCCCGGCGGGGAGCCCCACGTAGCTCTTCTCGCCCTCGACGTCCACCTGTACCGCGAAGTGCCCGTGCGCCCCGAAGTCGGTCGTGCTCGCCTCGATTACCGCGGTCTCCAGCGTCTCTCGGCTTTCCTCCGAGGTCGACCCCCTCGCGTAGTGCATCGGCACTCTGAAGCCGGCGTCCCGGAAGACCGGCGCCACGGAGCCGACTTCGAGCTCGGGGTAGGCGAAGGCGCCGGTCTCCGCGAGTTTGACCTCCATCGGCGCTCCGAGCCGTTGGTAGGTCACCCGGTAGGCTACGTCGTCCTCGTTGCCCGGAGCATCCGCGCGGTAGTTGGTGGCGATGCCCGGAAAGGCGCTGCTGGCGGTCGCGAAAGTGAGCGTGGCGCGGTCGGCAGCGTATTCCGGGACCGCCTCGAGGCGATAGCTCAGGGTGGCGGCGGGCTTGCCGGGGTCGGCGACGTCCCCCAGCGGCACGAAGCTGCGCGGCGTGTCCTGCTTGTAGCGGAACCGCCACCGCGTCTCCCCGTCGGTTTCGTTCCGCGCTGGCGGTCCACCGCCGCCAGCGAGGTCGCCGTCTCCGTCCCAGGGGATCCTTCCCGGGCCAGCGCGCCGGCCGCCGCTTTTGGGCTTCACCGGAATCTCGAAAAGCGTCCCGCCCATCGCGAGCCAGGAGGGGATGCGAAGGCCGCCCAGATACTCCTCTTCGCCCTCCAGGCAGCCGTCGATCAGATCGCTGCCGCAACCGTACCGCTCGGCGATCGTCGCCCCCGTCGCCCCACCGCCGTCGATCAACACGTATTCGACGTCGATCGCTTCCGACCGCGAGCGGTGCAGGCCGACCCTGGCCGCGAGCGGCGCCACCGGGCTGGACAGCACCTGCCAGCGCTGGTTGAAGTGATACCAGCCGTCTCCCTGCTCCTCTTCCAGGCATTCGCCGACCGAGCTCGTCAGGGACACCGAAACGGGGATCGGATTCTGGTCGTACCACACCCACTCCTCGGGCTCGGCGTGGTGGCGGCAGTAGGGAAGCGCCGAATTCAGGCAGTCGTA
>JACPHN010000056.1 GCA_016188575.1 Candidatus Schekmanbacteria bacterium
GATCATCCGCCTATAGCCTGCTCCTCCTGGATTCTTGGCCTCTGAGCTCGGTTCCCACAGCGGGGCATCGAATCCGTCCTCCTGCATCTGGTCAGGCTGCCAGCTCGTCCAGACGAGCCGACCAGAGTCCAAGCGTCTCATCGCGGCCCCCTCTGTCCTCGCGTCGCCGACCTGCGTCTGGATGCGCTTCAACCATGACCGTACGGCGCTGGTGAAAACGGAACCCCAGATTACCGCTCAGCCATCGCATCGATTGCCTTGGGCCGGTGGATCAAGGTCACCGTCCTACCGCCTCACTCACGAACCGCATCGGCAGTGGCGCCGGCGCCAGCAAGCAGGCGTAGGCTCGGTCGGCTGGTCGCCCCGCCACGCCTCACCCAAGTAGCTTGCTCAGCCATGGCCGCAGCTCCGCAAGCGCTCTGCCGCGATGACTGATCAGGTCCTTCTCCGCCTCAGTAAGCTCCGCCATCGTTCGCCCGTCAGCAAGCTCAAAGAGCGGGTCATAGCCGAATCCGGATCCGCCACGCGGTCGCATACATATCCTGCCCTGGCACTCACCCCGCACTCCGACCCATTGTTCATCCGGTAGATGCAGCACCAGCACGCACTCAAATCTGGCCTGGCGGTCGCTCCACGCAACCCCCGTGAGGCGACGCAGTAACAGCGAGTTCCGCTCCGCAGGGGTGATCTCCTCACCTCCGTATCGGGCCGAGTGAACACCCGGGTGCCCCCCTAGCGCTTTCACACAGAGCCCCGAGTCATCGCCAAGGGCGGCAAGGCCCGTCGCGACGCTCACGGCTCGCGCCTTGAGGTACGCATTGGAGAGGAACGTGTGACCAATTTCTTGAGCCCCTGTATAGCTCCCGAGCTGCGCTGCACTCACCATGGAGACCGCTTCCCTCGCCAGAACGCGTCGTAGCTCGCGTATTTTCCCTTCGTTTGCCGACGCCAGCACCAGGGTTTGCGACATTACTCTTCACCCGGGGCCGCGCTCGGGCGCGGACCGCTCAGAGCTTCATTCCACCCGATTGGCACGGAGAGGTCTATATGTCCCCACAAGCTTTGAACGCACTCGCCATCCAGCAGGATCTGAACTTGCTCGGCGCCCGCGGTATTGGCGAGGATAGTTTGCGTCATCGCCGAAATGATCGCCGTTTCACGCTGAATGGAGCGAACGGCAAGCGACGCGACCTCGCTGGACAAGTCCACTACCGCAAGTCCATCCTCCGGGAAATAGTACGCGGCCCGGATCAGCCCCGAGCGCCCCAGCCGCACATCGGGACGCTCCACGCCCAGGCCAGACGTCTCGGCAGCCATCGCTATCGCCGCCACAGCCAGGCTTGCGACGCGATCATGTCGATTCGGAGGCAGACTCAGCCGGGTATCGACCTTGGCCAGCGGCTCTCGGCCACTCCCAGGTACATAAATGGCTACGTCGAGCACTTGTTCGCTTCCGGGGACATGCTGTGTTCCTGCCAACGCCCCGAGCCGATCGGGTATCTCTTGTAGCAGGTCCACGCGCCAAACCAGTAGGCTGACAGCTCCCAGTGCTCCGAGCAGCGATCCGGCGAGCACAAGCAGGAGACGTGAGCGCATGATAAGTGGCGACCGCGGCGGGTCGAGAGTCGGGTTCACGGTTTGGCCTCAACTTCCTCGCTTGCTATCGCTCGCTCCACCCCTCCCGAAGCAACCGCTTGGGTAATTGCTTCCGCCAGCCGTCGGCAGGTTTCGTCAGGGCTCGAGCGGGCGAGCTCTAGGGGAACCTCGATCAAGGCTGCCGGGACGGTCAGCCCCGCCAGGTCTGCCAGCGGTACCTCCAGCACGCTCTCCGGCTCACCCAGTAGGGATGAAACAAGCGCGCGCGCCAGGGCACGACTTTGCTGGTGAAACGCTACGGATGCTGAAAGCCATGGCGTCAATGATCCGTTGAGACGGGCCGGGGGGTCACTTTGCGTGCGGGCGTCGATCGCACCAGAGAGGGTCTCTCCTACATGCACGGAGACGAAGGCCACCGGTCGTTGCGCGTTGCCGAATCCCACCCGGCTGGTGGCGGTGAGGTCCGCGTCGTCGCTACGCGTCAACTGAACATGCATGCCCGCCTGTTCTAGCCGCACGCGGATGCCCTGGGTGAGCTTTAACGCCAATTCCTTTTCTAGGAGGCCATCGAAACGGAACCCGAACTGCGCGCCACCGTGTCCGGGATCCAAAACGATGAGCTGCGGGCTGGCCGTAGGCTGCCGGACTGCTGCGCCGACCGCCGCGGGATCGGCAGCGCCCTGGTCGCCTTCGGGCTTGCCGAGGTCCACGACTAGCAGGTGGGATTCCGCGCTACCGGAGACCTTTCTCCCAAGGAGAGCAGGGAGCACCTTGCGCGCAAAGTCGGCCGGAACGGCTGCTCGGCCATCTACAAATCCGGCGGCACCGCCCAAGCGAACGAGTCGGTCCTCTCCGGCTTGGGACGAGCTGATTCGGCAGCGACTACTGCCTACGAGGAAGACTGCTCTGCCCGCCGCAGCGGATACCTCGATGCGCCCAGCGCCGGCGTGCACCGCGACATCGAGAGTCATGATCAGCGCGAGCTCATCGAGAAAAAAGAAGGCCGAGCCCCCCGGCGCGCGGGACACCGTAAGCTGGCCAATTGCTTCGCCCGCCGCGGTCACCAGTGAAACGCGGTCCGCGGCGCCGGTCGCAGTCGTTGCTGCGGCGAGACCGACTCCTAGCAACACGATTGCTGGGCCGCAGCGCCGCTGACGAGCTTGTTTAGGGGGCCGTGAGAACGAGAGATTTCGAGCGTACCAGGTCATGGCAGAGGCGCTCCACGCGACGTCCGCACCGTCAACGTCCATACGTATATCACGTCCAGTTCGCGAGGAACAGACTTGCCGGCTGGACCTCAGTTACGGTGGCGGCGCAGTGACGAAGGGATGCTAGAGTCGTTGGGCGGACGGTCAGGGGCCTGGTATCTTCTCCGGCCTCGGCGGCGCATCGCGCATCTCGGGCTTGCGGAAGCCTGACGCGGCACGGCGCGGGACGGTTCGCGGTGCTCACGCGCCGGTGCCCAGGGTTGTGCCGGCCGTTCGAATTCACTACAGATAACGCATGGCTCACGTGTTGCCTGAGAAGACTCCTTAATGCTCCCGCCGACCAGTCACTGGGACGCCGCATTCTGCTGGCGCTGGCTGGGCATCGCTGTCCTCGGCCACACACTCGTCACCACTGGACTTTTCGTCTTCACCATTCCACCATGGCAGGGGCCCGACGAGCCAGGGCACTTCGAATACGTTGAGGCTTTCTACTCCCGCCAGGGTTTCAGGGCCGGGGAGCGGGACCCGGCGAGCACCCAGCGCATCATCGACTCAATGGATGCAAACCGTTTTTGGGCGTTGACCGACACGGAGCCGCACGTGTTCCCGTCGCAGCTCAAGCGGGTGCCACCACTTTATTATGCACTGGTCGCCATCCTAATCGGCGCTCCGGAGACCGGTGACTCGATCACGACGCGGCTTTACCAGGCCCGTCTCGTAAGTGCCGCACTGGGCCTGTCCGTGCTCGTCGCCACGTGGATCGTAGCCAGGGCGTTCGCACCGGAGGACTACCCATTCGCGGTTACCACCGTCTCGTTCGTGGCACTGCTGCCGCAGCGCGTGTATGTATCCGCAACGGTGAACTCCGACAATCTAACCAACGCCATCTCTGGCCTGCTCATGGTACTGCTACTCGCCGGCGCCACGGGAAAACTCGGCGGGCTCCGTCTCTGGTCCGCGTTGACGGCTACCATGATCGTCGGAATGTTCACCAAACGCACAGTTCTGTTCTTTCTGCCGGCCATCGCGATTCTCGCCACCATGGCGCTCGTGCGCAATCGCCGACGCGCGGCGGCAGCTTCGCACCTGGGGCCAATCGCCCGCGGCGTTTTCGCCACCGGCCTGGCAGCGTGCGGCCTGTATCTGATTACGGCGACGCTCGCTCTTTATTGGCCGCAGCTCTTCCTCCGGGCAACCGATGGCATCGCCCCCGTGTTGCAAATGGCTGCATCGGCCATGACCGCCAAGGGCCAAGGCACGCCGATTGACCTCGTCACGTCGTTCGGCGTCATGTTCGTCAGCTTTTGGCTATCGTTCGGGTATATGGTGCAGAAGCTGTCAATAGGCTGGAACGTCATGCTGGGATCACTAGTCGCGCTGGCCGCAGTCGGCCTCCTGATAGCGCTAGGCCGCTGCCTCCGGACTGGAGCGGGGCCCCGGGGAGGGTTGTGGACGTGGGCGATAACGGCGTCCGTTCCGGCTACTGCACTCGTCGCGGAGTACGCGCTGCATTTTGGATCGCTGCCACGAATCCTCGCGCAAGGGCGCTATCTGTACCCGGGGCTTCCAGCAATAGCAATCTTGCTCGTCACCGGCCTCGGATCCTTGAATGACGCACGTCGCGGTCAAGCATGGAGCGCCTTGGTCATAGTGATGCTCGCTCTCAACATGCTGGGATTTGAACGGTATCTTCTGGGTCTGTTCTATGGCGGCCAGTAAGATCAGGTCGTACGGCCCGAGCTCGACGGTCCGATGGTTTCTCGGTAGACTGCGAGAGATTCTGCTATCGGTCTGCCTGCTCGGCCTGGTATCCGCTACCGCCTGGGTCCTCGATACCGCGTTCGGCGCAGTAGCCCGAGCGGTCATTCCGCTGGTCTGGACACTGCCAGGCGGTCCAAACCTTGCTCACTTCCAACGGCCGGCGAACGGCCTGTTCACCCCCGGGCTTCTTGGCCAGACAGCAGATGCCATCGGCGAGCCATGGAAGTGGGTGGTGCAGATCCTTGTCCCGATATGGCTCGCGTCGCTGGTCATCGCTCTTCACGCGGCAACCGTCGTCCTCCGCGTGGCGCGCCTCGAGTCACTGACGGCGAGCGAGCGAGGCGTCGAGAAGATCGCCAAAGAGGCCGCTACTCGCCCAGGACACTCTTGATCTTGCTGACGAGGTCATCGGGGCTGAATGGTTTCGTGATATGGTCGATAGCTCCCAGCCCCTTGCTAATCTTCTCGTAAATCTTGATGGTGCGCGCCGTAATCACCAAGATTGGAATATCAGCAAGTTGTGAGTCATCTTTTATCTTGTTGAGCGCCTCGTAGCCGTCCATTTCGGGCATCATGATGTCCAGGACTACAAGGTCGGGCTGTTCCGCCGTCGCTTTCTTGACTGTTTCCACGCCATTTACAGCCGTGATTACCTCATATCCTTCGTCCTCAAGAATCAAGGATATGAGCTCTCGAGTCGACCGGTCGTCATCGGCCACGAGGATTCTTTTTGCAGCCACATTGAGCTCCTTTCATGATTGAGTTCAGGTGCCAAAGTAGCGGTCCCCGGCATCACCGAGGCCCGGCACGATGTAACCGTTTTGGTTAAGGTGAGCGTCAACCGCGCCAACTGTCAAGCGTACATCGGGATACCGCTCGTGGACTCTCGCGATACCCTCGGGGGCCGCGATGGCACACACAGCGCTTACACCGGCAACGCTCTCCGCTGCCAAGTAGTCGAGACAGGAGATCATTGAACCGCCGGTGGCCAGCATCGGGTCGAGGACGATAACCCGTCGACCGCGAACTGGCGGAAAGTTCGTGTAATAGTGCTCAGGGCACAGCGTAGTTTCATCGCGGCGCGCCCCGAATAGCCCGACTGGAACATCTGGCACGAGCTGCATTGCGGCAGCGACCATCGCCAAGCCGGCGCGCAGGATGCCGACGAAGACGAGGTGGCGGCTGTCCAAGACTTGTGCGGTAGAAACCCCTAATGGCGTGTTGACGGCCAATGGTTGCGCCACGTCCGCGCGCAGATGTTCATAGATCAAGTACGAGCTCAGCTTCGCGAGGGCCTCGCGGAACTCGCGCTGCGTGGCGGTCTTGTCGCGCATGCGAGCAAGCTCGAGAGCCGCCAGCGGATGCTGAACTACCATACATGACCTCAATGTCGCGCTCCAGCATCACCTGACCGCGAATGGTCCGGTGGCGAGTGATCCGAGCAGGAGCGGGCGGGCTGCTGCTTGACCGTTGATTTCATCGTTACCGATTCGACTGCGTAGGTTAGTTTGAACCCCGTTGCTTGTCCATACCACGAATGCGCAGCAAGAACCCATCCATCCACTCGGCAGGCAGTCTAGCTGATGAGGCGACGACTCGAGAGAGGTTTCCGCTAGTGTGCCCTGGCGGCCGGTTGCGGTCTCAACGGCCACTGCCAATCTCCTCGAGCTCAAGCAACGCCTTTTCGCTGACAGAAGCGCCGTCGACGGAACTGAAGGTGGCTTGTTTGTCCTCGGCGGCTCGTTTGAACGCCGCGACGGCGTCCTTGGTGTACCCAAGACGCCGGTAGCATTCCCCCAAATAGTACTGAACCGTTCCTGCCGAGACGCCCGGGCCCGAGGGCAACGCGGCACGGCTGAACCCCATTTCTATTGCTTGAAGCGCCTGGTCAAAGTGGAGGAACGCAATGCCTGCGTTGAAGAGGTGCAGTGAGCGCTGCACTTGATCGCCAGCCGCAACCCCGGCGCGCAGCAGGTTATCCTCGAGCAGTCGATTGTAGTAGAGGCGGCGATCGTTCAGGGGAATTTCGAGCAGAGTCGTCTGCATCACGAGACGGACGTGCGTAGACGCCTGGGCGGCGCCGTCGATGGCGATGTCGGCGGACTGTCCAGCGGCCAGGCTTGCCAGTTGACTGTAGAGGGCACGCGAGCTCTTTGTAGCCAGCCCGCCGATTGCGGAAATGCGGTCACCGACCCGTATTCCGGCGGCAGCCGCAGGTCCGCTGGGATTCACCAGAACGACGGTTGGATACGGTGACAGCATGCTATCAACCGTTACAAAACCCGCCCAAGGTGCGACTACGGGCGCCTCGAGGTCCAGGCGGCCCAGCGCTTGCTCAAGGGCCTCGGGGTTGAGAAACAGCACGTCTTTGCGATCGGGTTTGGCGTGGCGTCGAGAAAAGAGGAAGAGCTTCAAGGTTCTTTGCAGCTCCTCGTTTGGGAGCGCCGCGAGCAGCAGCAAGTCCGTCTGCAAGCTGCTCGCGGATTTTTCCAGTCGATCCACGAGCGACTGCTGTTTGGCGGCAGAGGAGTCGGCAGAGAGCGCGAGGATCTCTCGAGACAGCTCGAGATTGCGAAGTGCCACGGCGGCTTCCTCGCTGTCGATGCGAACGTTGACTGTGGACAGTCTCCCGAGCTGTTCGCGGAGGCGCGCGTCCAGATCTCTAACGAGCTCCACGCTACTGCGCTCCGAGGGCACCACGCCCAGGTAGGTGAGCGTGGGGCGTGGCGTCGCCTGGATTTCCAGGCGCTCATTCCGCCGCGGCGCGATCTGTTGTTCATATCGCCACGAGCCGTCGCGGGACGACACGCGAACAGTAGAGCTGCCGCTGCAGATCTGCAGATCATTCTGCGGAGTGACCCCCTTGAGCTCGTCATTGACAAAGATCTCGGCGCCGCTCGGGGTCGATGCGACAGCTAGCCTGGCGTGACTTTCCTGGAGGGTCGCGGGCTTGAACAGGTTGTCGCGAATCTCCACATCGATCTTGTAGTCCTGCGTCTCGAAGCACGGCTTGGAGAGCGACACGCGGTGACTCCCTGGTGTCACTAGCGTGATACGCAGCGGCACCGAAAACTCCGCGGGATCTATTCCGAACTGCTCTGCCAACGCCGCGTCTTCAGCGGGAACAAGGCCGCCGGCGGTTATTCCAGCGAGCTTGTCATCGATTCTGACTTCGACGCCACTTGGTTTGGTGATGAAGATACACGTGCCCGAGTTGAGCTTGAGGGTGGTCGTCCGTTCCACGGCGACGTCAGCGGGGATCGCAAGGCGTTCGGTAAACGGCAAGTAGCCCTCGGCCTCGACGCTGAGGTCGTACGTGCCGCGGACAAGCGGTACCGAATACAGGGGCGTTGCCCCGACCGGCGCACCGTCAAGCAGGACTCTGGCGCCACTTGGCTCGGACTGAACGGTCAGGTAACCAACGAGCTCGACGCGCACAGATTCGAAAAGCTCGACGAGCTTGAGGGAAACAGCGGCTCCCTCGAGTTTCCAGCTCGCGTTTAGCGTGAGCAGCTGGCGGAAGTCCTCTTTCGCACGGTCAAGCTCGCCGATGGCGATGTACGCCTGGGCACGCAGCTCATATGCGCGCACGAGCGCATCGCGCGCCTGTGAGTCGCCGCCTGCGGCTTGAAAGCGCGCACCAAGCCCCCGGATTGCTTCGCCGAGCATGAGAATAGCCAGCGGATAGTCACCGGCCGCATATTTCTGCGTCGCGGCGTCAAGTTGAGCCGCGAGCGACTCATCGGCGATGACCGGCGCTGCTGCCGCGGTGCTGAAGAGAACCGCGGCAATACCGGCGGCCAGTGCCACCCGCTTCCTACTGAAGTCGAAGTACCGCATTACTACTCTTATCGAGGACATAGATACGCCCTGCGAAATCAACAGCAATGTCAATAGGGCGTTTCACATCAGCGTCCTTAGTCAAGTCAATCTTGTGAATAAACTTCAGATCTCGATCAAACAGTAGGATCTGCCGGCCCCGCTGGTCCAGGATGGCGAGCTCTCCGAGCTGGCCGAGTGCGACGCGCTCGGGCGACTTCAGCTCGTAGCCAGTCCCCGCAAACGGAATGCCATCGAGATACCGCCCGTCGGTGGCATAGCGCGAGAGGGCGAAACCCTTTCGCGCCTGCAGCAAGTAGATGCGGCCGGTATGGTCAACGGCAAGATCGGCGGGTGTCCGGTCCGACGCACTCGCCAGCGGGCCAAGGTGGGCGAGCTCGGAATTGAGCTGTTGCGGCAGGTCATAATCGCTGTCGATAACGAGGACGCCGCCGCGTCCGTCCTCGGCGGCGGTGACCAAGTTGCTGAGGGGGACTGTCCGGTCGTCTTGCTGATCGCCCTTTCCTTTGGCCTTGAGCTCGGCGACCTTGAGCGTCGTGGGGCGGCCATCCTTTGGCCGCACGATAGCGTCGGCAACAACCCAAAGTCGGCCGAACGGGCCGGCGTTGATGTCGCGGGCGCGCTGGGCGGGTATCTCGGCGGTCCTCTGCCCGGAAAGGTCGAACGCAATAGCGAGGTCTCGGCCGGCATCCGCGACCCACAACAGCTCACCAGCACCATTCTCCCAGGCAGTAGGTTCAATGGCAATGGCAATGGGCTTTTGTGGAATGTCGTTCTGCAGTGCGAATGCCTGGTCCCGGCTGAATCTGGGGCGACCGCGGCTCGGCGGCACGTACAGGCGTAGCAGCGAGGAAGTCAGTCCGAGTGCGCGCTGCGCATGGCTGGACTCCGGACTGGCGTCAATCACGGCCTGAAAGGCCTCCATAGCCGCCGTTGGCCGCCCACGCAGTGCGAGGCAGTACCCAAGCACCAAGCGCGCCCGAGCCGACAGGTCGGCTTCCGGAGAAGCCGCCAGCAATGTCTCCATCAATCGCGCGGCCTCACCGAGCTCCCCGAGCCTGAGGCTGACCTTTCCGGCGCCGAGCAGCGCCTGATCGACCCACTCGCTCTCGGGGTAAAGGCGCGCAACGCGAAGAAAATCTGCATATGCGTCGTCCAGGTCGAACCCCGAAAACGTAGGGACTGTCGCGACAACGGCGCGGAAATAGTACGCGCCTGGCGCGGCCGGCTTGGTGACGTAGCGGTCAATGATTGCCTGGAACGCAGCACGGGCATCGACAAGATGGCCGGCATCAAAATGGTATTGCCCGACTGCGAAGAGCGCGTCGTCCGCGAGCTCGCTGTCAGCGAACGAGGTATACACTTTGGCGAAGTCGGCCAGAGCGGGCTCCGGCTTTCCGGCCTTCAGCAGCGACACGGCGTTATCGTAGAGCCCCCGCGCGAGTTGCTCATCTACGGCGGCGCGGGCGACGGATGTCGCCGGGAGAGCAACGGCGGCAGCGTACAGCAGGGGAGTAGCGATGCGAAGCAGGGATGTTCGCCAAGATCCGCGACCCATCAAACGGCCTCCCAATCTGTGCCTGGTGCCTCGCGACAAACCCGACCGAGTTTCACCCGCCTGAAGGGGCTTCAGGCGGCGTCGCCATCGTGGCGAGAACTATATCCCGTCACCGTGCGACTAGCAAGCTGTGGCGCCTGCGTCGGTTGCCGCAGGAGGCGCAAGCCTGTATGATCTAGCCTCGGGCGGTAGTGGGCCCGATTTAATAATGGAAGTGGAGGAAGCAGATGGCACAGACGTCTTCTCACCTGAACCACATCGCTGAACGATTCTCAGCTCTTGCGCTCGTATTGGCTCTTGCCGGTACATGGGGTTGCGGTGGCGGTCCCGAGGCGCAAGTCCGATTCGACACAAAGCCGGCGGTATCAGCCGGAGACCCGGTCGTGGTGGACGAGGTCGAGGTAGGAGTGGTGAAGGCCGTCGCGGCTCGAGACGGCAAGACCGAGGTTGCGATCCGCATAAACAAGGAGCACGCACAGCGGGTGCCGAGTCGCATCGTGTTTGCCGTAGAGCGCGCATCAGGCGGCAGCGGTGCGCGGCTAGTCGGACACGTTCTCGACGCGTCATCGGCGCCGCTCAAGGACGGGGACAGCGTCGAAGGAGCAGATAGCAGCCTCGAGCTCACGCTCAGGCAAGGCGCGCAGATGGCGTCACGTTTTCTCGACAAAGTCAAGCGTTCAATGTCGTCCCTGGAAAAGACCGTTGACGATCTGGCGCGTGACGAACGGGTGCAGGACTTGAGCAGCCGGTTCCGGACGATCGGCGAGGAGCTCAAGAAGCTCAGGGATGATCCCGAACGAGCCAAGGCCGAGGTCGACAGGCTCAAGTCGGAGCTCGAGGAGCTGGGTGCAACGCTGATGGAGCGGGGGCTGACGCCGGCGGCTGAACGTCTGCGCAAGGAATACGAGGAGTTGGCGGAGGAAGCAGCAAAGTAGGATGGCGGAGGACAGTCCGACCGGCCCGCAGGGAGCGTCGCGCCTGCTGCGGCGCGCTTTCGACAAGTCCCGCGTGGATCCCGGCTGCTCGCGGCGCAGGCTTCCTGAAAGCGCGGGCGCCGCGGCGAGAAGGCGGACACGGCTATGCGCGAGACCTGAGGCCAGTCCGCTTCCGGAATACGGACTGCTATTCCAGGTCCTCTTCGTCCTCTGAGGCGAGATCGCTCTCGACGCCGAGCCTCACACAGGCAGCGTCGTGGATTTGGCGCACCGCCTCCTTGTGGGCATTGAGCTCGGTAATTCGCTCTTTGACCGCAGCGAGCTCTTTTTCAATCTCGTCGTCTTTTTCCTGAATATCGACCTTGGCCTGCTCGAGAGTAACCAAGAACATGTTGCGGCGTCGCTCGTCCATGTCGACAGGCATTCTCGTCCTCCGTAGTCCGCGCCAGACAGCAAAACTCGCTTGTAGATAGCGGCATTCGCGGGAGAAAGCAAGGCTCCCTTGCCGCCGCGCGGACGTCGCCGCCAGCCGGCACCTTGCCCCGGCCACTCGGTGATCACCACAATCGGATGGGATTGCGGTTGCTCTCGCTGCGATGGGCGACGCGGCAGGCTCTGCTACTCAGACAGTGAATCGCGGGACTTCGAGTTGACTTCCGCGACTACTGGTGTACGATACGCTACGCTACAGATACCTTGTCGCTCCGGATTGCACCGGGTTGCGCAGGCGCAGGCTTTTAGAGGAGGAGGAAAGTGGAGCTGATCCCGTACATGGAGAAGCACGGGCACGAGCAGGTGGTTTTCTGTGTGAACGAGGACGCGGGTCTACGAGCGATCATCGCCATTCACGACACCACTCTCGGTCCGGCGCTGGGCGGGACCCGCATGTGGCCCTATCAATCGGAGGAGGAAGCACTTCGCGATGCGCTTCGCCTGGCGCGCGGCATGGCGTACAAGGCAGCCGCTGCAGGGTTGAATCTGGGCGGCGGAAAGGCCGTCATCGTCGGCGACCCCAAGAAGGACAAGAGCGAGGCGCTATTCCGCGCCTATGGGCGCTTCGTCGACACGCTGGGCGGTCGATACATCACGGCAGAAGACGTCGGGACAGATGTAAACGACATGGAGTACATCCGCATGGAGACGCGCCACGTCGTCGGCATCAGCAAGACGATGCAAGGCAGTGGCGATCCCTCGCCAGTGACCGCACATGGCGTGATCCAGGGTTTGCGGGCCTGCGCTGAGGAGCGTCTGCACCGCGATAACCTCAATGGCGTTTCGATTGCCATTCAGGGCCTTGGAAAAGTAGGATACTACCTGTGCAAGTTTCTCTCCGAGGAGGGCGTACGAATTTTTGGCTGCGACCTGGATGCCGAGAACAGCGAGCGCGCCCGCCAGGAGTTTGGGGTCGAGGTGGTTGCTCCTGAGGCGATTATCGACGTGCAGGTCGATATCTTTTGCCCGGCCGCTCTGGGCGGCATCGTGAACGACGAGACCATGGATCGTTTCAGGTGCCAGGTGATCGCGGGTCCAGCCAACAATCAACTGGCCGAAGATCGACATGGTGACGAGCTCGCCAGGCGAGGGATACTCTATGCCCCTGATTACGTGATCAATGCCGGCGGGCTGATCAATGTCTACGTGGAGCTCGAGGGATATAACCGTGAGCGAGCCATGGTCATGACCCGCGGCATCTACTACAACCTGAAGCGCGTCTTTGCCATCGCGCGAGGCCAGGCAATCGGCACCCATATCGCGGCCGATCGCATGGCCGAGGAGCGCATTGCAGCGGTGCGCAATGTTCACAAGACCTATGTTCCCGGCATGGACCGGTATCCGGGTCGGACGCGAATGCCGACCCGTTAGACGCCTGCAGAAAAGTAATAACGCCCGGCGCCCGCCACGGCGGCGGCGTCCCGCGGCCGTAGCCACCGCTTGGACGCGGACACACGACGGGCATTGGATCGTTTCCCCATGAGATCGGACGCCGATTCGGGACCAGGTTCCTCCCTCTGAGGGTGCGAGTCGGCGCGAGCCAGACCGGACGGCAAAGCGGAGAGATGACTCATGCTTGAAGCATTCAGAAGAAACCTCAAACATTTTCACTGGATCCTGTGGCTGATCATTCTGGCCTTCATAGGCACGATATTCCTGGTCTGGGGCCGCGGCAAGGGCGGCACCGATCAGAGCGTGGTAGCTGTTGTCAACCGCAAGGAGATCAGTCGGCGAGCCTGGCAAGACCGCTATCAGAACCTTGAAAGGGTTTACCGGCAGCGATTTGGTGAGCAATTCGACCGCATCAGGGAGAGCTTTGACCTGCAGGACGCCGCGCTCAACGATCTTATTCGGCAGCAGGTGCTGAGCGACGTATGTGATGAGCTTGGAGTCCTCGTCGGCGATGAGGAAGTCCGCCGCGAAGTCATGAACACGGAAGCTTTTCAGGAAAGCGGAAGCTTCAGCGCAAAGCGGTACGACGAGGTGTTGCTGCGCGTGCGCATGACGCGCGATCAGTATGAACGCCAGCTCCGCGGTGATCTGGCGCTGCAGAAGCTCGAAGATCTCATCAAGGCGGGTGTCATGGTCTCGGATACCGAGGTTAACAGCGAGCTGCGGCGGCGCGAGGAAAAGGTAAAAGTGCGCTACCTCGCCGCCAAGGCTGCCGATCTCAAGGACGGCATCGAGGTCAGCGAAGGCGACCTTGAGCGCTATCTTGCCGAGCACGCGAGCGACTTTGCCCGCCCGGAAACCAGGCGCGCGGACTACGTGTTGCTCGCGAAATCCGCCGTAGAGGAGACTGCGGAGGTTACCGAGGATGCGGTGAAGGCCAGTTACGAGGCCGACAAGGACAGCAAGTACACGACAGAGGAGCAAGTCCGCGCCCGCCATATTCTGGTCAAGGCCGCGAGGGATGCGAGCGCAGATGACCAGCAGAAGGCGCGCGCCAAAGCCGAGGCGGCGCTTGCCCGGGTGCGCGCGGGCGCCGACTTTGCGGAGGTTGCCAAGGAGGTATCTGAGGACTCCAGTGCCGCGGAGGGCGGGGATCTCGGGCTCTTTGGTCGCGGCAGAATGGTGCCCGAATTCGAAGCTGCGGTGTTCTCACTGGAACCCGGAGCAACCAGCGACATCGTGCAGACTGACTTCGGCTTTCACATCGTCCGCGTGGAGGCACGCCAGCCACGCACAGTTCAGCCGTTTGAGCAAGTCAAGGTCGCAATCGAGCAGGAGATCAGGCGGGAGCAGGCGGACGCCAAACTGGAGGAAATCTCCGAGACCCTGTCCAGAACTGCGCAGACTGCCACGACGGCACAGGAGCTGGCAGACCGGGCGCCAAAGCGGAAATCAGGGACGACCACCATCGCCGAGGTCGGGGAGACGGGCTTCTTCGGTCAGAGTGAGCTGGTCCCCGGCATCGGGCGATCGCGTGAGTTTGCGGACGCGACGTTTGCGACCGAAATCGGAAAATGGAGCGCGCCGACCAAGACCTTCCGCGGTTACTATTTCATCCGTCCGCTGGAAAAAAAGGAACCGCACGCGGCCGCTCTGGCAGAGGTGCGAGCAGACGTTCAGGAGGCGCTGAAAAAGTCAAAGGCCATGGAAAAGGCCCGGGAGAAGATGCGAGCCGCGGCAGAGCAGGTACGTGCGGGCACCCGGAACTGGGAACAGGCGGCAGCAGATCTGGGGACCAAATCGGTGGATTCGGAGCTCATCAAGCGCGGCGCCTACCTGACCGACGTCGGCCGAAGTGAGGAGCTGGACAAGCTGATGTTTTCACTGGCTCCGGGCGAGCTCGGAGGCCCGCTTGAGGTCAAGGATGCAATCGTGCTGGTGAGCGTCGTGGAACGTCAAGACATTGCTGCCGCTCAGGCTGATCAGCAGCGTGAGAGCCTGCGCAAGGAGCTGCGGAGCCGGAAGCAAAACAACTACTACTCCGCGTGGGTACAGGCGCGCATCGAAGCCGCTAACGTCGAGCGCATGTTATAGACACGAGGTCGTCCGCTTTCAGGCGTCGGCATCAGCGCCGACGCCTCCTGCCGGCTTGTGGTACGAAGTGTAAAGCCGGCGAAACTCCTCATTGTCGATGAGCGCTCGGTTGATCAGGAAGTACTCCTTGATTCGCTCGTTGTTCTTGCGCATCTTCTCCACCAGAATACGGCAAAGCCCTTGATAGAGCTTTGCTGCCATGGCGCTATCGCGGTCGAGAAGCGAGATGAAGTCCTCTCTGGAGACGCTCAGCAGGATGGTGGGATCTACGGCAACCACGCTCGCGGAGGTGGGCGCCGGCTCGATGAGCGTCATCTCCCCGAGCATCGCGCCGGCATAGAGATCGGCGAGCCGCACGGGGTCATCGCCAAGGATTTTCTCCACGCGGACCCGTCCTTCCTTCACGACATGAAGTCGGCTGCCTGGCTGTCCTTCGCGAATAATGAGCTCGCCGGGCGCGACCCGTGACTCCTCCAGAAGCGTCACGACCTGTTCGAGCTGACTGTCCGACAGCTCGCAAAAGAGGCTCGTGTCCTTCAGAAGCTGCTTACATTCCAGTATCCGGTCACTTGCGATGTTGCTCATTTCGACCTCAAACTCCAATCACTGTCGGCGCGGGCATGATTGATGGCTGGGTTATCTTGTCCACCGGGGTAGACCGTACCACGACTGGGCCGGGAGAACAAGATAGCGAATTCCCCGCCGGACCGTGCTCGCGGGCGGGATTCCCGGGAGGGCGTAGGCCCGCGAGCTCACGGAGCGCCGCGCTGTCCTCCGCCCCGGGCTGAGTTTGCGTGCTGAGGATTGCCCTTGCCCGCAGTTCGCATTAGCGTCACGGAGAAAGACCGCGAGGGTGAAAAAAGAGCATGGACGAAATCGAGCAGCTCCTGGCGAAAACGCTTGACCAGCAGCAGAGTGGAGCACTTGGGGACATTCACCTCAAAGCCGGTGGTCCCATCTGGATCCGGCGCGACGGGGAGCTGGTGAGGTTGTCCGCCGAGATCGTACCGGGGGAAGCCGTCAGCGCCTTCGCGCGAAAAGTCCTTCGCGAGGATCAGTGGGAGCGGTTTGAGCGAGGGATGGCGGTGGACACATCCTATGGCCTCGGGGCGGTGGCGCGCTTTCGCGCTCATCTCTTTCACACCTATGGCGGGATGACGATTATTCTGCGCGCCATTCCGCTCGAGATCCCGAGTCTGGAGACGCTGAATTTGCCGCGCGAGCTCTTGAGCCTGGTCAAGCTCGACAGCGGTCTCGTGCTGATTGGCGGCGGGGCACGCGCGGGGAAGTCCACGACACTGGCGGCCATCGTCGAAGCCATCAATGAAAGGTGTGCCCACCATATCGTGATCCTGGAGGATCCGATCGAGTTCCTGTACCGCGACCGCCGGGCGAGCATTTCCCAGGTGGAGGTCGGAACAGATGTCGAGAGCTTGTCGGTGGGGTTGGATCGCGCAATACGAGAAGATGCCAATGTCGTGGTCGTCGGGGCAATCGGCCAGCCGAGGGGAATCGAACAGCTCGTGCCGCTGGCGGAGGGAGGGTGTCTGGTGTTGGCGACGGTGGAGGCAAACGACACTGCCGCTTTGCTCACGTCCTGTCTGGAAGCGGTGAGCGGCGAGCGGCGTGCGGCGCTGGCGGCAGCACTTGGAAGAAACCTGCAGTTGGTGATGTGCCAGAAAATGGTGGTGCGCGCTGGTGGCGGAGGCGTCGTTCCCATCACGGAAATGGCGTGGGGATGCCGGCCCTTGGCGGAGTGGTTGGAACTGGGCGGCAGCAGCTCTCGACTCCGCGAACTGCTCGAAAAGGGAACGGCGAGCTATGGAACGTACTCCTTCGATCAGAGCTTGATGAAACGCCTGCGGATGCGGGAGATCGACACGCAGGCGGCGATGGATGCGGCCACGGATACAGTCCCGTTCGAGCGGATGGTGGCAAGTGGACTCGACTGAGGCATCGCGGGTGGAGCTCGCCGGGCTGTTGGGCAAGGTGTGCGGGCCGGGGGTCTCGGACATTCACTTCAAGGCAGGACGACCGCCTGTGGTCAGACGGAATGGCCAGCTCGTCAACGCAGACTATCCAAGGCTGACGCCGAGTCACACGGGGCGGATCGCCAAGATGGTGCTGCCAAAGCCTCTCCAGGCGGCGCTGGTGCGGCAGTCGTCCGTATGTACGTCGTACTGGGTGCCGCAGCTCGGCCGATTTCGCGTCTCCTTTTTTCGGCAGCGGGGGAGCATTGAAGCGGTGTTTCGCTTCATCCCGGTCCGGCTGCCTGTGCGTGGGGAGCTTGGGCTGACCGGAGCAGTAGCCGGGCTGGTGCAGGAGACATCGGGGCTCATCCTGGTGACGGGACCGGCGTCATCAGGAAGGTCCACGACGGGAGCATGGCTTGTAGCGGAAGTTGCGCAGCGGCGCAGGGCGCACATTCTGACGATCGAGGATCCGATCGAGCACGTGATCGCAGATGCGCTGTCGTCGGTGGACCAAGTTGAGCTCGGGATGAACGGATCGGGTCTTGGATCGGCGCTGCGTCTGGCGGGACGTCAAGACGTCAACGTGCTCATGGTAGGGCCGCCGGTTACGGACGAGGCGCTCGAAGCGATGCTGGCGCTTGGGAGAGCGGGAATGCTGGTGATCGGCTACCTGACGGCAGCCAGCGTGCGCTCGGCGGTCGACTGGATTCTGGAGAGTTGCTCCGGTCGGGCGAGCGAGGCGCGGCTGGAGCTGGCGCTGACAACGATCCGAGCCGTCGTGGGGCAACGGCTCGTGATGGCTCGTGATGGGTCGCGCAGGATTGCGGCGCAAGAAGTCCTGCGAATGGAATCGGGAGTGGCCAATGCGCTGGCTTCCGGGGCGAGCTGGGATGCCGTGCGCGCGCTCCAGCATGCCGCCGATCCGGAGGAAATGCACACCCTTGAGTGGCACCTCATCGCCATGGCCAAGCGCGAAGAGATAACGGTCGATCAGGCCTTGGCGGCGGCGCAAGTCGCGAGCGAGGTTGAGCGTGAGCTATTGCTCTAGGCGAGTCGCCTAGACGCCGGACACGAGATTCGCCTTGTTGCGTCGCCGAGCTGCCTTGAGCTCCTTGCGGCGCCGCACGGCACTGGGCTTCTCGTAGTAGCGGTTCTTGCGGATTTCGCGAATCAGGCCCTCGCGCTGCGTCTTGCGCTTGAGGGTGCGAAGGGCGCGTTCGAGGTTCTTATTGCTCACTTCAACTTCGGCTCGTACGACTGCCATAAACTCTCCTTCAGGGGTCTTACACACATTTCGGAGGACCAACTAAAGCGCTCCTAGTATAATTTCTCAGGTCGCGGTTGTCAAGCTTACGGTGGCGAATCACGCTGTTGGGCGGTGATCGCGGGCCGAGGGGGGAGCCGGCACGCGGGTGTATTGGCGCGCTTGCCAGGCGGTACTCGCCGAAGCAGACAAGAGGTTCAAAGCGGTGCTAGGGTAGAGAAGTCGCCGGGAACGTAGTGCTGTCCAGCTCCCTTCGCGTCGCGCCGGTACCGGGCGCACGGAAGGCGGCGGGATCCAAGTCCGTACCCTTTCAGGAGCCACTGTCGTGATCGTCCATCATCTCAACTGCGGCACGCTCTGTCCGCTGAGCGCACGCCTGGTCACCGGGACCGGAAGCTACTTCGAACGAGGGCGGATGGTTTGCCACTGCCTGCTCATCGAGACGAACGCCGGCCTCGTTCTGGTCGATACCGGCATTGGCAGAGACGACGTGGCGATGGCGCACCCGTTCGGCCGCTTTTTCGAGGTCCTCGCCAAGCCTGCGCTGGATCCAGATGAGACCGCCTGGCAGCAGATTCGCGGGCTGGGATTCCGCGCTGAGGACGTCCGGCACGCCGTCGTGACGCACCTGGATATTGACCACGCCGGCGGCCTGAGGGATTTCCCCGAGGCACTCGTCCATGTGCATGCCCGGGAGCTCGGTGCGGCGCGGGCGCGGTCAGGCCCGGCGGATCGACTGCGTTATGCTCCGCGGCAGTGGCAGAATGGCGTTACATTCCAGGCGTACGATGAAGAAGGAGAGCCGTGGCACGGATTTCAGGCCGTTCGTCCACTGCGGGGGTTGCCCGAGGACATCCTCCTCGTGCCACTGACTGGCCACAGCCGAGGGCACAGTGGCGTTGCGGTGCGCTCCGAGAAAGGATGGCTGCTGCATTGCGGCGATTCCTATTTTTTCCACGGCCAGCTCGATCCGCTGGCGCCGTGGTGCCCTCCGGGTCTGCGGTTGATGCAGTGGCTGGATCAGTCCAGCGGCGTGGATCGGAGGCGCAATGTGAGCCGTCTGCGGCAACTGGTCGCGGAGCGCGGCGATCTCGTAAGGCTGTTCTCGTCGCACGACGCGACCGAGCTCGAGCGGTGTCGGCTCGCGGCACCCCGGCAGCGTGAGCCGGTGCCGGTCTCGCTGTGACGGGAGCGCTGGCGCTGGCGGATCAGACGAAGGCGTTGATGGCGTGCGCCGCCGTGGCGAGGGCTTCGGCGTACGGAGCTTTGCGATAGGCATCGCGGCCGCGCTGCTCGGTGGCCTTGAGGCTCTGGACCGGCGCGCCGGCCGCGATTTCAGGCGCGTTGCCGGTAGCCGGCCGGAGCCTTTCGCCGGTCGATGAAGTGGGTGTGTCGGGCGCCTCACCGGCTACCGGCGCAGGGGCCGCCTGTCCGCGGGGAACGGAGGGCGCGGCGGCGGGGCTGGAATCCGCGGCGTTGCGCGGCGCCAGGGCGGCGGTATCATCGCGCGCGGAGCGGCGGCGATCAGCACCGATCTCGGGCGCAAGGCGGGCGGGAAAGCCCGCTGCCGGTTGGGGCTCGGAGGAAGGCGAAGGTGGCGCAACCGGCTTCTCGGGCGGCGCGCTCGCGGCCTCTTCCGCGGTGGCGCTGTCCTTGGTGCTCGCGGCGCGGCCGGCGGCCTCCGCCGTCTTGTCCGCCTGCTCCTGGCGAAGGTCCTCGCGCGCATCGAGGGCTACCCGGGCGGCGCGGGCGGCGATGGAGCGGTCAGCGGCCGATGGATCACGTGGAGCGAGAGCGGCGCGGCGGATCTGGCTCATCTTCTGAATCGTCGCGGCAGGATCTCCGGGGACAGGGCTCATGTCCACTTTGACCTCACCGCCGACGGCGTAGCGCTTGCCGTCAGGGCCAACTTGAAAGGTGAACTGCGGCCCGCCGCGAGCGTGCCCACCGGCCGCGGCCTTGTGGGCAGCCTCGTGCTGGCGCACTTCGCGGTCGGTCTTCTCGAGCTCCTCGACTTCCTTCCTTTGGTCCGCAGGTAGCTCTTCGGTCGCCGCCTCCGCGTGACCTTTCGCGCGCTTCTGGCCGGCGTCGGCGGGCTCATCCGTGCCGGGGGCCGCCTGGGAACCACCGGGCTCCTCTGCACCGCTCGCCGCGTCTTCCGGGGCGGTGGCAGGTCCACTTCCGCCGCCGGCACCCGCCAAGGCCGCCGGCGGGGTCACGCGAGCTTGCGGTGAGAGCTCGACCACGAACGCAGGGGTTTGCCCCGGCTCTACTCCGGCCGTTCGAGGCAAGCCGGTGGCCGCCGCCTGGGGCAGCTTGAAAGCGCCGGCGGGCGAGCGGGTCGGTGCTGTGGTAGGTGATCGGATCGCAGTAACCATGCAGCTCTCTCGCGACCTAAGGAGCGCGTCGAATCCTCCATATTGTCTATCGGAAAAACCCCTCGCACACTTTAGGGTCCATCGCGTTCAGCGAGATGCTAGGAGGTCTCTCATTCCACCGCCAGTGCGACTGCGAGCTGTGAGGAACGGCGCGCTTGCAGGAACGGATGAGCAGGGGTATGAAGCCGGCACAGCTCGGCTCCTTGTGGGGGCCCCCCGGATTGAAATTTTGCTACCGAAGCCGAACCGTGCTCTCGTCAGCCTCGTCATGCCAACAGCGCCTTCGTCGCCTGGCCGAAATGAGGATCGGTCCCGGGGACCATACGCCAGACATGCCACAGTTTTCGGAGGGAATAGGCCAATGACGACGATGAATCGGAAGCAGTTGTCAGCGGCAATGATGTGGATCACCGTTTTTGCCGCGCCCGCCGGCGCTGAAGACTCTTTGGCATCGAGAGGTTCAGAGACGACGCCCTTGCTTTACTCGCCCGCCGCCACTGACACGGTCTCCCCGGTGTGGCCCGAGGAGAGCCGGCTCGAGGCGCTGGGCGTCGCTTGGGAGGACGTCACGCTGCGGTGGACCGCAGCCACCGACGAGAGCGGAGTGACGGCCTACCGGATCTATCAGAACACCACGCTTCGCGACACGGTCGGCGGCGATGTCCGCGGATATGCCGCGAGCAGGCTCTCGGAGCGGACCAACTACCGGTTCAGGGTGGAAGCGGGGGACACGGCGGGCAACTGGTCGAGCACGGGTCCATCGGCAACCGTGCGGACCGAGCCTGCGGACAAGGAGTCGCCGAAGCTGCTCGAGAGTCGGTTGGAGATCCTGGACGTCACCGGCACGACGGCGCGCTTCCGTTGGGGGGCGGGGACGGACGACGTGGGGTTGGTAACGTATCGGATCGAGGGCGCGACCCGGGTTTTGGCCGAGACGGATGGCACGACGCTGGAGGCAACGGCGACCGGGCTGCGGCCGGGTCGCTACTACAAGGTCAATCTCGTCGCCTACGACCAGGCCGGCAATGCGTCCAACGACGGCCCAAATGGCGCCTTCATGGCCATCGACCCCGGCGTGCCCGCGCCGCCGGAGTGGGTTACGATCAGTCCACCCAACTTCTTCAAGGGCATCGAGGACGAGCTGGGGGTAGGGTGGGGAGACAGCACCACCCCGGGAGCAGTCCGCTATCGCCTCTACCGCCGCCTGCCCGGCGAGTCCACACCGACGCTCATCGGAGAGTTTCCACCCCGCACGTCCCACTACGACAGGGGCCTGGACCCTGCGCAGACGTACTACTACTCGGTCTCCGCCGTCGACAGCGGGGGCGCGGAAGGGCCGCGCAGCGTCGAGGCCTCGCTGATCCCCATGGAGTCTTATTGGCAGGTCCCTGGCCCGGGAAAGATGGAGCGTAAGGTGCGGATCTCGGTGGCGCGCATCATGCAGGGAGAGGACCCCAGAGAGGAGCTGGAGCGCAACGAATACCAGATCAGGACCGCGCCGGACGGCTTTCCCTTGGTGCTGGAATTCACCGGCCCGGCGCGGGATGAGTGGTTCGACGAGCTCGAGTCTATCGGCCTGGAGGTGGGCGAACGCGGTGGCGAAAGCTGCACGGTATTGTACGACTACGACCGTCTGGTGGAACAGCTCAAAGCGGTCGAGGCGTTGCCCTTTGTCCGCCGACAGATGGCATTGCCCTCGGGATACTCTCCCGGCTCGATGTCTCCGACCTCGGCCGCGGGTGCGGCATCCATGGAGCTCGTCCGGGAGATTACCGGTATCGAGCCGCTACGCAAGGCCGGCATCGACGGCTCCGCTATCCCGATCGGCTTCATCGACTGGGGCTTCAGCCCGGGGACGCACGGTTTCACCGCCATCGCCGTGATGAAGGAGCTGCTTTCCCTGAATCAGGTCACCACGTGTCAACCCAAGCCGAGCGAAAGACTGAACGTTTGCATCGGTCAGCTCGCCAGCAAGAAGGTCATCGTGGTGCCGATGACCTTCTTGGACCAGCCCGCCCCGCAGATGGACGAGGCGATCACCGCGCTCGCCGGCGACGTGCATGTGGTGTTCGCGGCTGGCAACAACGCCAGGCTCGCGTATGCGGCCGACGCCTTCAATCCGGTGGTGAAGGCAGGGAGAACCACGCACGGCTTCGGGACGGCGACGGGAAACTGGGAAATCACCCTCGACAGCGCCTACGACCCGCGGGATGAGCTGGTCGTCTACCTCTTCTGGAACCGGCCGGACCTGGATCTAGGGGTCGTGCTGTTCGAGGACGACTGCCCGCGCGCCGGGAGCGAAAGTCACGAGGACATGCCCATAGGCGAACAGTGGTACCCCTGGGCACGCGCGGGGTGGACACCGAGCAAGCGGCTGCCGGGAAGTTGCCTCTCCAACCGTTACGACGCCGGGGTTTTCCTCCACAAGGTGCCCGCGAACGTGGATTTGTCGAGCCTTCGATTCCGCCTCGTCGTGCTCGTGAAGGACGAGGGCCTGCTCACCGTGACGCCGCGCACCTCGAGTCACAGCATTCTCGGTTGGGCGGCGCACCCCGACGTGATGGCCATCGGCGCGTCCGAAGACGACTTGATCGCGGATTACAGCGGTCGCGGGCCGGGTATGATCATGGCCGCGAACGGTTTCCAGGAGCTCGAGAAACCGGCCTTCGTCGCCCCCGGCCATGTGAAAAACGCGGCCGGCGCAACTTTCCGCGGCACCTCGGCGGCCGCGCCGGTCGCGGCCGCGCTCGTCGCCATCCACCTCGACCAGTATCAGCGCCGGCACGGTAAGCTGCCCGCGCGCTCGCAGACCGAGTCCGCGCTGGAGGCGCTTTCCACCCGCATCGATTCCACTTGCGGCGGCTGCGAGGGTAACAGCTACGCGCACACGTACGGCGCCGGCCGTATCAAAATTGCCTGGCTCGAATCTCAGCAATGCACCGGGCCGGGGTGCACGAGCCCCGGCGGACGCCTGTTGCCAGTCGATGAATGCCGCCGGGCAGTGGGGGCGGCTTCCAAAGGAAGCTGGCCTCCGCGGCGGCGACGATCGGCGGTGAGGCGGACTGCGAGCTTTTGTCGGGCAACCGGGTCGCCACCGAAACGATGTCCTACTGGCAGGGGAACACGATGCCCGGGGGACTGGAAGATCCGACTCTGAGCCTGGTCTACGAGCAGTCCGAGCTGAACGCGCTCCTGGAAGTCTCCGTGACCGATCCCCAGCGGACGGACATCGGCGGAATCGGCCGGATCCGACTGTCGCCTCCGGAAGGAGAGCCGGCGTTTCTGGGGGACGGGGCCCGGCTGATGGCGTATTTCCCGGCGGTGACACTGCCAGCGGGCGCCGCGCTACTCCTGAGAGCGGAGGCCGTCAGCGCGGCGGGGGAAGTTACCGCCCTGGCGTGCACAGGCAACTGCGACTGCTTCGACGACGACGGCTGTGAGACCGACCCGGTCCGTGTGCTGCCGGGACGCTCAGCGGAGACCTCGACGGCCCCGTGGAACGTCAACGTTGGCTTCTCGCTCGAGAACGGTGCACCGGCGCCACCGGAGGTGCTGGACGGAGCGCGGCTCTCGCGGGTCGTCTTCGAGCTGCTTTGGGCCGCGCAGGGTGAATCCATTTCCTTCGCCAACGACTACGTCATGCTGTTCCCCATCGGCGTGCCACAGCCGTGACAGGTCTTGCTTCGCCGCCTCGACATGGCGGTGCGGTGGCGGCCTGTGCTTGCTCCCACCTGCTGGCCGCCGGTCGGGCTTGCCCGCAAGCCGAGCTGACACTAGAGTCCAGGGTCCGGGATCACAACACCGCCACCCCTGCACTGGACGATGGGCGATCGCACTGGACAGCTCTTCGTATGCGGCTTTGACGGCACGCGCCTTCCCGCCGGACTGGAGCAGGCGCTGGCGGCCGGCGACTGCGGTGGGGTCATCTTGTTTTCGCGAAACATCGAAAGCCCCGCCCAGCTTGCAGCGCTGACGCAGCGGGTTTTCGAAGTCGGCACGCCGCACCGCCCGTGGATTTGTGTGGACCAGGAGGGTGGACGCGTGGCGCGCTTGCGCGCGCCTTTTACGGTGCTACCGCCAGCGGCGGTACTGGGCGCCCTTGACGACGTGGACGAGAGCAGGCGATATGCGCGGATTCTCGGCGACGAAGCCGCGGCGGCGGGCTTCAACATAATTTTCGCACCGGTTTTGGACGTCCACTCGAACGCGGCAAACCCGGTGATCGGAGACCGGGCGCTGTCAGGCGATCCCGCCGCTGTGGGCAGGCTCGGAATCGCTCTGGCCGCGGGGCTTCGCGAGGCCAGCGTAATGCCTTGCGGCAAGCACTTTCCCGGCCACGGCGACACCTCTCAGGATTCACACGAAACGCTGCCGGTGGTCGCGCACGACCGCTACAGGCTCGAAGCTGTGGAGCTGAGGCCGTTTCGGCAGGCGTTGGCCGCGGGCCTGCCGGCGCTGATGACGGCGCACGTGTTGTATCCTGCGCTCGATGCCGACGTACCGGCCACACTGTCGCCGCGCATCATCGGGGATTTGTTGCGCGGGGAGTGGGGCTTCGACGGCCTCGTCTTCTCGGACGACGTGGAGATGAAGGCCGTATCGGCGCGTTACGCGGCGTGCGAAATCGTCATCGAGGGATTGGGGGCAGGGGTCGATCAGTTCCTTGTCTGCCGTCAATGGGAGCTGCTTCCGGGTCTGATTCGCAGTGTCGACGCCGCCGTGGAGGTGGGAAGGCTCCAGCCGGAAGTGATTGCCAAGGCGCTTTCCCGCATCGGCCGGGCCAAGGCGCAGTACGCTGCAGGCTATCGCGGCGTCGGCGCGGCGCAGATCGAGGCCTATCTGGCGGCGGTTGCGGAGCATCACGGGGCGATGGCGACCCGTTTCGCCGCGGCATGGCTAGCGGCGCGGGCGAGCCATGCGGATGGTGGCGGCGCGGGATGAGCCAAAAGAGGAAGCAATGGGAGCTGACGCGGCGCATCGA
The DNA here is from genome assembly GCA_016188575.1 of Candidatus Schekmanbacteria bacterium. Lineage (GTDB taxonomy): Bacteria > CSSED10-310 > JACPHN01 > JACPHN01 > JACPHN01 > JACPHN01. The sequence continues at coordinate 25,473 of JACPHN010000056.1, forward strand.
CTGCGCGGGCTGAGCGTCCAAGATGAGCCCCAAGGTCTTGGGGCCTGCTCTGGCCGTGTTGACCTATCCAGGACACCCGCGCCTGCTCGTCGATGTCTCCACGTCAGATGACGCCGGTGTTTTTCAGCTCACCGACGAGCTGGCGTTGGTCCAGACGGTGGATTTTCTGACGCCGATCGTCAACGATCCCCGGATGTTTGGGCGCATCGCCGCGGCGAACGCGCTGAGCGACGTGTATGCCATGGGCGGGCGACCGCTGACGGCATTGTGCGTGGCTTGTTACCCGCGCGATCTGGAAGCGGAGGGGCTGGCGCTGATCACCGCGGGCGCCCGCGAGGCGGCGGATGAAGCCGATACCGTCATCGTGGGCGGTCATACGGTCATGGACCCGGAGCTCAAGTTTGGCCTTGCCGTGACTGGAATCGTGCACCCGCGGCACATCGTGACAAACTCGGGGGCGCGGGAGAGCGACCTCCTCTTGTTGACCAAAGAGCTCGGGACGGGCATCGTGTCGACAGCGCTCAAGCGCCGAAGGGCCACGCCGGCGGCGGAGCAGCGCATCGTCGAATCCATGTGCCGGCTCAACCGCTACGCCTGCGAAGCGATGGAGCCGTTCGCAATCGCCGGCGCGACCGACGTTACCGGGTTTGGTTTGCTTGGGCATGGGCTCGAGCTCGCCCGGGCCTCGAGCGTTTCACTCGAGCTTTGGGCTTCCGCGATTCCAGTTTTCGCGGACGCCGTGGTATTGGCGCGCGACCGTGCCAATCTGACGCGAGGCGACGTCACGAATCGCGCCTACGCCGAGGGCCATGTCGCAGTGGATGCGGCCATTCCAGAGGAGCTCATCAGGGTTTTTTATGACCCGCAGACCTCCGGCGGGCTCTTGATTGCGGTGCCGCGCGAGCGCGCCACGGAGCTTCTGGAGCGTATTCACGCAGGCGGTGACGCGGCGGCGCGCATCATTGGCAGGGTGGGGCGCGGACCGGTGCGCATCGTAGTCGCACCGGACGCGTCGCACGAGCCATCGTGAGGCAACCACCCCGCCGGGCCTCCGCAGCTCGGTCAGAAGACGGTTGCAGCGGCGGCGATCATGGCGCGGAGCGTTGCCTCGACGTCCAAAGCGGAGTGGGCGGTCGAAAGGAACATCGCCTCGAACTGGGAAGGCGCCAAGAAAACGCCACGGTTGAGCAGCTCGCGGTGAAAGCGGGAGAAACGCCCGGTATCGGCACGGCGCGCGTCATCCCACGACGCGACGCCGCCTGCAACGAAGAATGGCGTCGCTATGGACCCGAGCTGATTGACGGTCAGCGGCCAGGAGTGGCGTGTCGCGGCCTCGCGTAGCCCGGAAGCGAGTATCTCGCCAAAGGTAGCGAGTCTCTCGTACGTTTCCGGTAGCTTCAAGTGGGCGATTGTTTCCAGACCGGCGCGCATGGCCAATGGGTTTCCGGATAGCGTTCCGGCCTGGTAGACGGGCCCGCAGGGAGCGACCATTTGCATGATGTCCTTCCGCCCACCGTAGGCGCCGACGGGGAGCCCACCGCCGATGATTTTGCCGAGGCAGGTCAGGTCGGGCATGACGCCGAAGTGCGCCTGGGCACCACCGAGACCAAGGCGAAAACCGCTGATGACCTCATCGAAGATGAGCAGGACACCGCGCGAGGCAGTAAGCTCGCGGATCTCCTCGAGGTATCCGGAGCGGGGCAACACGACGCCCATGTTCGCCGGCACAGGTTCGACGATGAAGGCGGCGACGTCATCGCCATGAGCATCGAGGGCGGCGCGCAGTGCCGCCGCATCGTTGAAGGGGATGGTCACGGTAAGCGCGGCGAAGGCCTCGGGCACACCGGGACTCGACGAGAGCCCGAGGGTGGCCAGGCCGGAGCCTGCGCGCGACAAGAAAGCGTCGCCGTGGCCGTGATAGCAGCCTTCGCACTTCACGATCACGCGCCGTTTGGTAAAGGCCCGGGCGAGCCGAATGGCGCTCATCGTCGCCTCCGTGCCGCTGCTGACGAAACGAACCATCGCCACAGAGGGGACACACGCCGTCACGACGCGGGCCATATCTACCTCGAGCGCGGTGGGGGCTCCGAAGCTTGTGCCTTTCTCTGCCTGGCGGGCGATTGCGGCCACGACGGGCGCGGCGGCATGACCCAGAATCATGGGACCGTAGGAGCCGACATAGTCGATGTAGCTTTTCCCCTCGACGTCCCAAATCGTGGCGCCGGAGGCGCGCTCGACGAAAAACGGGGAACCCCCAACTGAAGCGAAGGAGCGCACCGGGCTATTGACGCCGCCGGGAAGCAGCTCCTGGGCCTCGGAAAACAGTGCGGTCGAAGTAGCAGCAGTCATGATGTCACCTCCGAAGAGCCGCGGAAAGCGATGCAGCGTGGCCGCGCTTACGCCAGCCAACGCGCGACGTCCTTGGCGTGGTAGGTCAGGATGAGGTCGGCGCCGGCACGGCGCATGGCGGTGAGGGTTTCGAGCACGACACGGCGTTCGTCGATCCAGCCGCGCGCGGCCGCGGCCTTGACCATGCTGTATTCGCCGCTGACGTTGTAGGCGGCGACGGGGACGTCGAACGCGTCGCGCACCTCCCGGACGATGTCGAGGTAGGCGAGCGCCGGCTTGACCATGACGATGTCCGCTCCCTCCGCAATGTCGAGCTCAACCTCGCGGAGGGCCTCACGGCGATTGGCGGGATCCATCTGGTAGGAGCGGCGGTCCCCGAACTGGGGAGCGGACTCCGCGGCCTCCCGAAACGGACCGTAGAAGCCGGAGCAGTATTTTGCGGCATAGGACAGGATGGGGACGCTGGCATAGCCGATTTCGTCGAGATGATCGCGGATCGCACCGATGCGGCCATCCATCATGTCGCTGGGCGCAATCATGTCGGCTCCAGCGGCGGCGTGGGCCGCCGCTTCGCGCGCCAGCAGCTCCAGCGTAGCATCGTTGACGACCTCACCGTTCTCGACGACGCCGCAATGACCATGGCTCGTGTACTCGCACAGGCACACGTCGGTGATGACGGTGAGGTCGAGCGCGGCGCTCTTGATGGCGCGAATCGCCAGCGGCACGATCCCATCCGGAGCGTAGGCACCCGATCCCGCCTCGTCCTTGCGCTCGGGAATGCCAAAGAGAATCACCGCGGGAATCCCAAGCCCGGCGACGTCCCGACAATCCTCGACGAGCCGGTCAACGGACTGCTGGTAGCAGCCGGGCATCGACGAAACTTCGCGCCGCGTGCCTGAGCCCGGGCAAACGAAGAGCGGGTAGATGAGATTGTCCACCGCAAGTCGAGTCTCGCGGACCATGCGGCGGAATCGTTCGGTCTGGCGCAATCGTCTGGGGCGGTCAATCGGAAAGGCCATGGTGTCCTGCCTTCGCTGGAGAAAGGAGCGCGTCGAGAGCATCAATGAGCTGAGGGATTCCGGGTTGGCGCGGCTCGACATCAACCTTCAACCCGAGCTCGGTCAAGGCGGCGGTGGTCGTCGGGCCAATGGAAGCGATGACACCGCGAGCGCGCACTGACGCAAGCAGTGTTGGACCGACGAGGCGGGCGAAGCCCTCGGCAGCAGAGGGGCTGGTGAAGGTGTATGCGGCGATTTCACCGGCGAGCATGGCGTCGCGCAGCGTGGGATCGAGGTCGCCCTCGCCGACGGCGGTGCGGTAGACGACGACGACATCTACGGCGGCGCCCTGGCGAGCGAGACCGTCTGCAACCGTGTCACGGGCCAGATCGCCGGCCGGAAAGAGGATACGGCCGGAGTGCGGGACCGCGGAAAAGGCGCGGACCACGCCATCGGCGTTGTGCAGATCGGGGATGAGGCAGGGCCGGCGACCGATGGCGGCAAGCGCCGCCGCCGTGGCGTCGCCCACGGCGCAGAGCGGCGGCCACTCGCTTTCGGGGCGGCGCAGGCGGCAGCGCTCGGCAAAGGAGTGCACCGCGTTGCGGCTCGTAAAGACGATCCACGCATAGCATTCCAGGCGGTCGATAGCCGCGTCGGCCGGAGCCCAATCCAGGGGTGGGCGAATCGCGATCGTCGGGAGCAGGACAGGAATCGCACCGCGGGCGGCAACCAGGTTCGCCATGCCGCCGGCGTCGCCGCGGGCGCGGGTGATGAGCACCTTGGGCGGCGCCGCAGGTGGTGAACCGGGAGCGCGCTCAGACATCGCCGGACGCAGTCGAGCGGAGCTCGGCGAGAATCGCATCGCCTCCTGCCGCACGCAGTCGGTGGGCGAGCCGTACTCCGAGGGATTCCGGGTCGCGGCTGACCCCGGACAGGTGCTCGCGCACATAGCGCCCGCCGTCGAGGGAAACCATGCAGGCGTCCATCAGTAGCTCGCCGGCGCTGGCTGGATCCGGCCGGCACCAGGCTCCCAGGGGGACTTGACAGCCGCCTTCGATTTCCCGCAGCAACGCGCGCTCGGCACGCACGGCGATCGCGGTCGGCGCGTGGTCAATACGCGCCAGCAGGCCCAGCGCTGCGGCATCATCCTCGCGCGCCTCGATCCCGACGGCTCCCTGCCCGACCGCGGGCAAGAGCACGTCAGTGTCGAGAATCTCGGCGATTTCCGCCGCGAGTCCGAGGCGTTCGAGCCCGGCGCGCGCCAGCACAATCGCATCATACTGACCTTCGCGCAGCTTGCGGAGGCGGGTGTCGACGTTACCGCGAATGTCCTCGCAGATGAGCTCGGGGCGGTGATGGCGCAGTTGCGCCTGGCGGCGCAGGCTGCTGGTGCCGACGCGGCCGCCCGCCGGGAGGTCGCGCAGCCGCGCGCCGGTACGCGACACCAGGCAGTCTTGCACATCGTGGCGGGCACAATACGCGGCGATGGTCAGGCCGGCCGGGATGGATGTGGGCAGGTCCTTCATGCTGTGCACGGCGAGGTCAACCTCGGAGCGCAGTAAGGCATGCTCGATCTCGCGCACGAACACGCCACGATCGAGCTGGGCCAGCGAGGCGTCGAGGCGGTCGTCTCCGGTCGTGCGGATGACGACGATCGCCGCGGCAATGTCGAGGCCGCCAAGAAGCGACCGCACGTGCTCCGCCTGCCAGAGCGCGAGCTTGCTGCCGCGCGTGCCGATTTTCAGTGGTCTCGTCATTCGCCGGACTCCAAGTCAAAGAGGTAGCGGACGCTCGCGAGGTGACCGGGATCGGCGGACTCTCGCAGTCGCACGGTGGGTTCATGAAGGAGCTTGTTGGTGATCGCGTGCGCCAGCGAGCGCACGATTTCGCGATCGCGCTCGGTCAGGTCGCCGAGTCGCCGCAAGTGCTCTTGAAGCTCATCCTCGCTGATGCGCGCGGCGCGCCTGCGCAGCTCCTTGATGGTGGGCACCACCGCGAGGCCTTCGTACCACTGCATGAATGCCGTCACGTGCTCGTCCACAATCGCCTGGACGCGAGGCAAGTCGCGCTCGCGTTCTTTGCGATTTTCGGCTGCGATTCCCTGCAAGTCGTCGAGGTTGTAGAGAAAGACATTGTAGAGCGTCGAGACCTCGTGGTCTACGTTGCGCGGCAGCGCCAGATCAATGAAAAAGAGAGGGCGGTCTTCTCGTGCCGCCATGACGTCGGCGATCCGCGCATGGTCGAGCAGTGGGCGATCGGCGGCGGCGGACGTGATGACGATGTCCTGAAACCGCAGGTCGGCAAATCCGGCCTCGAGGTCCAGGGCACGCCCGCCGAGCTCTCGGGCGAGCTCTCGGGCGCGTTCGATCGAGCGGTTTGCGACGGTAATGCGGCCCGCGCCTCGCTGCGTCAAACTGCGCACGGTCGCCTGGCCGATTTCGCCGGCACCGATGACGATCACGGAGCAGTCGCGGAGATCGCCGAAAATCGACTGCGCGAGATCGACACCAACCGAGCTCACGGAGACGGGCCGGAGGCCGATCTCGGTTTCAGTGCGCACGCGCTTGCCGGCGTGAACCGCGAGGTGAAAGAGCCGGTTCAGCACGGTTCCGGTGTACTGTTGCGCCAGAGCAAGCTGAAAAGCGTCGCGAATTTGTCCCAGGATGTGCGGTTCGCCGACGACCAGGGAATCGAGGCTCGAGGCGACGCGCAGCAGGTGGCGGGCGACGGCGGCGTGTTGGTGAACGTAGAAGCAAGATGACGTGGCCTCGTGGTCGACGCCGTGGTAGCGGCACACGGCGGTGCGGATGCGAGGGGCGAGCTCGGTGCCCCGCGGCCCCACCGAATAGACCTCGCTGCGATTGCAAGTCGAGAGGATGGCGATTTCGCGAACACCGAGCTCGGCGCGCATCGAGGACATGGCCTCCAGGGCCTGCTCCGGGGAGAAGGCGAAGCGCTCGCGGACCTCGATCGGCGAGGTTTCGTGGTTGAGCCCGACGGCGATAAGCTCCATGGCGGTCACGTGGCAGCGATCAGAAAAAAGAGTGCAACCGGGAGAGCAGAAGGTTGCCAAGGGTGTAACTGAAGAGCACCGCCGAAAAGCCGGCGATCGAGACCCACGCGGAGCGTTCGCCGCGCCAACCGCGACGGCCTTCGAGCAGCAGGTAGGTCACGTAGATGACCAGGCAGGCGAGCGAGATCGGGACCTTGGCGTCGATTTCCTGCGCCTCTTCGGTCCACACCTGGGCAGCGCGGACAATTCCAGTAGCGACGCCCACCGCGAGGGCAACGACGCCGACGCGGATGCTCGTTCGTGAAGTCTCCTCGAGCACGCGGAGCGGGGGGAGAAGCGGCGCCCAGCGCCCCGGCCGGTGCTTGCGGAGGCGGCGGTAGAGTACGAGGTAGGTCACGCTGGAAATGAAGGCGAGAGTAAACGCCGCGTACGCGAACATGCTCACGTTGACGTGAAAGGCGAAAAGTGCTCCCTTCGCCCACGATTTTTGCTCCACGGCGGGGGCGGGCACAATGGCGAAGAGGAGATGAAAGGCAATAATGATGGGCAGCACGAAGATGCTCATGGCCTTGTTCTTGCGCCGCAACTCGAGCAGCAGGTAGGCGAGGCCGAGCATCCAGCCGAACAGCGACAGCGATCCGTAGAAATCGAGGTAGGGCACGGCATCCATGAGCAACCCGCGCTGGAGCAGCGCAAGAAAGTGCACAGGTAACGCGAGCGCGAACAGCGCGGTACCCCAGCTCCCGAGGCGCGGTTTGCGCCGTTGCAGGTGTCGGAAATAACATCCCGTACTCGCAGCGTAGAGCAGGACGGAGAGCCACTTGCTGAGCAGGAGAATCATGGTTCGGTCTCGTTCGCCGGAGCGCGGCGCAGAAATCCACTTGTCGGAGGAGAGAGTATAACAGATGACCAGCTCAATTTCTAAGACCGAACGCTTCCTGCGCGCCTGCCGGAGGCAACCCGTCGACCGTGCGCCCGTCTGGATGATGCGCCAGGCGGGGCGATATCTGGCGGAGTACCAGGCGATTCGCTCGCGCGTTTCGTTCATCGAGCTGTGCAAGAGCCCGGACCTCGCCGTGGAGGTGTCGCTGCAGCCCCTCCAGCTTGTGGGAGTCGAAGCCGTCATCATGTTTTCTGATATCTTGATTCCGCTGGAGGCCATGGGCGCGCCGATCGCCTTCGATGACGGTGGCCCGCGGATCACCGAGCCGCTGTGCTCGCGTGGGCAAGTCGAAGCGTTGGTCGTGCCGGATCCCGAAGAGCGCATGCCATTCTGCTTCGAGACGATCCGCAGGTTGCGCGCGGAGCTCGGGGGCGAGGTGCCGCTGATCGGCTTCGCGGGCGCTCCGTATACGCTCGCGTCCTATCTGGTCGAAGGCGGCAGCTCCAAGAGCTATGCAACCATCAAGGCCATGTTGTTTTCGGCACCCGAGCTCGCGCACGCGCTGCTCGCCAAGCTGGCGGATACGATCGCGGCATACTTGCAGGCGGCGGTTGCAGCGGGGGCGCAAGTCGTGCAGTTGTTCGATACGTGGGCGGGCGAGCTCGCGCCCGAGGATTACCGGGAGTTCGCATTCCCATATCAGCAGCGCGTCTTTGCGCAGCTCGATCAGGCGCGGGCTCCGGCGGTGCTGTATGTGAACGGCAGTTGCGGCATCCTGGAAATGATGGCGGAAACCGGCGCGAGTGTGCTCAGCATCGACTGGCGGACCGATCTGGCGGAAGCCCGCCGACGCGTCGGCCAGCGCGTCGCGCTGCAGGGAAACGTCGATCCCGCGGTGCTTCTCGGCACTCCGGAGAAGATCCGAGCAGTGACCGATGAAACGCTGCGGAAGGGCGGAAGTAGCGGCCATATTCTCAATCTCGGCCATGGAATCCTGCCGTCGACGCCGCTCGCAAACGCTCGCCTGTTCTGTGCCGCACCCACTATTTTTTCGGAAGCCCAGCCATGAGAGATCAGGAGATCCTGGATATCGAGCTCGACGGTGAACGCCACGAAATCACGGTCGAGCTTCTGAACAAGTACAACGTGCCCGGCCCGCGCTACACCAGTTACCCGACCGCGCCCGAGTGGTCAGATGACTATCGATGCGCCGACCACGTGGCGGACCTTGCCGCGGCCAACGCCAGGGAGACCGGCGAGGCGGAGCGGCCAGTATCGCTGTACTTTCACATTCCGTTCTGTGAACGTCTATGCCTCTATTGCGGCTGCAACGTTGTCATCAACAAGAACAAGGAAGTAGCTCCGCCCTACATCGAGCGCCTTACGCGAGAAACAAGAATGGTCGCGTCTCAGGTATCGCGGAACAGGCCGGTCGTTCAGCTCCACTGGGGAGGTGGCACGCCGACCTACCTGAGCCCTGCCCAGATCGAGGAGGTATTCGGCGCCATTTCGGAGCAGTTCACGATCGCGGCGGACGCTGAGGTCGGTGTCGAGATCGATCCGCGGGTGACGACACCGGAGCACGTCCGCGCGCTCAGAAAAGTCGGATTTAACCGCGTCAGCATGGGAGTGCAGGATTTCGATCCCACCGTGCAGCAGACCGTGCGCCGGATACAGCCCTTCGAGGCGACGCGCGACCTCGTGGCGCTGTGCCGGGAGTCGGGCTTTCAGAGCGTCAACGTCGACCTTATCTATGGCTTGCCGTACCAGACGGCCGGCAGCTTTGCGGACACGATCGCCAAGGTCGAAGCCATCGCTCCGGATCGCATCGCCATGTACAGCTACGCGCACGTGCCGTGGCTCAAGAAACAGCAGAAGAGCTTTGCGGCACATCTGCCGCAAGGCATGGACAAGTTCCGGATTTTCCGCGCGGGAGTGACGGGGTTCTCGAAGGCGGGCTACGTGTACATCGGCATGGACCATTTCGCCAAACCGAGCGATGAGCTCGCCGTGGCGCTGCGAGCGCGGACGCTGCATCGCAACTTCCAGGGGTATTCAACGCGGGCGCACGCCGACTTGCTGGGAATGGGGGTCAGCGCGATCAGCGGGCTGCGGCGCTCGTATGCGCAAAACTACCGCGACCTGGCCGCCTATTACGCGGCGGTGGACCGCGACGATCTTCCGGTGATGCGCGGTTTCGCGCTCGACGAGGACGACATCCTGCGCCGCGAGGTCATCACCCGAATTCTGTGCCACCGCCTGATTTCCAAGGGCGAGATCGGCCGCGCGTTCGGGATCGACTTCGATTCGCATTTTGCCGGCGAGCTGCGCCGAGTCGAGGATCTGGTTGCCGATGGGTTGGTGACGCTCGACGGTGACGTGATGCGCGCGACACCGGTCGGCTGCATCTTTCTGCGCAACATTGCCATGGTGTTCGACCGCTACTTGCAAAAGCAGCGCATCGAGAGCCCGGTCTTCTCGCGCACCTTGTAGACGGCAAGCAAGCGATGACGAGCGCGCGCTCAGACGCAGACACCACCGTGTTGCTGCTCAACTTCGGAGGGCCCGACACGGGCGAGGACGTGGGGCCGTTCCTCTATCGGCTCTTCGCCTGCCCGGAGGTCATCCCGCTGCCGGCCCCGCTGCGGGTGCCGCTTGCCTGGGCACTCGCCAGGGCACGGCGGCGTGAATCGCGCGAGATGTATGAGAAGATCGGCGGCGGCTCGCCGCTGCGCAAGCATACCGAGCAACAGGCGCGGGCGATCGCGGCAGAGCTGCGGCGGCGCGGGCGCGGCGACGTCGCGGTGCGCATCGGCATGCAATGTTCCGAGCCCTCGATCGCAGTCGCGGTAGGAGAGGTCGTCAGGGAATCGCCGCGCGTGGTTGTCGTGCTGCCGCTCTTCCCACAGTATTCGGTGACGACGACGGGGGCATGCTATCGCCTCTTCGAAAAGGCATGGCGCCAGCAGCGGCGCGGTGCGCGTCCGGCGCTGCGCCGCATTCGCGAGTGGCCGACGGCGCCCGGTTACGTCGCGACGCTGGTCGAGCTGATCCGCTCGACCTTGGCGCAGGTTCCCGCGCCGCGGCGGGACGCGGCCCACGTGCTGTTTAGTGCGCACAGCGTGCCGAAGCGGATAATCGACGCCGGCGACCCCTATCTCGGTCAGATCAAGCAAACGGTGGCCGCGGTCTACAGCGCGCTCGGCATTCCGAACCGGCACAGTCTGAGCTTTCAGAGCAAGGTGGGCCCGGTCGAATGGCTGGCGCCATCGACGGATGTGGCGATCGCGGACCTCGGCCGGGCGGGGTGTCGCGATCTGGTCGTCGTACCGATCAGCTTCGTATCCGAGCATCTCGAGACGCTGTACGAGATCGACATGCTGTACCGCGGCCAGGCGGTCGCGGCCGGCATCGACGGCTTCTACCGTGCGCCGGCCCCGAATGCTCATCCCGTCTTCATTTCGGGGATTTCGGATCTCATCGTCGCCGAGCTCGATGCCGGGTTGGATTGATGTTAGAAACCGCGCCTAGCAGCGGCCGGAGGTAGTGCAAGCATGCGGAAAATGGTAGTCATCATCGGCGGTGGGATAGCCGGGCTCACGGTGGCGTATGACCTGCTGCGCAGGAAGCTCGACGTGCTGCTTCTGGAAACCGAAGAGCGCGTCGGCGGGGTGATGGGAAGTGACCGGCAGGAGGGCTTCCTGGTCGAGCGCGGGCCGAACAGCTTCCTGAGCGCCCCGGAAATCGACGGGCTGATCGGCGAGCTCGGATTGGATGAGGAACGGGTCACGGCGCCGGCGACGGCGCCGCGGTACGTGTACCGCGGCAAGCAGATGCTGGCGGTCCCGATGAGCCCGCCGGCGCTCGTCAAGACCTCCCTGCTGAGCCGCCGGGCAAAAGCTCGCTTGTTCCTCGAACCGTTCATTGCGCCGAACCGCGACGATGATGAATCGGTGGCGAGCTTCTTCACGCGGAGACTGGGCATCGAGATCGCGGAGCGCCTGGTCGATCCGTTCGTCTCCGGGGTCTATGCCGGCGATGCGGCGCGGCTGAGCGTGCGCAGCTCTTTTCCGGCGGTGGCCGCGCTGGAGCGCGACCATGGATCGCTCTTCATGGGGGCGATGCGGAGCCGCAAGAAAACCTCGGCGCCGCGCACCAAGCGCACTCTGACCTCGTTTCGCCGGGGTTTGGGGACGTTGCCCGCGGCGCTGCAGGAGCGCCTGGGCGACCGCATCCGCTGCGGCGTCACCGCCGCGATCGCGCCCCGTGCTCCAGGTGAGGGCGGAGATGCGTTCACGGTAACGGTTCGCCATGCGAACTGCGAGGGCAGCACCGCGACCCTGGATGCCCGGGCTGTCGTTATCGCGGCCCCGGCGCTCGCTACGGCGGGGCTCGTCGCGCCATTTTCGGGCGCGGCCGCGGACCAGCTCCGCGGCGTCGACTATCCACCGCTCGTGTCGATGACGCTCGGCTTCGATGCCGGCGCGGTGCACGGCCCGCTGGATGGCTTCGGATTCCTCATTCCCCGCACGGAGAACATGGAGATACTTGGTTGCATCTGGAGCTCCAGCCTGTTCCCGGAGCGCGCTCCCGCCGGCAGTGTATGTCTGACCGCATTTATCGGCGGGGCGACAAACCGCGGCGTCGCGCGGCGCGAGCAAGCGGAGCTGCTGCAAGTCGTGATGCACGAGCTGCGTGCTGCAATGGGGATCGCGCAGCCGCCCACGCACGTGGCGATCCACAAGTATGAGCGCGCGATACCCCAGTACAACGTCGGCCACGAGCAACGGCTCGGGATCGTTCGGGAGTCGCTGGCGGCGTGGCCGGGGTTGTTTCTGGCGGGCAGCTACCTGGGAGGCGTGTCGGTGGCTGATCGCGTCAAGACCGCGCGCGAAACGGCAGCGCGGGTAGCAGCATTCGTCGCGGCGTGAGGGTAACTGTTCACCTCCCCCCCGCTTGCGGGGGGGACAGAGGGCAGGAGGCGGCGCGGACCGTGCTGCGCCGGCGGCGGCGCACGCGACGACCCGCGCCTTCGGCGGTCAGGCTTGCAGCGTCGCGCCCGCTCCCTGGTCGCCGGCGGCTCCGCGGTCGGGCGCAGCCGGCGCACCGGCGGCAGGTCCGGCGGCCGGCGTAGATTCCTGCATGGCTGAGCGCAGCGCGGCGAGAAGCTCGCGCTGCTGATCGGGTTTCAGCCCGGCTTCCTTTCCGTACTGGCCGATGAGCTGCTGCAGAGGCTGATTAAGGAAGCGGTCGCGATCGGCACCTTGCAGGGACTGTGCCTTGCCTGTCAACCAGGTCAGGAATGAGTCCAGAGGGGAGGCGCCGGCGGCCTGCGCGGGCGAAGCGGCCTGTGCTTGTTGCGCCGGAGTTGCCGGGTTCGCCTGAGCGGGCGGCGCGGCGGGTGCCGGCTGCTGTCCCGCCTCGGCCGGTCGGCCAGGAGCGGCGGCGCCGGCACCGGCGGGGGCCGCCTGGCGCTGGCCGAGGAGCTTGCGGATGAGCTGCTCGAGCAGGGCGAGGATGTCCTTGCCATTTTGGCCCTGGGCCGCCGCGGATTTCGGCGCCGCGCTACGGGCGCTCGACTTGCGACCGGCGGGCACGCCGCCGATGTCTCTCGACCGCCCCTTCTTCTCGCCTCCGGGAGCGCCCTGTTGCGGCTTCTCGGGGCGCTCGGCGAAGCGCTTTTCCTGATCGGCGGCGGCTTTCGCCTGCTCGTCGCCCTTGTTTTCGAAGGCGTCGGGCGTGGCTTCCTGGGCGGCCTCGGCCTCTCCGGCTGCGGCTGCGGGTGCTGATCCGGATTCCTGAGCGGGTTGGGCCGCGTCGGCTTCTTCGACACCGCCGGCAGCCTGAGATGGGTAGCTCGCTGGTTCGAGGCTCGGGGAGGAGGCGGGCTCGATCGAGGTCATGGGGTATGCTCCTGAAAAAACTCTATTGTCGATGACTCCAGTCCATATACGTTCGCCGACGACGGATATTCAAAGGGATGGCGGGACCGGGCTGGCCCCGAGTCTACCGCCGGTTCGGCGTCGAGGCGCAGCTTGCAGTCGGCCAGGCGGTGGCTTCAGGGGGCATGGCGGCGTTGGTTGTCGGCCGTGATCGCGCTATGCTCGGGGTCGCTGGCTTGTGCGCACGATGAGGGAAAGCGATGTCCGGAGCGGAAATCCTGGTTGTGGACGACGAGGAGCGCGTGCTGCGCTCGGTAGTCGCGATCTTGTCGGATGAGGGCTATCGGGTCTCGGGTGTCGGGTCCGGCGAGGCAGCACTCGCCCACCTGGAGCGGGAGCCTACGGACCTGGTGTTTCTCGACATCTCGATGCCCGGCATCGACGGCGTGGAGGCGCTGCGGCGGATTCGGGCGCTTTCCGATCCGCCGGAGGTGGTGATGATATCGGCGCACGGCACGGTCGAGACGGCCATGCGCTGCGCGAAGCTTGGCGCCTTCAACTTCCTGGAGAAGCCGCTGTCTCTCGACAAGATTCTGTTGATGGCGAGAAACGCCGTCGACCAGAAACGGCTGTCGCGAGAGAATCGGCGCATGCGGCGCGAGCAGGAGGAGGAGCACCGAATCCTCGGGCGGTCGCAGGCGATTCTCGAGCTGCTCGACGATATCGAGCGGCTGGCGCCGTCGGAAGGTTGGGTGCTGATCTCCGGGGAGAACGGCACGGGCAAGGAGCTGGTGGCGCGCGCGATCCACGGTCGTTCGGCGCGAGCGGCAGGCCCATTCGTCGACGTGAACTGTGCGGCCATTCCGGACGACCTCATCGAAAGCGACCTGTTCGGACACGAGCGCGGTTCGTTCACCGGCGCGGACCGGTCGCGGCGCGGCAAGTTCGAGCTGGCGGATGGCGGTTCGCTGTTTCTGGATGAGGTCGGGGACATGAGCTTGCGAACCCAGGCCAAGGTGCTGCGTGTGCTGGAGGATCGGCGCGTGCAACGAGTGGGAAGCTCGGAGAGCATTCCCGTCAACGTGCGGGTAATTGCCGCGTCAAACAAGGACCTCGAACAGCTCATCCGTGACGGTGAGTTCCGCGAAGACCTCTACTACCGCCTGCGTGTCATCCCGCTCCACGTCCCGGCGCTGCGCGACCGGGCCGACGACGTCCCATTGCTCGTGGATTACTACTTGAAGCTGGCGTGCGTGGAGAACAAGAAGCCGCCGAAGCGCGTGACGGCCGAGGCGATGGCGGCCCTGTCCCGGCACGACTGGCCGGGCAATGTGCGGGAGCTGAGAAACATCATCAGCTTCCTGGTCATCATGAGTCGGGGAGAGGAGATTGCGGTTGCGGACTTGCCGCGCGAGCTGGCCGTGCGCCGGCCGGCGCCGCCGCGTGCAGCCGATACCAACACCGATGACGAGGCGGACGCCTCCCCCGCGGGCTCGGAACCGGAGATGCTGTCGCTGCGCGAGGCGCGCGACGCCTTTGAGAAGCAGTACATTCTCGAGGCGCTGATCCGCTACGACTACAATGTCAAGAAGACGGCGGACAAGCTACAGATCGAGCGCAGTAACCTGCATCGGAAGATCAAGATGCACGGAATCGACGTGGAGGCGTTGCGCGGTGAGTGAGGGGGGCGTTCGAGTTTCGGGTTTCGGGTTTCGGGTTTCGGGTGAGTGAGTGAGCGGGGCGGTCACCTTCTCCATCCAACCGCCTCCGGCGGTATGGATGGAGCCTGGGGGAGACCCCGGGCTCCGAGGTGACCAGCCGCAGCCAGGAGGAGAAGGAATGACCTGATCTTCATCGGGCTACGTCAGGCGGGTGACGACACCC
>JACPHN010000057.1 GCA_016188575.1 Candidatus Schekmanbacteria bacterium
CGCAGGTGCAGCAGCTCTCGTCGGCGGTCGCGCACACCGAGTCGCGCCTGTCCACCACCGCCGCATCGCATTCCGCGGCCAGCGAGCGCGCCGTTGCCGACCTCGGAACCAGCCTGGCGACCTTTCAGGCGGTGCTCGAGAGGACCTCCGTGTCGATTTCGGATGCCTCCCAGGGGGCGTTTCGCAACGCAGAGGAAGTTGCTCTCGAGGTGGCCCGGCGCATGGCGGAGGCGCTTGACCGGGGGGCGGGCGAGTTCGAGCGAGCAATCCGGCGGCTCGCGGAGTATTCCGAAAGCGTCGAGTCGTCGCTGCGCGCGGCGCAGGAGGCCGCTCAGGGCCTCCACGCCCATGCCGCGCGGTTTCGCGAAGGCGTGCAGGCGGTCGCGGCACCGTTCTTGCCCATCGTCGCCGCGCTGCAGGCCGTCCCCGGCAGCGTCGACGTGGCCGCGGCCTTGCTGCGGGACGAGCACGCGGCGCTCCAGGGCCTCGGGCGGGAGCTCCAGGCCGGCGCCGAAAGCGTCCGGCATGCGCACGCGGAGCTGGGCCAGCGACTCCAGGAGTACCGGCAGCTCAACAACCTCCTCGGCGACACCATGGCGCGCCACTTACACGGAATCACGGGCGCCAATGACCAGGTCCGGCAGGCGTGGTCGGAAGTCGTTTCGAAATCCCGGGAGGTCGTCGAGCAAACAAGTCGGCAACTCGGCCAGTACGCGGAGAGCGTAGAGCGTTCCTTGCGCCTTCCGGGCGACTTGCGCAATCTCAACGACACGGTAAACGAGCTCGTGGACGTCCTGCAGGATCTCCACGGACGACCCGTACGGAGCGCGCGATGAACCGCGGCCAGCGCCACACCGACGAGATCCCGTGGGCATCGTTCAGCGATGCGCTCACCGGCATGCTCTTCGTGTTCGTGATCACCACGTTCTGGTTCGCGCTGCGCCTCGCCATCGAGACGAGCCGCGTCACGTCGACGAAGCTCAGTCTGCAGCGCGAAATCGAGATCCTGAAGACCGCCGCGGACGAAGCGCGCAATCTGGTCCAGCGCGCCGACGGTGAGCCTGGCGCACTGACCGTCTGCCTGGACCGAAGCTCGCGGCTGCGCGCCGAGCCGGAGCGCGAATCCGCTCGCGTGTCGCTGTACATGGAGGCGGACGGCGCCGGCGTGACAGTGAAGTGGTTCGAACCGTGCCAGGCGACGCTCGACGTGCGCCAGCAGGCGGCTGCGGAAGATATCCGCTCCTGCATCACCGGCGTCCTGGCGCGGCAGGCGGAACGGTATGCCGTCCGGGTCTTTCTCGAAGGGCACACGGATGCGCTCGTGGTGCGGGACTGTGGAGCCGACCTGATCTCAAACTGGGAGCTTTCGGGCGCGCGCGCGGCGGCCGTTACCCGCGCCGTGCTGGCGGGAGGTGAACAGGCAGCGACGCGCGAGGCGATCGCCAGGGCCGTGGACGAGCAGGCGTTGCAACTGCTGGCGGTGGGGCTTGCCGAGACGCGCCCCGCCCGCGCGGCGCTGTGCGCTCGACCGACCGCGCTCAGTGCTCTCGACCGGCGCATCTGCGCGGCCCTGAAGGCGGACCCGTTGCTGGCCCGCGAGGCGGCCACGCTGCTGGCCGGCGCCGACCTGGACGCTTGCGCGCCGCCGCCCCAGTCGACGTCCTGCGCGGGAACGGGGGCCACCGCCGGTCTGTGCCGCTGGGCAAACTGGTGCCCGGATGCCGCCGGAGACTTCGAGGAGCGCCGCGCCTTGCTGCGCCGGGTGGACCTGCGCATCGAGCTGGACGCCAAAGTGGAGCGCTTGGCGGAGCAGGCGATACCATGACCGATGATTTCGCGGAGTTGCAGCGCGCGTTTCATCGTCTGGTCGAAAGCGCGGCGCAGGGCCGGCAGCTCGCCGCTGAAGTCCGCGCGCCGCGGCCGCCCCTCCCCGCGGCGCCCGCGCGCGCTTGCAGCCCGCCGCCGCCCGCACCGGAGCCGCGGCCCACCCTGTCCGCCGCCCAGGTGGCCGATGAATGGACGAAGCACGGGGGTGCGACGTGGATCGAGTCACTCCGGCGCCGCGATCTCCTTTCCGCGGTCCGGCTCCTCCCCGAGCACGTCGACGGCACCCCACTGTACGCCCGGCGCGGTCTGGTCGAGGCGCTGCTCGACGCGGCGAAGGAACGCGTGCGCCCGGCGCGGATGCTCGAGCTGCTCGCCTCGTGCTGGTTTATCGACTGGCCCCCACTTCCGGCCGTGACCGCACGCCTGCAGAACGCGTGCGCCCGCGTCGAAGACCGCGCGCTCCTCCCCGCCTGGTTGCGGCGCTACGGCCTCGATGCCGGCGCCGTGGCGAGCGCCTTCGGGGCCGAGATCCGCGCGCACGGGCATCTCGCGGCCATTGACGTCCTCGCCCTGCCGGGGTCAGTGATGCGGGGCGCCTGGGTCGACCGCGTCTGCGGTGACGAGCTCCCGGCCGCAGTCGACGAGCTCGATCGCCTGCTGCTTTTCGCCGATCGCGGAGAAGCTCTCTGCGTTCCGGCCGCGGTCACGGAGGTGGTGCGCTCCGTTGTCAAGAACGCAGTCGCCAATCCTGCGGGCGGCGTCGAGGAATGCCGCCGGCTCGCCAACCGGTGCCGGGCGCGCGTCGGCGAGCTCTTCGGCGAAACGGCGTCCCCCCGCTGGCGCGGGCTCGAGAACGAGCTCCGGATCCTGCGAACCTGGATCACCAGCGAGTTCCTGGACGTGATCTTCGAGCACGTTCGGCCGGACAGGGCCTTCTCACACCAGCTCGATCCGCGCCGAGACTTCTGGAGGGGGTACGGCGGTTGGGTCGAGCGGCTGACGGTGTATGTGCGCGGCGGCCGCGACGCGCTGCTCGCGCACCCGGAGGTGAAACGCGTGGTCGACGCGTTCGAGGGCGCAGTCCGCATCGGCTCGCTGAACAGCCCGACGTGGGGACACGCGATTCTGGTCATGGAGCTGCGGGGCCTTCAGGGAACCGCGGTCACGGTCGTCGAAGGGAACTCGAATGCGAGCCTGCGCATCCGCGCGCAGGCGGTGCAGCTTCCGTGGCCGCGACTGCACTATGCCAATGACGTGGTGCACGGGGCTCTTGACGAGAGGGTTGCAACAGCTATCGCTCATAGCGGAGAGGGGACCTGGCAAGAGGGGGCCAGGCGCGCCCTGGCGCGATATGGAGTGACAGAGACGAACGGGGGCCCCGCTGCACTGCCGCGGCCGGAAAGACCCGTAGTGGCCGCCGCGCGTCCCCCCGAGCTACCACCGCCGCTCGAGCCGCAGCGCTCGGGCCCGCAGTCCGGGGCCATGCCGCCCGAGGCGATGCTATCGGAGGAAAGGCGTCTGACGAAAGAACTGAACAAGGTTCTAAGCATGCTTTCCTACTATGGAGGGCTTCCAAGCAGCCATCAAAAGGAGCTAAGGAAACAACTCGAAGACCTCCGAAGCCAAATCGATGCCGTGAAACGCGGCGATATGAGCTGACCAGAAGCAGTCCATGATTATCGAGTATCTTCCGGACGGCCTGCTGCTCCGCGACGTCGATGTTCACGCCGCCGCCGCGGGCGCCTCCGCGGCGGCGCTCGTGGCGCGCTGGTCAGCCGGCGAGGACGGCTACGAGCAGCGCGCTGGCGGCCTGTTTCTCGACGCCGGGGCGCTGCTTCGGCTCACCGCGAGTGAGTGCGCCGCCATCGGCGTGGAGGTATTTTCCGGGATGGTGCGCCTGCGTGAGGTCGGGATCTCGGGGAGCGGCGGGTATTATTGGGAGTGCGACTGGGCGGGCGCCGCGGGGCTGCCGTTCGGCGTCTGGCTCCAGCGCCAGGGCCGCAACCTGTTGCTCGGCCCGGAGCACCGCGAGGTCGTGGCGCTCGCTCAACAGGTGGCGGGCGCCCCGCGCGACCGCGTGCTCCGCTGCGCGGCGCACGTGCAGGCGCTCGCCGGCGCGCACGCCGACAGCGTCGAGCTCAGCGGCCAGTTGCAGGCACGCCGCGTCCACGTGGCGGATTCTCTGCGCATCAGCGTGGAGCAGGCCGCGGGTGAGGACGCGCTACGCCCCGTTGCCGTGCTCGCCGCGCGCGAGGGCGATCACACCCGCCCACTGCCGCTCGGCGAGCAGGGGCGGGCGATCGTCGCGGCCCACCTCGATCTCGACGGTTGCGTCGTGCCGATCGGCGGCAACACCTCGGTCGTCGTCCCCGCCGAAGTCGCCCGCGCCGCGCTCATCACCGAGCTCGCCGCCCACGCCACCGGCCCGGAGCGGACGCGGTTCCTGCAAAATCCGACGGCGTTTCTCGCCGACCCCGAGGTCTTTGACGAAAAGGACTATAGCGAGCGCGTCATCGGCGCCGGTTTCGCGCCGCCCGGTAGCACTACGGCCGGTCGGACGGCGGCGCGCGACTGGGCCGACGACCCGGGCGGTGTGCTCATGGATACTCCGCTCGGAGAAACGTGGGTGCCGAGCGCAGAGGTGCCCAAGCTCTACGACGCGCTCGTCGCCGCCCGGACGGGCGGCCAGGAGCAGGTTAGCTGGGGAGGAAAGCCGATTCCCGTGCGCCCAGAAGTCATCGCCGCCCTCGCTGAGGTGAAGCGGACGCCGCAAGGCGACGCCACGGCTACCGCTGGCGCGCCCGGGGAAAAACCGCGACCCCGCATCCTGCTGATCCGCGATAACGAGATTTCTCTCTCCTACGAGCGCTACCGCCGTGCCGCTCGGCCGGGCGAGGTCGCGGCTATCCGCGGCCTGCGGTGCGCGCTGCGCGCCCATCAGCTCGAGGGCGTGGGCAGGCTGCAGCAGCTCTGGCGCGACGGCTGGTCGGGGGCGTTGCTCTGCGACGACATGGGGCTTGGAAAGACGCTTCAGGCGCTGGCGTTCGCGGCGTGGGCGAGGCGCCACGTCGGCGGCACCGCCGATCTGCCGATAGCGGTGGTGGCACCGCCGTCGCTGCTCGGCCCGTGGCTGCAGGAGATGACGGAGAAGCTGGAAGACGACCTGTTCGGCCGCGTGCTCTGGGGGCCTCGCGAGGCGCCGCCGGCGGGCTGCCCGCGTTTGCTCCTGCGGCTGGACGACTTCCTGGTCGGCTCCCGCGGCGGCAACCAGGCGGTGCTCGACTCGGTCGACGTGGACGTGCGCAAGCTGCGGGCACTAGCGCCGGACATGCTACTGATCGGCTACGACAGCCTGCGCCGATATCAGTTCGCTCTCGGAAAGCTGCGCATTGGCCTCCTGATCGCGGACGAGGCGCAGGAAGTCAAGGACCCCACCAGCCTCCGCAGCCGGGCGTTGCGAGCCATGCGCTACGAATTCGCTCTGGTGCTCACCGGCACCCCCATCGAGAACGGCTGGAGGGATCTCTGGACGCTGTGCGATGCCGCGGTTCCCGGGTTCCTGGGAACGCTGAAGGAGTTTTCGCGCGCCTACGCGAGCACCGCCGACGCGGTTACCACCGGGGGGCGGCTGGCGGGCGCTCTGGACCGCGTCCTCGTGCGCCGAACCCGTGCTTCGGCTCTTGCCGACCTGCCGCCCAGGACGATCACGGTGCAGGCCCGCGAAATGCCTGCCGGGCAGTCCTTGGCCTACGGCGCCGCCCTCGCCCGCCGCGCGGTCGACAATGCCGCGCTCCTCAGCCTCCTGAGCGACCTTGGCCGC
Organism: Candidatus Schekmanbacteria bacterium; assembly: GCA_016188575.1. Taxonomy (GTDB): domain Bacteria; phylum CSSED10-310; class JACPHN01; order JACPHN01; family JACPHN01; genus JACPHN01. The sequence continues at coordinate 5,648 of JACPHN010000057.1, forward strand.
ATCAGCCTGCACCCGCGATTGCGCGCCGATCTTCGCGACGAGACCGAGGCGCGCACGTGGATCAGCGGCTCGGCGCGCACCGCCGCGGCCTGGGAGGCGCTGGAGCGCTTTCGCCGTGAAGGCGTCGCGGTCCTGTTGTTCGTGCGCAGCCTCGCCATGCAGGAAACCGTGCAAAAGGCGCTTCAGCTCACTTTCAGGCTGACCGACGTGCCGGTGCTGAATGGAGCCGTGTCGCTGTCCGGGCGGTCGCGCCTGGTGAACGAGATGCGCGAGGGCCACGGTTTTCGCGTCATGCTGGTATCGCCGGACGTGGGCGGAGCGGGCTGGAACCTGCAATTCGCCAACAAGGCCGTGCTCCTGGAACGTCCATGGAATCCGGCCATCGAGGCGCAGATGATTGCCCGCGTCCACCGCCTCGGCCAAACCCGGGCCGTCGAAATTGTCCTCACGCTGGCGACGATGCCGGGTCGCCGCACCTTCGACGTCATTCTCGATGAGCTTTTGCGCGAGAAGATTGCGCTGGCCGAAGCCGTGCTGGCTCCCACCTCGCTCACCGACAGCGAGCTCACGGGACGCTTCGCCCGCGAGCTCGGAGCGGATCCGCAATGACGGCGGACGCCGCTCCTGGCAGCAGAGCGGGGATAGCGGTCACCGCTGTCGCCGCACCCCGCTCACGGCGCCTGCGACACCGCAAACGTCACGGACGCTCCCATGATGAGGAGATCGTTGTCCCCGGTCCAGGTCGACGGCGATAGCGGATTGGCTTGCACGTAGTAGCCTCTGACGCTGTTGTCGACAGTCGGGAAACCGATGGTTGAGGTGGAGAGCGTCTTGTAGCCGGACGCCCCCGTGCTGTCCACCAGGGCCATGTTGCCGGTGCTGCCGGTGGTCATGTCGATCCAGAACAATCCCGCCTGGATAATCTGCGAGGAGTTGTCCCTGATGTGCGCGTCGAAGCGGGTGACCGTGGCGCCGTCCGGGAGCTGGATCGGCGCCACGAGCGCGTTGCTGTCCTGAGCCTGCGCGACGTAGGCTCCCGCCAAGTTCGAGTAGGGAATCGTGTTGAGCCCCGGAAAGAACGTCATGGATCCCACGGATGCGAAGTGCGAGCGCGGTGTGCTGTAGGCCACCGCGGCGAGCGTGAGCGTCCCGGACATGCTGTCGCTGCCAGAGGTGTTGACGTACGCGGTATCATGATCGTGATCGCTGCGCGACGCGGTGGTGGCGCTTCCCGAGCCCGCGAAGCTGACGCTGAACGCTGTGCCATTGAGGCTTAGCCCGCTACTGGCGGTATAGGTAGTGTCGTCATCGCCGTCCGCGAGGTCCGCGGGAACGCTCGTGAGGTTGTCCCAGTGCACCCACCCGCCGCCGCCGCTCGTGCTCAGCTCGCTTTCCGTGAAATACCGCGCGTCGTGATCGTGGTCGCTGCGGGCCACCGTGGTGGCGGCACCCGTGCCTCCAAAGCTTGCGCTCAGGACGGTCCCGGCTTGCACGAGTCCCTCGGCGACACTGTAGGTGGTGTCCTGGTCCCCGTCGACAAGGTCGGCCGGCACGCTCGAGACGCCGGTCCACGGGACCGCGCCGGCAGCAATGGCATACTGCGCGTGCGGCACGGCGGTGAGCCGTTGGCGCGGCGAAAGCTGGGTGTATGCGCCGGAGCTTCCCCCCGTCCGCACGGCGATTTCCAGGTATCGTTCATCGCCAGGGAACGCCCCGGCTCCGAAGTCGAGCTCGACGGTAAAGGTGCCGTCGGTGACTGTGACATCCTCGAAAGACTGCGTCGAGCCGACCTGTGAGCCCGCCGCAAGCTGGTCAAACAAGGCAAAGGTGAAATCGTATGGGCCTCCGGCGACCGTGCCGCCCTCTGAAAGTGCCCCTTGATACGTGAATGTGCTGTCCACCGCGGCGGCGGCGGCGCTGCGCACCACCCCCCCGGCCGCGATCAAGCACGCGAGCATGGAATGCGCAATGCAAACGCTCACTCTTTTCCACATGGCCTGCACGCTCCTCGGGATTTCTTGCCGCCTGCAACCTGATCACGGTATAGATTTGCGCGCTTCTTACGCCATGTCAACGGCGACGTGAAGGGATCTCGCGCCCCTAGACGTCGATCCGCCCTGCGGCGCGCAATGCATGCAGGGCGTCCGCGGTCACCCAATCGTTGCGTCTCCTCTTCGACACCCCTCCCCAGTCGACGTAATCGGCGTTTGCCCCCTGGGCGCTCGCGACCCGGTAGTATCGCGCACCCGCAGCCCAGCCCCCCAGAGCCAGCGCCCTGGATTCCAGCACGTCAAGCGCCTCCGAGCAGCGCGGATCGGCGGCCAGCCCGAGCTCCGCCATGCCGATCAGGCCACCGAGGATATCGTAGTGCCAGTAGAGCGGGCAATGGAGCACCAGGAAGGAACGGTCCATCACCGCATGATCGCGGCGTCGCCGAAACAGACCGCGGCTGAGAAACACCTCGGCGGCCCGCCGCGCCGCCTCCCATGCGAGCGCATCTCCGCTGGCGGCGGCATGGATCGCCAGTCCGCGCATGGGCAGCAGGGTTTCCATGAACGAGGACGAGTCCGCATCGGGGTTCTTGTCGCAATTCCAGCCGCCGTCCGGCCACTGCCAGTGGCGCAGCCGCTCGGCCAGCCGAGCCGTGGCATTGGCAGCCAGACCCAGGTGCGTCAGTGCGCGCAGCGCATTACCCTGCTGCGAGGCGCACCGGCGATGGCGACCCTGGATCACCGGCACCCCGCGCCTCTGATACGCGTCCTTCTGCGTCAATGCGGGAAACTCGTCGAAAAAGGCTCGCTGCAGCCAAAACTCCTGGACCTGATCGGCCACGGGAGCCAGCGCATCGTCACCTTCAGGGTAACCCAGGTCCGCAAGCGCCGCCAGAATCCAATGTGCGCCTTGCCACTTGTCGTACGGCGTGCGCTGCGACACTATTCGCCCGGTCGCATCTCGCCGCGAAAGCAGCGCTCTCACGCGCGCCGAGCGCCGGATCTCGTCCTCGACGGCGCGGACCTTGGGGGCGCGCTGCTCTTCGCCAAGTACGCGCACCAGGATCCGCCAGCGGATAGCCGGGTCTTCCGAGCTCAGAAGCTGCGAGATGAGCAACCGCGGATCAGTCACTTCTGCCTCGGGCGTGAGGCGGGCTGCCAATGGCGTGACGGCGGGATGACAGTGGTACCGGCACCCTGAATCCACCGCCTGTTCGACGCCAACGGGACAGCGCTCCCTCCTTGCTTCTCCCCGCCTGCGGACGGAGGTGAGGCGGGGGGGGGTCGTGATGCGCTTTCCGCGCAGTTTGTTGTCGAACCGGCGGTGGTTTCGGGGCGCTCACCTCGATTGCCCGACCTCGCGGGCCCGCCGGCGCCGCTCCCGGCTTAGCGCGTACCACAGCGCCCCCTCGGCCTCCACCAGTTGCGCGGTGTTGGCGAACCAAGGAGTGGGACGGGACCATCGCCCGTACACAGCGGGCGCCACGCGCCGCTTGCGCGCCGGGTCAAGCAGAACATCCTCGACGATCACTCCTGGCTCGGCGCCCAGTTGCGCCTTCACGGTTCCGTCTCCGTCCACGATGGTCGCGTTCCCTGGAAAGACCCCATTCCAGGTGTCGGGCGTGAGCGGCAGCGGCGACGACCATGCCCCGCACTTGTTCGTCATCACGGCCGGCACACCGAGCTCCGTCGCCGTAGCTAACGCCGCCTCGCTGACCATGCGGTCCCACAGCTCGACGAAATACCGCGGTAGGTACGGTCGCGGCGCGGGCGTCGGTGCGGAATGCGGCATGAGCACCAGATCGACGTTCTGCTGGTGAAGAAGTCGACGCAGAAAGGCGAGCTGGTTCTCGTAGCATATCCCGACGCCGACCTTGCCAAACGGTGTCGACGTCGTGTGCGAGCCTGCTTCGCCTCGCGTGAAAAAGGTCTCGAAAAACGCCGGCGTCTGCTTGCGCACGCGCTGCCCCTCCTCGCCATCCGGGCCGATGAGCACAAACGTGTTGAAGAAGTCCGCCCCCTCCGCCTCGAGGAAGGTCGCCCCGAGCCATACGCGCAGCCGCCGGGCATGGGTCCGCAGCCACTGGACGGTAGGCCCATTCCGCGGTTCGGCCCCATCCCAGATGGCGGCGCTGAAGACATAACCGGCCGCCAGAAACTCGGGCAGAAGGACCAGCTCGGCGCCACGTTCCGCCGCCTGCTCCACCCACGGGAGCGCCCCGGCAAGATTGGCGTGAATACGGCCGTTCTCGCACGCCACTTGCACCGCGCCGACGCGCAGGCGGGTGGCGGACGCTGCGGCGTCGGAACCTGGTGTGCTCGGACCCTTCAGCATGGCCACGAGCATACCGGAGGGCGGGACAAACGGCAAGCCGGACCCCGCTCCCGGGCCGTCGCCGCAGCGACGGGACACGAGGCGCTCGCGTCCCGCTACTCCTGAGTCGCTGGCGACTGCGCGCCGCCGCAAGCAGAGCGCCCAGGGTCAAAGAGGTCGCGGCGAGCATGGTTCTCCGGGCAGGCACCTGCCGCGCGGTGACCGTTTGCGCCAAGTCCCTGGTGCGCGACGCGTCGCCGCTCCTCCCCTCCACCGCCAGGGTGTGCGCCCTGGCGCGACATTCGTGTCGACTGCAACCCAGAGGCTGGTTTCCACCGACCCGCCGGCGGGGAGCGTGAGCACGCCGGGTTCCGCCAGACAGCTCACACCCTCCTCGGGCGCAGGACAGCCGATTCGCAGCTCGGCCTGACCGCCGTAGGTCGAACCGATCGTGCAAGTGGCCCTTGCGGCGCTACCCTGTTCAAGCTCGAGGGCCGGTGCGCACGTTACCGAGAAGCTCGCTCCGGCGCCGGCCGGTATCGCGCACGGAATGGAAGGCGTAGCTGCGGCCCGCGGCGCCGAAGAAGGTCGCCGAAGCTGCCGTGGTTCGGAGCAGCCAGAGGGTAACCGGCCCGCCGTCGACCGCGCAGTAGGTCGCGTACGAGGCCACGCCAGCGCCGGTATCGCTGCCCGACCAGTTCGCCTCGACGCAGGTGCTCGACTGCGACCCCGAGAACGCCGCCGCCGCGCTTGTCGGCAATGAGCTGTCGATCGCATTCGGTCACTCCAGCGCGTCCATCGGAGCGTTGAAATCGAAGACGATCCGGGCCTGGCTGCGGATCGCCGTCCCGGCGGTCAGACCGCTCCTGGGCCAAACCGTGAACCTCGCGAGGCCGGGCGCCGCTTCTACGCGCCGCTCGCCGAATCCGAGCGGACCAACGGCGAAGGTCGTCAGGTCCAGAGTGGTGGCTGGCGTCGAGTGGGTCGGCGATGACGACTTCCTGCGCCGAAGCGATGGCGGTCGGCGGGTTCTCGAACTGGATCAGGTAGCGCAGCGGCTCCGCCCCGGACATCTGACGCTCCGCTCCAGCCCCCGGCAGGCTCGTCTGGTCCCCGGTGCTTGGCCACTGCCACCTTCGGCGCTATCCTCAAGCCAGGTCTCGCACAAGAAGGAGCCGCCCTTGAGCACTGCTGTCCAGGATCGTCTGATCACGGCCGACGAGTTCGAGCGGATCGCTTACCGATACGGCCGCTGTGAGCTGATCGATGGGAGGATCGTCGCCTTGCCGCCCGCAGGATTCGAGCATGGTGACATTGAAGGCAACATATACGCGGTCCTACGCCTGTTCGTCCGCGGGCAAAAGCTTGGCCGCGTTGCTACTGGCGAGGTGGGCTGCAAGCTGCCAAACGGCCGCGTTCGTGCCCCAGACGTGTTGTTCGTTCGCGAGGACCGCCTCAAGGATGTCCAACTACGAAGATTCCTCCCCTTCGCCCCCGACCTGGCGGTGGAGGTGGTCTCGCCAGACGACAGCGCCAAGGAGGTTCGCGACAAGGCAGGCGAGTGGATCGCCGCCGGCTCCGAGCAGGCTTGGGCCGTTGATCCCGGAACCCGCACCGTCACCGTCTACGAGCGCGGCGCACCGCCCCGCGTGCTCGGCGAGGGCGATGCGCTGGGGGGCGGCGCGGTGCTCCCCGGCTTCTATTGCTCTGTAGCCGAGATCTTCGCGTGGCGAACGGCGAAACGTTTCCTGACGTTCGCGAACAGCTCACAACAGTTGTGCCCCGGCCGGTTCGCTGCCCACAGCCCTGCTCGCGCCAGCGCCCGCGGAATAAGCACAGCACGTCTGAGACGGGGCGCTGTCAACCATCGTCGATGCGCTTGGCGATCACGTTTCCACCCCCACCCAGACCCTCCCCTCGCCCACTCGTTCCGCAACGATGAGGGCTCTTTATGGGTTTCGGGGAGCTACGGAGCTCCTGGAGAGTAAGCGCCGGCTCGCCTGTGACACCCGGCGGCCGGCGAGCGCGCTACAGGTGACGGAGGCGAAGCGGCGCGTCTGCCTGGATGCGGTGGTGAGTGGGTGGCAGCGGGGGGACTGGTGAGTCGAGGCCGAACCGGCCATACTTACCGCAGATAAAACATCTGAGGCGATTCTGGCCGCCAATTCGCCTCCATTTGCCCTGTTTTCGGCCACTTTTCGCTTGGATGGCCGTATCTAGGGAAAGTATGGCCGGTTTTTCAGGCGTCTCCCGGCCAGATTCTCGTTAGATGTTTTATCTAATCGGAGAGTGGCCGGTCCATCGTCTGATCCTCGCGCCCTTTGATAGGAAGGTATTTCAAGAGGCTCAATATGGAATCAGGGGAGCTCATCGGATGAGTCCGTGCGCGGGGTCAGCGAATGCCGGCCTTCAGGCCGGCGACACGTTTGCGATCACCAAACCAAGCGTTCGTTGCATCGTTGGCGCGCGGTGAATCGCTCGCCTACGCCCTTCGCGTGACCGTAGCGGCGCGATTCATCACGCCGCAATGCCCGTGCAGGCGCGACAATGTGAAGCACGCGTTGCATGGCGGGGTTTCAGACCGGCTGACGAATGGATGAGGCATCGTGGCGGAACGAGTGGGCCGCAAGCGGGGGGCGGGGGGTGAACAGATAGTGCGGCCGGGCAAGGTCGCGACATCGAGCGGGTGCGACGCCCGCCCCGGAAGGCTGGTCCGCCACCGGGTAGCAAGTCCTTGGAGGGACAAGGGTAGCCTTCGACTTC
>JACPHN010000058.1 GCA_016188575.1 Candidatus Schekmanbacteria bacterium
CACCCGGAGCGCTATAGCCAGCCCCGCCTTACCCCCGAACCCTTGCCGATTCATGAGACACGTCCTTGCCAACCGCCGTGCGCATCGGCCACTGTCACGCCACCTGCAACGAAGCTCGTCTGGGGGCATGCAACGCAACACCACTCACTACCCGCAGAGCGACTCGTCCATCGTGCCTGGTCATGCCTCGTCCGGCAACGATGTGCCGACGACCCATGCGCTGCCTCCGCTGGGACAGGCCTGAGCCGCCGGCGATTTCCATCATCCTTGCTCTGGCTCGCGCCGGCAACCATGTGCCGAGCCTCAACGCCGTGGGCGCGCCCAAACCGACTCGGAGCGCCACGCCGAATTGGCCCCGGAGATCCCGGCCCGCAGCTCCAATCGATTCGCTGCTGGTGGGCGAGGATGGGGCGACGAGCGTATCCGGAGGCGCGGCAGATCTTGATTACCGCCGATGGCGGCGGAGCCAATGGCTCGCGGGTACGCTTGTGGAAGCTCCAACTCCAGCGTTTGGCCGATGAGCTGGGCATGGTGCTTCACGTGCGACATTTTCCCCCAGGCACGAGCAAGTGGAGCACGATTGAACACCGCATGTTCTGGCATCTTACCGAAAACTGGCCGGCGCAACCTTTGACGATCGTCTATGCTGATCGGCAATACGCGAACCAGCACCTTCCTGTCCGTGCAGTCAGAACCGCACGACACCTGCTACGAAACCCGAGAGAAAGTGGCTGAAGAGGTCATGAGTTCCCTGGCAATCGAGCGTTGCGAATTCCACCGGGACTGGAACTACGGCTTCTTACCAAGTAGTGCGCACCGCACAGAACTTGTTCACTTTATCTTGAATTGCCTCCTAAATAACCGCAGCCACAAGGCCTCCGGGGATTGACGAACTTGGACTCATGCGTAAGACGGATTCCAGATACTACCATTCGACACCGCAGGGGGGCCAAGATCATTCACATTGCTCACCCCGCGCTCCCCGGCGGCAGCAATCCTCAAGGCGCGGACTCTGGCCGCGGACGCTCGTCGTGATTGGCACGAGGATGCTGGCTCTCCCTGTCCCCGCCGTCATCTCCGCCCTAACGGCGAATCCTAATCTCGGCGCCACAGACTTGGGATCAAGATGCCCGCTTCAGGTCTATCACACAACTTCCTAGTGCGAGACGTGAATTTCGTCCTCCTCACCTCTCCCCGGTGATTCGCCCTGGAATGAAGGAGCTTGGCGACAGGCTCCCCAAGGGAGATGACGGAGACCGCAATCTCCACTTCATTCTCTCTTCGGGGCAAACCTGCTGGAGTATTCCGCACTAGGCTGGCCCTCGACGCTTATCTCGTCGGAAAGACCGGATGGAGGGGAAATTCCAACCGTTCCTCCGCGGCAGGCCCCAAAAGGGACCATGCCAAGCTGATACGCGCAACACCCATCCTGCTCACTCCGAGGTAGAAACCCGCCGGAAGCTGCGAAACTACCGGCCGGCAGCGCCGCCACGCTCGAGAGACTTCTCAAATCGTCTGCACACTGTTGCTCAACACTGCGTGATCCTTTCCAACTGTATTCCTGTCGGGAGCAGACCTCGGCTACCAGCGACCTTCCGATGATAACCCGGCACCGAAGCGGACTCAACCCTCCGTTGGCGCAATGCTTGCATACGGGAAAGTGGCCGGCAAACCCCGGACCGACGCACAAGACTACCCACACCGAATCTCGACGGAAAGCAGCGCAACAAGGAGGTACGAGCAAGCGTAGACCGAGAAACACTGCACCTTGTTACAGTAGCCTATGCTCATCCTAGAACCAATCCCCAGGAGCACAAACAATCGATGAACCGATACGAACTCGAGAAAGCCGTTGCGGAAAAAGTAGTAAAGGACCCCGATTTCCGCCAAAATCTGCAGGCGGATCCAAAGGCAGCCGTTGTCTCGGTCGCCGCCGAGATCCACCCAGACCTTGCGGCCGGTATCACTGAGCAGCTCGCCAGCGCAAGAATCGAGCTGATAGAAGAACAGCCAGGGACTTGGTGCGTTGTCATTCCGTCCGCCGCGAGCATGGAACTGAGTGACGACGAGCTCGAGGCCGCCGCAGGCGGACTTGCAGTATCCAAGGTCAAGCTCGATGCCGAGTGCGGATAGACGCAGTCGCGCCCGGAGGCTGACCCCCTACCGAGTAGACCGCAACTCAAAGAGACCACCCAATAACACCTAAACAGCCTAGCGAGGCGCGCCGCCCCTCAAAGGCGCGCGCCGCACGCTAGGAGCAAGGGGGAGATGCGCCCGAGTTCGCGCACCCCCCGCTTTCGCCATCGCCCCCGCCTGTCCCTGCCTGCAACTCCACAAACCGAGCCCAAGAGAGTCGCAACATTGCGCGTCGTTCTTGTAAATAACTTCGAATCCAACGCCATTGAATCCTCCGAACGCATCGACGTCTACCCGGTTGGACTCCTTACACTTGCCGGAGTACTCCGTAATTGCGGACACGACGTCGAAGTGGTCGATTTCACCTCCGCGATTGGACGTGGGGAGATTCCCTATGACGAAAACGTCACTCAAGTAGCCGCAGAACGCCTTCTTGAACGAGAACCTGATGTTATAGGATTTACCTCACGCTGTGACTCGTATTATCTTACGCTGGGTCTCATGCGTTGGTGCAGGACCTTGCACCCGGATCTTCCCCTGGTCCTGGGCGGACCTCAGGCTACAATCACTTGCGCGGACACTATGGAAAACTTCCCCTTTGTCGACTTCATTGTTCGCCATGAGGGAGAAGAAGCTCTACCGCAGTTCCTCCAATCACTAGACGGATGCGCTCCCTTCCACGAGGTATGCGGGCTATCCTACAGGAGCAGGGGAAACATACACCATAATCCAGACCAACCGGTCATAAGCGACCTCGATAAGTATCCAATCCCCGCCTTCGACCTATTTCCTCCTGAAACTAACACGGCAGGTATTGAAGTCGGGCGCGGCTGCCCGTACTCATGTACATTCTGTTCTACTTCCAGGTTTTTCGCCCGGCGATTCCGGCTAAAGTCTCCCCAGCGCATTGTAGCTGAGATGACTGCGCTCCACCAAGCATACCGGATCACACACTTCCAGTTTCACCATGACATGTTCACGACTAATCATAGTCTCGTGCTTGACGTATGCAATGAAATAAGGAGATCGGGGCTGCCCGTTACCTGGAGCTGTAGCTCGCGAATTGATAGAGTTTCGCCATCACTCATGAACGAAATGCGGGAGGCTGGATGCAGCGCGATATATTTTGGCATTGAGACTGGCTCGGCAGAAATGCAGCTTCGCCTTAACAAGCGCATACCACTCGACAAGGTATTCCATACACTTATGGCCTGCAGTGAATGTGGCATCAAGTCAACGACATCATTCATTGTAGGCTTTCCAAATGAGAGCCGATCAGATGTTGAGGATACATTACGCATGTTGGGGAGATGCTCGTCTGTGTCTCACAGCACGCAGCTCCATGTTGCCGTACCATTGCCTGGCTCAGAGCTACTTAGCGAGTCCATTAATTCGATAACATTTACAGGGTACATAGGAGATGTTAGTAATTTTGGTATACGAATGCCGGACGATTTTGCCGACACCGTTCGCAAGCTACCAAGCGTCTTCTCCGCCTATTATCACTTTGTTCCTCAGGAGCTTTCACTCGACGATCTCCACGGCATTGACAAATTCTTCATGTCGACATTTCGCTTCTGGCGGGAAACCATCCTGTGTCTCCTTCACGATGGGATAATCAAGAGCCTCCTTGAGCTGTATCAGCGCTTCCGGTCCTGGGCGCGGCATAGCACAAAGTGGAACGATTCTTCGCAAGTAGTGAGGCCCATTCTATCATGTGCCTATCTTCTGCGGCGCTTCTTGCCTATATCATTCCTCGGATCAGGGATTTCGAAGCTCTCACTCTCGCGCGAGGCTTTCAAGTACAACTCGGCGGTCATGCAGCTTGGTCTTCAGGGAGAGTTGGCAAGATATTCACCAACAAGCTCAGATTCAGTCATTACTACAGACACCGTTCTACATCCAGCCAGGACATGTGTTGTATCTAACTTCCTGTGCAACGTAGATGTATTACTATCGTCCGTTAGATGCGAACAGTTTGACAGTGTGACGATTAGCGATACTGAGTCGTGGGTTGCTGTATGTGAAGGACCAATGTCCCGTGAGACGCGTAAACCAGAAGTGATACAACTTGATGACTGGATGAAGGCGGTTCTTTTCGCCGTTTCGTCGAGAAAAACGCCTGTCACGATTGGTCGGAACCTTTGGAACCTTCGATCCAAAGGTGCGGAAACCTCGCTTGAGTACTATGTGAAACGCACCTTTGAGGCTGCGGAGCAGCTAGTACAATGTGGACTGATAATGGCCAGTTCTGAGGAGTCAGACCATAGCCAGTCAAAGGTCAGGGTGATGCTTGCGGAACACCTGCTTCCGTGGTCATGGGGGATTGGTGTCTGAGAGGCGGTCCTTGACTAGAGCTGGTGCGTTTTCTGCGGATGGTCCGCTGTTATTACGACAGTTCTCTGAGATCCTAGGCACGTATCTCAATGAACTTCGGTACTAAAGGTTGGCTATGCTCACAGTAGATCACCCCGGTTGGCACGCAATCAGTTGTGCGGCGTCTCATCAACAAGAAGCAGTTCCTGTTTCCGATTCAGGGCAGCATGATTCTATGCTTGGTGAACGCAGGCGCGTCATGAAGGTACTTGGACTGGCTAAGAATAGTGTTTGCGCGGAAAGGTTGAATCTATTCTGGAATAAAGATCTGAGCTTCAATGGCGTTGTTGTGGACCTGACGTCACGTTGTAATGCACGTTGTAGAGTCTGTCTTGCTGATGCGGGGCCTACGGGCCACACGCGACTAGGTAAACAATGGCTCCCGATTGAAAGAGTTGAAATCGTTGCGGCCGGTGGTGCCAGCCTAATCTCACGGGGACTTCTTTCGCGCCGCAGTTTTCACATTGTAGGTGGGGAACCATTCCTTGATGTGCGACGCGTCCTTGAGACCTTAGACGTAGCGCGGAAGTATGGCTATCCGCTCCTGACTACAGTTACGAATGGTTTCTGGGGGAAAAGAATAGACGTGGCCAGGCGGATCTGCGCACAGCTCGCAGCTCACGGCCTGCTTGTGTTGGGTGTTAGCTGGGATTGCTGGCACGCGGAGTATGTGTCCGCGGAATGTATATCTAATGTGATGATTGCATGTCACGAATATGACATCATGGTGTCGCTCAGGCTACTGAGTTGCCGTGAGCATAGTGAATGCAACATGCTCGACTCTATATGCGAGGACGCTTTGGCCGGGGCGTACTCCATCTCCTCGAATGTCCCCAGTCTGACCGGGCGAGCAGCGAGGGAGATTCGATCCTCTGAGGTGGTTAGGCAGGATTCGGTACATGGATGTTGTAGCGATTGTCTCGCTTTGTACGTAGATCCGGCCGGATTTGTATATCCTTGTTGCTCGACGCTTACGGAATGTGAGTTCGGCAGCTTTGGAAATACTTCGAATTGCTCCCTCGCAAGTATTGGCGAATCAATGAATAAGTCCGTTGTTTTACGAGTTCTGGCGTTCCTGGGTCCTGCAATCTTGGCGAAGTTGCTTCGCGGAATGGGGTATATTGTTAGCGGTGCGGACAAGTGCGAGCTTTGTTGGAGGATATTCTCCTCTCGTGACATGACCAGCGCGCTTTATCGCGTGCTCGGATCTTGATTGGAGTGTGTGCTGTGTTGTCCGTTCCTATGGCACAGGTGTTCAAAAAGGTTCTTGTAGATGTTGCACTTCCTAGTAAGACATTTCTTTCAGAGCGGCTTCAGTGGCTAAGATCGTACACAGATTGGCATCTTCGCGAAGTGGCGAGCAAGCATAATGGCCATTGTGCGTACCTGACGCTATTCGGAGAAGCGCTATTGCGGTCCGATTTCCCGATCGCAGATTTTGTGTCTACGTGCGAGTCCGAATTGTCTCTTTCGATTTCTGTGAGAGTAGCTGCCAAATCCTTGGCTGACGCACCTGATGTGCTCAGATCGATCCTTACGTCTTGTTCAGTTGATTGCCTTACTGTAGGTATTGGTAGCGACCTCGCACAGACAGAGGTGATGGGAATTCGCGAGAAAATTGTTGATATCAGTTCCGTTTGGCAAGGTCGAAAGCTGGTATTTAGCGGTCCGTGGAATTCTCTTTCCAAGCTGGGTCTTTGGGAGATCGAGGCGCTCAGGTCTCTCGGTTTCGAGATCCAGCCGGATGACTTTATGGTCCCCTTTTCTTTTGCCGCGGTTCGGCCGTGCTCGTTGTACTCATGCTTGCTTGTTGAACCGACAGGGTGTGTTTACCCGTGTGAAGGGCTCGTGGGACTTAGGGGACTCGAGCTTAGCTGTATAGAGAGACCGTGGGTACCTGAGTGCATTGAGAGCTTCCGACTAAGCTGGGGGGAGCTGCTTGACCATGGGCCCGATTTACGCAACGTGCCCGCTGTTTCCCTAAGTAGTCAGTACCTGGGGCGGCGTGACCTCCCGCGCCAGTGCCTTCTGCACCGAGCAGTCTTGGAGGGTCGCGTCGCGACCAGCGATGGTTCGGTGCAGTAGCCGCACACCATCCGGTACAGCGTTCGCAGTGTGGTTCGTCGTCCATCTGCGCCGGTGGGTTGTCGAGCACACGCTTGCGTCGTTGGGATTTCGTCGTCGATTGAGCAAGGACTACGAGGCGCTGCCGGAGACCAGCCAGACCACGATCCTCATCGCCATGATCCGCACATGGTGCGCCGAGTGCTCGGACCCTGCGCGCGGTGTCCGTATGTGCTGCTGCACGGCAGCGGCTGCCAGATACGGGCGCGCCGCGCGACTGGGTCACGGGAGACGCCGGATTGCAATGCATTTCCGGCGGTCTTCAAAGCGTGCGCGCGCAACCTCGCACGGCTCGGGCTCTTACCTGAAGCGGTCCACGCGACGCCAGAATTGGCGCCGGAAGGAACAGGAGACTGACATGGTATTCGACGACGAGTCACAGCGGGAAGCAGTGGAGGCGCGGCTCGTCGCGCGGGCGCTCGCCGAACCGGAGTTTCGCCGGTGGCTCGAAAGCGATCCTCGCGCGGCGATCGAACAGGAGATCGGCAGTCCGTTGCCGGAGGGGATGGACATTTGTGTGATGCGCGAGTCGGCGTCCCAGCTCTACCTGGTCCTGCCCGCTGGCGAGTGACGGCGTGCTGGCGCCGGCGCAGCGGCTCGAAGCCATCACCGTCTGTCAGACCAAGCGGTTTCTCGAGCGCTTCAGCGCGGACGTCGGTTTTCGCGCCGAGCTCGCGCGCGACCCGATTGCCGCGGCGCGCGCGCGCGGGTTGCCCGTCGACCCCCGCGAAATTCGCCCACTATGGGACCCCTCATGCGCCGAACCTCCTGGGTCCGCCAACGGTTGCGGGCCAACGGCGGCATACCGGCGCTTCCACCAGGCCAAGCTGCGGCGCCGGGCCGAGATGGCGCACGCCTGTGCGCCAGCCGATCCGCGCTTCGGCGCCTGGCGCGAGCGCCAACAGAACCGCTGCCGCGGTCAGTTCGGCGTCGCGTACGCCGCCGGCATCCTCCACGCCCCCGCCTGCTTCGAGCTGACGTCAGGATGCTCGGTGGGATGCGGGTTTTGCGGTCTATGCGCCCCGCCCCTGCGCGCTATCGCCCCGTACGACACGGCCGGTCGCCAGCTCTGGCGCGAAGCTCTCGAGGTAATCCGAGCGCTTTGCGGAGCCGCCGCGGGGCACGCGGCATGCTACTGGGCCACGGATCCATTCGACAACCCGGATTACGAGCAATTCCTCGCGGACTTCCGCGCGATTCTCGGTCGCTACCCGCAGACGACTACCGCGCTCGCCTTGCGCGACCCGGAGCGGACTCGCGCGCTGCTGCAGGCCACGGCATCGACTGGCGCCATCAACCGCTTCTCGGTCCTGACCCTGGCCCAGCTCGACCGCATCCACCGCACCTTCTCGGCCGCGGAGCTGGCTACCGTAGAGCTCGTGCCGCAAATGCCGGGAAGCTCGTTGCTGCGGTCGGCGTCGGGGCGGGCGCGGTTGCGGGGCGCTGCGGAGGACCCCCCACCCTACCTCGCCCCGCTTGCGGGAGGAGGCGAGGAGCTCGCCTACCCCGCGCCGCCGGACGCCCCCTGGACCCCGACCTCGATCGCGTGCGTGTCCGGGTTTCTGATCAACCTCCCGGAGCGCACCGTCGCCCTCATCAGCCCATGTCCGGCGAGCGACGAAAATCCTCTCGGCTACCTCACGCTCGCCCACGGCGCCTTCGCGACCGCTGCCGACCTGGAGCGCACCCTCGGCGACATGATCGGCAGTCAGATGCCGATCGCGCTCGGCCCGGACGATTTCGTTCGACTTCGCGAGGATCTCGAGGTGACTGTCACTCCGTCGGGGTTTCAGCTCGCCACGCCCTTCCGGCGCGTCTCTGTCGACACCCCCCGCGGCGGTGCGCACCTGCGCCAACTCGCCGAGTTGCTACGCCAGCCCCGCCGGGTCTCGGAGCTCGAGCTGCTCCTGTGCTACACCTGCGCCACCCCGGCCGAGGCGACGCGGCGGCAACTGGATCGTCTCTTCGCAGCGGGGCTGCTCGCGTGGGGGCGCGACGGAGCTCCCGCTGCCGCTCAGCCCTGAACGTCGTGCTTGCGCATGAGGTTGTAGAGCTGGCGCGGGGAGATACCGGATACCCGGGAGGCTTTGCCCAGATGGCCGTCGCACATTTGCAGCACCTCGACGAGGTAGTGGCGCTCGAAGCGGTCCAGGACATCCTTCTTCTGATCGAAGAACGGCAGGATCGTCTTGACGGCCGCCGCATCCGCCGGCGGCTCCAGCGACGGGGCTCTGCTTAGCACGATCATGCGTTCGAGCGTGTTCTCCAGCTCGCGCACGTTGCCCGGCCACGGCTGCTGTTGTAGCCACAGCACGAGCGCCGGAGTGATTCTGGGGATGGGCCGCTCGTGGCGCTTGCACAGCTTCGCGAGGAGATGCGAGGCAAGGAGCGGAATGTCCTCGGGCCGTTCGCGCAGTGACGGCAGGTCCAGGGAGATCACGTTGAGCCGGTAGTAGAGGTCGGCGCGGAAACGGCTTTCGGTGACTTCCCGGGTGACGTTGCGGTTGGTGGCGGCGAGAATGCGAACGTCGATGGGTTTGGGAGCGCTCGAGCCGAGCGGTGTCACGGTGCGCTCCTCGAGCACGCGCAGGAGCTTCGGCTGCAGTGCCAGCGGCAGCTCGCCGATCTCGTCGAGAAAAAGCGTGCCCCTGTTGGCGTGGAGGAGCTTGCCGTCGTAGTTTCGGTCGGCGCCGGTGAACGCGCCCTTGACGTAGCCGAACAGCTCGGATTCGAGCAGGTCCGCCGGGATCGCGGCGCAGTTTACCGGAACAAACGGCTCGCCTGCTCTGCCGGACGCGTAGTGGAGCATGCGCGCGGTGAGATCCTTGCCGGTCCCGGTCTCCCCGGTAATCAGCACCGTGACCGCGGTGGCGGCGACGCAATCAATCATTTCCCTGACTGCGCGGATCCGCGGCGAGACCCCGATGAGCTCCGCGGGGCGGTGCCCGGTCTCGGCGCTGCGCGCATGCCGCCGCAGGCGACACGTTTCGACGGCGCGCTGCAACGCGATGCCGAGCTCATCGTAGTCTACGGGCTGCGGGAGGTAGGTGAAGGCGCCGTTTTGCAGCGTCTGCACCGCCGTTCGTTCATCGCCGTTGGCGGTGAGGATGATGACCGGGGTCGGAACCGACAGGTGGCACAGCTCGCGGATCAGGTCGAGCGCCGAGGCGTCGGGCAACCGAAGCTCGCTGACGATGCCGTCGGGTTCGTGCTTGACGGCCGCCTTGAGCAGCGAGCGCACATTCGGGTGAGCGCGCACGGAATACCCGCGGCGCTCCAGGGAGAGCGCGGTGCGCGCCGCCGAGTCCGCGTTCGGGTCGGCCAGGAAGATGACCGGTTTGAGAGATCCTTCTTTCATGAGGCACGGAATCCGCGGGGCGATGCGATCTACATGTTGCCAGCCCTTCTCCTCCTCAGGGCGCGATGCGTATCTGTCTATCCTCTAACAGCGTGCCGGTGGAAACAGCGTAGGCGGTCAGCGCCTTGCGATAGGCGATGCGCGCGCGCAGCTCGGCGAGCTGGGCTGTGGCGAGGTCTTCCTGGACCTTCAACACCTGATAGCTGGTCGAAAGGCCGGCGCCGAGCTTGGCCTGCTCGGCCTCGAGGTTGGTCTGCGCGAGTGCGGTCGCGGTGACGGCGGCGTTGACGGAGGCGATGCCGTCGATCAGGCCGCGGACCGCGCTGCGGACCTCGCGCGTGATGCTTTGGCGGAGCGCGGTTTGCCCGGCGCCGAGGCGCTGCACGGCGTTGCGGCGCTGGGCGAGCGCCGCGCGCGCATTGCGGTTACCCAGAGGAATCGCCAGCGAAAGCCCGACGCTCCACTCGGGATAGTCGGCGCTGACGACCTGCTCAACGGCGTCGTCCGCGCCGCCGGAAGAAACGCGCTGTTCTCCCGTCTCGGCATCGGCAAGCGCGACGTCGCCGGCGGCTCCGACAAACCCCAGGCTCGCCGACGCATCGAGGCTCGGGCGGAGAGCGTTTTCCGCCACCTCGTAGGCGAGCTCGGCCGAGGTAATGGCGAGCTTCTGCTGCTGCATTTCCGGCCGACTTTCAAGCGCCGTGGCGATCGCCTCGGGGAGCTCGGGAGTCAGTGCAGATGCTTCCAGAGGTTCCGTCGTGCGCACCGGAACCGCCCACTCGGCATCCGCGACCACGCCGATGATCTGGCGCAGCACGTCTTCCTGATCTCCTGCGGCATTTCGGGCGGTGATCAGATCCTGCTCGCGGGCGGCCACGGTCGCCTTCGCCTGCGCCAGCTCTACCGCCGGCAGCTCGTCCAGCTTGACGCGCTCTTCGGTATCCGCCAGCAGCTTTCCAGCCAGGGCCAGCGAGGACTCCTTCACCGTGATTACCTGCCGCGTCCCCACCAGGTCCCAGAAGGCGTTGTCCACGCCCTGCACGACGAGCATGGCCGACCTGCGGAAGCCCCACGTCGCGCGCTCGCGGGCCTGGCTCGCCAGCACGATCGAGGCGGTGGTCACGCGCGGTCCGAAGCCGTCGAGCAACGGCTGGCGCACCGCCAGGGTAAGATCGGAATCCCAGCGGGGGTTCGTCGTCACACCCGTCAGGTCAGTGTCGGTGCGGGCGAGGCTGGTGCCGAGCGACACGGAGGCGCCCGAAGACAGGAGCTGTTCGAGGCTCACAGACGCGGAGGCGCCGTCGGTTCGGTAGCCGAGCGACGACGGCAACTGTTTCGGCACGGCAGTCTGCGCGCGCCTCGCAGCCGTGGACGCGAGCAACGCGGGATCGAAGATACCCCCGGCCCCGCGGACTTCCTCTTCCGTGTCAGCGAGATCGTAGCGGAGGAGCTCCAGGTCGAGGTTGCGGGACAGTGCGAGGGCGTAGGCGGTGCGCAAGTCCAGAGCGAGCTCGCCGCCGCTCTCGGCGATGGCCGGCGCCGCCTGTGCCGGTGCCGACGGCGCCATGATCACCTCGGGAGCTTGGGCAAACGCTATCGGCGCGAGCATTGAGAGGGCCACGGCGGCAATCCAGGCAACAATCCTCTCACGACGACAGCGTGGCGAAGGGGTGATCGAATCGTACAGCACGCTGCCTCCTCAACCTTTTCGAAAGTAGCTTCCACCGTTCGTTGGCGCGACGCCCCGCTCGACCACTCGCTCGGCAAGCGCGGGTCGCTTTCAACCCGGGTGCGTGCGCTCCTGTTATCACGGACAGCCAGAACGCGCAACCGCGCAACACCCCGCGGAGCCACCGCAAGTGCGATTGCATGCTGCGCGGAAAGCGCATCACGAACACCTCCCACCAAACCTTCCCCGGCACGCGGGGGGGAGGGACCAAGGGGGCGCCGTCGCGTATACGCCGAACATGCGGTGGATCCAGGGCCCCCAGGCCAGGCTGTGACCGACCGAGTCCCCGCGCTATAGAACGCGGCGAGTGGCTGTTCCTGTCGATCGTGCTCGCGCCAGATCTGGGAGGTTGTCTGTGGTCTCGACATCGGCAAAGGTTTCGGTTGCATCGAATGTGCTCGCCTGTGCTGCCATGGCGCTGGCCTGGTACGGCTGGCCGACTGGCCTGCTGCTCTCCTATCCGGTGCGCAAGCTCCTGCACCTGTCAGGCGTGGTGATGTTCATGGGGAATCTCATCGCCGGGCCGGTGTGGCTGGCATTCGCCTATTTCGGCGGCGACCGCAAGCTGATGGTGTTTGCGACGCGCACGCTGGCGCAGGCGGACATCTGGTTGACCGCTCCCGGCGTGCAGCTCACGGTCTGGAACGGCATTTGCCTTGCGCCCATGTACGGCGGTGCGCGCGCTCAACCGTGGCTCGCGGAGTCGCTCGGCCTGCTGGTTCTCGCGGCGATACTGACGCTCGCGACCGTGCTGCCGTGGCAGGAGCGGCTCGTGCGCGCCGCGGAAGCGCAGGACGAGGCCGGGCTCAAGCGGGCGCTGACCCAATGGGCGGTCTGGGGCACGCTCATCATGATCCCCTTCAGCCTCGCCGCCTGGCTGATGATCGCGAAGAAGGCGCTGTTTTGATGCTCGGCGCCGGCCCGTCGCGTTCGCCGCGGCCGGCTGCCCTCACGACCGCGGCGCCGTCCCGAGATCGAGCTCCAGGAACGCCGTGCCCGCGACCGGGTTGAACCGATACGGGGTGATTTCGCGAAAGCCGAGCGCCGCGTAGAGCGCTTTCGCCTTCTCCATCGCCGGCAGCGTATCCAGCCTCATGCGGGCGTAGCCCATGCCGCGAGCCCGCGCAATCACGGCTTCGGCCAACGTCTTGCCCACCTTCAGGCCGCGAAATGGGGGACGGACGTACAGTCTCTTCATCTCGCAGATGTCGTCCGCGAGCTTGCGAAGCGCCACGCAGCCCGCGACACGTTGACCCCAGAGCGCGACGAGGAGCTGTCCCTCCGGGGGCGCATAGCCGCCGGGAAGGGCGGCGAGCTCCTCCGGAAAGTCCTGAAAACCGAGATCGATTCCCAGCGAGGCCGCGTATTCGCGAAAGAGCGCCCGCGCTTCCGCGAGGTAGGGAGCCGAGTGGGCCTCCACGACGAGCAACATGGCGCGCTATCCGGGGAAAGGCGAGAACTGGTCGCCGGCAAGCCACCACCGGCCGGCCTCCTGGACCAGAAACATCAGATCGCGACCCCGCAATACTCTGTGCTCGCCGCCCACGTCACACGCCAGCTCGTAGGTATAACCGACCACGGCGGCGGTGTCACCAAAGAGCCGCACGCGCGGATCTCGTGCTTCCCAGCGGACGATTTCCGCGGCCTGGACAAAACGCCGCCACGAAGCGACGCACGCCGCCTGGCCATCGAGCCGTTCGCGGTCCGCCGGCGTTACGGCCATCATCTCTGGGTGGAAGTAGCGCGCGAGCTCGTCCACCCGGCCGCCTGTCCACGCCTCATTGAGCGCTTGCACGGTCTGCCACACCTCCGCTTCCGCACCGGAAGGGGCAGTCGATTTCTCGTTCATCCGATCTCCGGCGCCGAAACCACCGGGTTCAGCCGGTGGAGGAAGCGCCTCTTTCTCTGGCTGTAGGTGTAGCCATCCGCTCGCTGGAGCAGACGACAGTGTTTGTGCGAAATGCCTTGAACCGTACCCGCGTCTGTTTGAACGTTGAAGCTACCC
>JACPHN010000052.1 GCA_016188575.1 Candidatus Schekmanbacteria bacterium
GCGATCGAAGATGCGATACCCGTAGACGTAGATGCGCTCGGGAAACTCCGGCCCCGGCCGGCGCTCGACCTCGATGTGGACGAGCAACCAGGTCTCCTGGCCGTCGCGCAGCCAGACCTTCACCAGCTTGTCGGCGAGTCGAACGCCGACCGCAGAATCGCGGACGATGCGCTGGAATTCCTTGTCGAGGGTGTCTGGCGCGCGGCTCCAGTCCACGTCAGCGTGGACCGCGAGGAAGAAAAAGGCGAGGAACGGTTCCAGATACCGATCGAGAAGGTCTTTCCAGACGCTGTCTTACTGGTGCAGCATAGGCGGCGAGCATACCGCCGACCGCTGCCGGGTTTCGAGGGGCGCGATTCATCGCGCCCGGGTGGTACGGGGCTCAGATGGAGTGAGCCGCCACGTGGCAGCTCCCTGTTCCCCTGAGCTGAGGGGCACAGGTAACAGTTGCACGTGCCCCTCGGCGGCCGACAATGGGCACCTGCAAGGGTTGCAGGCACCCTTCCGGACATGGTGGCGGCCACCGTCAAGAGCTGCAGGCACCTCTGGAAGCGCGCCGAGCAGCATCGGTCATCGTTACCGGTGTCTCCTGCCTCGCGCCAGGGGGCATCTGCAAACCGTGCAGGTGCCTCATCCGACGCGCCGAGGGGCAGTGGTCACGATCGTGCTCGCGTGTCCGGACAGGCCGACAGGCACCTGCCATCAAGATCCAGACCATCCTCTCCACTGCCCTCGGTGGCATGGCGACGGCCGCACAGACAAGGTGCCCGAACGACGACCCGCATCGCATGCCCATCATGCCGGAGACGGACGCAAATGAGGAGGTTCTCAAGCACTGCGGGTCCTTGCCGGCCGGACATCTGCTACATGCTGCCCGCGGAACGGCGCATCCCGGAAGTGCGCCAGCTCATCGATCGGGCACAGTGCTCCGTGCTCCGCCAGTTGCGGGCTGGCTTCCGCGAATGGCCGGCGCGTTTTCCGCAATCGGTGGCGCTCATCGGCCGCAGAGACGTCCGAGACTACGGAAGGGCGCCGGTCATGGCGCCCGCGGAAGCCGGCGCGACGAATCGCGCCGCTGCGGGCACCGCCTCTCTCTTCAATGTGAAAGTGGAGTCGATCACGCTGGCCGGCGACACCGTGCCTTCCGTCGAGTCGCTCGAGGAGAGGCCAATCGTCACCCGAGCCGTGGGCTGCGCGGTCAGGATGAGGGTGAAGGTCGCCACGCCTCCCTGTTCGGTTGTCGTCAGGCCCGTCGTGGGCGTGACCGTACATTGCCAGGTTGGTGGCCGAACGCTGGCCGCTCACTCCGGACTCCGAAGCCTGGTACAGTGAGACCGCCAAGCACCATGATGTACCAGGGGTGTTGCATGATTGTTCCAGGCCGCTCTAGGCTTCACGTAATGGAGCGCCTCAAACGCCGCATCAGCCGAGTACGCTCCTGCGTAGCTCGGTGGGCGGTACCTCATAGACTCCAAGACGTTTTTCAGCAGAAGGCCTGGGTCGGCCCGTTCGGGCGGTGCACCCACGGCAAGCGGGACGAAGGCGAATGGAGAGATCGGATGACGACCATCACTCTCGATACAGTCCTCGAGCAGGCGCGCCAGCTCACTCCTGATGACCAGGCTCGGTTGACCGCAATCCTGGAGCACGAGCGGGCCGAGTGGCTGGTGGCGGCGCTCGATGAGTGGATGGCCGACGAGTCCGGCTACGACGAGACGACATGGCCGGAAATTGCCACGGCGCTGGATTGCGAACGTAGCCGACTCGGAATGAGGATCCTCTTCAATGAGTAGGGTCGTCTTGCTCGACGCCGGGCCTCTCGGCATGGTGGCGCATCCTCGGGGGAACCCGGAGATTGGTGCGTGGCTCCGGCGCCTCGTTCGCACCGCCACCGTCGTCGCGGTGCCGGAGGTTGCCGATTACGAGGTACGGCGCGAGCTATTGCGGGCGGACAAGCCGAAGAGCATCGAACGCCTCGACACGTTGAAAATGTCTCTTCGCTACCTGCCGATCACGACCGAGGTGATGCTTCAAGCGGCAGCCTTCTGGGCAGTAGCCCGCCGGCATGGCCAGCCGACCGCCGTCGATGCCGCACTCGACGCGGATGTGATCCTGGCGGCTCAGGCCGCCATCCAGCATGCACCTGGCGATGAAGTGGTCATCGCGACGACCAACGTGCGCCACCTGGCACGGCTCGTGCCCGCGAAACACTGGCGGGAGATCAGATGACTTCCACCCGGGCGGAGTGCAGCGGGAGGCGATCAAGATCAAAGTCTGGCGCACCGGCCGGCCCGCTCCCCTCCCCCAGGAGCTCGAGCGGCTCGCGGGCCACCTCGAACGACTGGGCATGACCGAAGGCACGTTCGTCATCTTCGACCGCCGCGAGCAGGCTGCGGCGCTGCCCGATCGCGCATCCATGACCCACATCGAGCACGCCGGTCGCGCTTGATCAGTAATGTCGGGAGATACTCTTTTTCCGCGTCCGGGTGGAACCGAATCGGCTTCATGAAAGCGCCGCGTAGGCCTCAGCGAAAACAGCTTCGGCGGTACGCAGCTCGACCAATCCTTGATCAACCTCCCGGCAACGCTTGCGAATCTCGTCCCGCCAGGCAGAAGAAAGCGCCTGGCCCGGCTCTGCATCGAGGCTCTCGATGAGCTTCTCCGCAAGGAAAGCCCGCGCCTGCGCCGGGAGGGTTCCGTCCTCTACACTTCTTCCCGCTGCAGGTTTCGGTGAGCTGGGGCGCGATTCATCGCGCCGCAATGCCCGTGCGGGCGCGACAATGTGCAGCACGCGTTGAAGGGCGGGGTTTCAGGCCGGCTGACGAATGGATGAGGCATCGTTGCGGAACGAGTGGCCCCGCACGCGACGGGGAGGTGAACAGGTACCGAAACCGCAAGCTCGCAACTCCAAACTGGCACCGCTCCAACGCTCCGGCTTACAATACGGTTCGACACCCGCACCACCCGGAGGTTTTACCCATGAGCCCGGCACCGGCCATCGACATCCCCGCGCCCGGCATGCCCTGGGCGGACGGCTTTCCCATGGATCCCGAGTGGCATCGCCACCAGGTGCTCCTGCTGATCGAGCTGACTCATCAGCGCTTTTGGGGCCGGAACGACATCTCTGCCGGCGGCGACATGGTTATCTACTACAGCTTCGAGCAGGCCCGCGAGGTAATGAACGGGTCCGAAACCGCCTACCGCGGCCCCGATTGGTTCGCGGTGCTTGGCGTGGACGGCACCCGGGAGCGGCAGGCGTGGGTGGCGTGGGAAGAAGGCGGGCGGTATCCGAACATCGTAATCGAGCTCCTGTCGCCGAGGACAGGGCACGAGGATCTGCAAGCCAGGAAGGCGATTTGTGCGGAGGTGTTTCGCGCGCCGGAGTATTACTGTTACGACGGGGACGGGCAGCGGTTGCGAGGCTGGAGGCTGACCTCCGGACGCTACGCACCAATGGCAGCGGACGAGAATGGCCGGATGTGGAGCGCGGAGCTCGAGGTGTGGCTCTCCCCCTGGAAGGGAGTCTTGCAGACCCACAGTGGCGTGTGGCTTCGGTTTTTCGACAGGAGCGGCGGACCGATTCCGACGAAAGAGGAGGCGGTGCGGAACCCCGCCTTCGCGGTCGCGCCTTGCGCCGAAACCGAGCGCGAGCGCGCCGTCGCAGCCGCCGAGCGCGCCGTCGCGGCCGAGCTCGACGCCGAGATCGCCCGCGAGCGCTCGCGGCACGCCGTCGAGATCCTCGCGATCGCCCTCGCCCAGGGGCGCGACACGGCTGCGTCCGCGCTCCTGCAGTGGCCGCCCAAGTACGCCCGCGAGCTGCTCGAGGTGCTCGCCGAGGACCATCCGGATCTCGCGCGGCGCCTGGGACATAAAGCGTCAGTGCGGGCACAGGAGGTTCGCTAATGACCGACCGAAACGACGACTTCGAAGACTGGCTTCCCGACGCGAGTGCCGGGCTCAAGAAGACGCTCTCCTACGGGCGCCCCGGCGTCGCCCCCACAACCGCGGCCAGGCTGCCTCACGCGGGCCGCGTCACCATGAAAGAGGTCGCCGAACGCGCGGCGCTTGGGCGGCTCCGCAACGTCATCATGTCGCGGGCGCGCGACACCGAGGATTACATCTCCAGGTGCGTGGACGATGACATCGCGGCTATCGAGCCAATGTTGCGGCGGCTCAAACCGGGAAGCAAGGACGCCGAGATGCTGTGGAAGGTCCTCGCGGCGTCATACGACGCCAGCGCCAACGCTCCGGCCGACAAGTGGTGGGACCGGATCCTCTTTCACCGACTTGTCGAGGAGCTCATGGTCCGCCGGGACGGGGAGCTGCTGTTTGCCACGCTCGATCTCCTTTCCCGGCACCATCCCGACAGACTCGACAAACTGATCACCTGGATTCTGGACCCCGGCGCCGAGAACCTCGAAGACAAGGCGGCAATCCTGGCCGAGGCCGAAGCGGCGCGGCCCATGCTGCGCGCGCTCGGCTATCCCGTGCCGTGATCTGCCGCGGCGGCTGACCCTCCCTTCCTCCCCCCGCGAGCGGTCGGGAGGTGAGCACGTACCTAGCACTGCCCTTTACCCACAAGTCGTGCGAGGCCAAGGGCGAGGAGTGTATGCGGTTGGAACCACGGATTGACACGGATAAACCCGGATTGCTGCAGTGACGGAGTCCGATAAGGCACGGTTGGTTTTTGAAGAAGAGACAGGCCAGATTATCGGCGGTGCTATGGAAGTGCTCAACATGCTGGGGCATGGCCTTCTGGAAAAACCTTACGAAAACGCTCTCGTGGTGGAGCTGGGTCTGAGGGGTATTGCCTGTCACCAGCAGCGGAGATTTGACGTTCTTTACAAGGGAGTCAAAGTGGGAGAGTATGTCCCTGACCTGATCGTTTTTGATCGAGTTGTAGTCGATACGAAAGTAATCGATAGGATCACCGACCATGAGGTTGGTCAGGTACTGAACTACCTCAAGATCTCTGGCCTGAAGGTGGGCATCATCCTGAGCTTCAGGCGCGCAAAGCTGCAGTGGAAGAGGGTTGTCCGCTAACGGCATCAGAGTCCATCAGTGTGCATCCGTGGTTCTCTTTGTCCCGCCTGATTTGTGGGGTAAGGGCAGACCTAGCAGAGGCAGACGCGGATCTGCTTCGCGCTGCTCACGGAATTCCCGTTGTTGTTGCGTTTGTCCGAGATCCCGACCTCCAGGTTGTGGTCGACGCACGGTCCGCTCGCGCTCAAGCCCGCATACGTGTAGCTCGCCGTGACGGCGCTGGTCGACTGGGAGGCGAGAGTCTGCCGCGGCTGAGTCGCCACGGTCAAATACCACGTAAGCGTGTACGGCGGTTCGCCCTTGGCCATCGCGGCCGAGACGTCAATGTCACCGGCACAGTATGAGATGCCGCTGATCGGCGTGGTAATGACGTCGAGATTCACGGTCGGCGGGTCGTATGTGTCCGTGCCCCCGCCGCCGCCGCCACCGCTCGCCGCGGCCACACCGCCGGCCACCGCGACCCCGGCGATCGCCCACACCCACCACTTCTTGTACCACGGGACCATCTCGAGCGCCGGCCTCTTTTCCGCGGGCGAAAAGTAGCTTTCGACCCTGGTCAGGGTCACTACCGATGGCGCCGCCTTGGCGACGGTCTCGCGCCGCACCGCTTCGAAGGCCTCGACTACCTGCGGCGGAAACATCGCCTTGTCGAGGCGCGAAGCCGGATCGTCCGCCAGGGCCTCGCGGAAGCTCGCCGCGGCTTCGGACGCTTTCCCCTGGGCGAGCAGGCAGACACCGATGAACAGGTGCGCGTCGCGGCGCGAATCGCTCCGCTCCGCCGCCTGAGCCGCCGCTCGCAAGACCGCCAGAGCTTCGTCGAGCCGCCCCTCGGCGTACAGCGATCGGCCCCTCGTCACCAGCACCTCGGCGCTTTCGGCGCTTTCGGCGGCGGCGGCGGCCGGGCCTCCCATGGCCGCGTATCCGCCCGGTTGGAAAGCGGCCGCGACGAATATGGCAAGCGCAAGAGCCAGCGCCCGCCGCGACTTCGCCACGCTCGATGAATCATTGCACCTGCCGATCAATCCGAGCTCCTCGCGGTAAGAGTCAGCTCCCTCGTTGCCACGATGGCGGTGTCCAGCGTCACGACGACCTTCCACTTTCCGGGCAGTGCCGAGGCCTTCTCGCCGGCGATCCGCATCGGGTGCCAGACGACGAGCCGCCGGTGAAACTCGCCTGGAGGAATCAGGGGCGAGTCGTCGGAGTCGAGATAGAGCTCCCCATCCGGGTCATACCATTTGAACCGGACCGTATGCTTGTCGAGCACGTTGGCGAGCTCGACCACAGATACGACCTGCTTCGCCGACGTTGCGATGCTGCTGAGGTCCGCGGAAGGTCGCGGTTCCCCGGCGCCCTCGCGGGTCACCGACTCACAAAAGAAGCTCCGTTGGAGCTGCATGGGAATAAACTTCTCCGACGGCTTGCCGGAGCGTCCCGCCTTGCTTCCGGCGGCAGCGCATCCCGCGAGCACGAGCAGCCCCAAGGTCAACGCCGAGACAGCCTGCACGGCCCATCGGCGAGCCGGGGCAACGCCCCCCACAGCCTCTTTCACTCTCATTCGTGCTACCTGGTTAATTTTTCCTTGGTGAATCGACAATTGGGTTCACGCGGAAGAAACGAGCTTGATCTCGCCGGGACCAGACCAGGTTCAGCGACCTTGGGGTCGACTCGTTAGGTCCCTCGGGGCGGGCCTCCAACCCGCTCGGATCTATCCTATCATTTTCGTTGCGCCCAGCATTCATCTGGGATAGATCCTGATCCGGAGCAGTACAACCCAGACGGTTCCTTTCGAAGATTGCTCTCCGAACCGCCCCCGTCTGGTCAGGGTAGCGCTTCCCAGCCCCGGCCGTCCGTAAGACGCCCTGCTTCTTGGCAGC
>JACPHN010000059.1 GCA_016188575.1 Candidatus Schekmanbacteria bacterium
CAAATGCAGAACATGTTGCACCGAACCATCCTCGCGGACGATCGCGACACCAGTCGTCCTGGCCCCCGGATCTAGCTTCAGGCGCAGCGGTGCGACCACGCTGTCCTCGAGGACGCGATCGACCAGGCGGATGGTGAAGGGATGCAGGCGATGCACCCGCGCACGTCCCGCCGCGAGCAGCTTGCGCGCCCGCCCTTCGGCGCACGGCGTCAGCGGCCGTTTGCGCTTGTCTAACACAAGAACCATCGTGACCTCCAATACCTCCGAAGAGGTCCCCGTAAAGGGCTTGTGACGCCGCCAAGCTGGCTTGCTCGACGGTCTCCCCTCGACCCTGTTGAACAGCAGCCCTCTGTGCACATCCGTTTCGTGCCGACCCTACGACTTGTCTGCAACGCACACTTACAGTATCCGAGGCTGAGGAAGCACCTCGGAGTGTTACTTCTGCTTTCTGTCCAACGCATCTGTTTCAACGATTGCCAATCTCAACTACTTGGTCTGGTCAACATGCAAGCCTCGCGGCTTACGACCTTCCTCCGGAGCAAGCTCCGGCCTTCAGGCCGGGGTAGTTGACCTCACCGTCCTTTGCAGCGCACTGCGACTCGTCGACATTCTCGCCCGCCCTTGCTGTCTAGCCCTCGCCCCCACTCGCGCGCAGCTCACGAATGCGCCGTTTCAACATCTGCAGCGTGGCCCGGACTTCATCCCGGGTGTTCAGGCTCAGCCGCTGCTCTGGCCGGTGCAGCGCCGTTTTCTCCAGACTCGACAGGATGTCCTGCGCCACGGTCTCATTGGTGTAGGGGAAGGAAAACAGACACTTGGCCGCGTCTCGAACAACGACGTCGTCCCCGTCCAGCGCCAGGCGCAGGATGCGCACGGCGGCCGCGAGCGCCTCGTCGGTGAGACCTTTTGCCGGGCCAATGATCCTGATTGCGGTCCTCATCGCTTCGCGATCCGGCTCGCGCCGGCCTTCGAGCAGCGGGGCGAGCCCCACGATCGCCTCGCTCCCGCCGATCATGACCAGGGTCTCGAGCGCCCGCGAGCGGATCTCCCCATGGGTCACAGGAAGCAGAGCCGCAATGCCGCGACACGTCTCGGCGCCGCCAATGCGGGACAGCGCATCCAGCGCCGCGGATCGCACCTGGTCCTGAGGATCCGTCAGCAGCTTCAGGAGGTCCGGCGTCGCCGCGCTGACGCTATTATGGCCGAGCTCGAGCGCAGCCTGCTCGCGCTGACGCCAGTCCGGTGAGGAGAGCAGCCCGATGATGAGCTCGGTCCCGGCGGGATGGAGGCTCAGGATGGCCATCGCCGCTCGGCGCACCTCGAGGTGGTTGTCCCCACACCCCTTCACGACATACGGGAAAGCTGCCGCAAGGGAGCGTGCCGCCATGTGCCCGAGACCTTCAACGGCCTTGAGTCGAATTCCCCACTCGGAATCCTCGAGCTTCTCCGCAAGAAAATCCGGTGAGTCGGAAAGCAGGCCGGCAATCGGAATGGCCAGGTAGCGGAGCTCCAGATCCTCCTGCTGCGCGGCCTTCATGGCGATGGCGGTCAGGCGAGCGGTCGTGTCGGCGTCGAGGCCGAGCGATCCGTAAAGCGGCGGTTGCCCGGCCTCCGCCATGGACTTTGCGAGCACCTTGCCGAAAGCTTCAACGAAGAGCAGTGCCTCCTCGCGATCGGCCTGCGCGGGAAAGTCCTTGAGATCATCGCCGAACTTGCGGTTGAAGCGCCCAAGCACAGCGGGAATTGCCTTGTTGCTGCCGATCTCACCGAGGCTGGCGATGAGCGCCTGGACGTGCGACGACTGCGGCTTGCCGGGTTCCGAGGCGTCCGGGCTCCGGTTCAGTGCGTCGATGAAGCGGTCGGCCGCGCTCGCACCGATGCGCCCCATGGCGTCTACCACCTGCCGGACGATGCGCACATTGTCCGCGTGGCGCTCGAGGCGATGCAGGAAAAACTCCACGGGATCGGTCACTCGCACGGACTTGAGCTGCTGGCTGACGAGGCGCTGGCGAACGGCGTTGCTCTCGTCCACCATCAATCGTTCCAGGACGCGTTCCGCGTTGGCGCCGCCGATGCGGCCGAGCGCCGTGACGATACGCTCGAAGAGGCCGGGTCGCCGTTCGTTCAGGGCGAGGTCCTCGAGCACGGGCACGAAAATGTCGGTACCGAGGTTACCCATCACCTCGATGATGCCGGCCTTGAGTGGGAGCGACGAAACGCGCTGCATAATAAAGACGAGCTGATGCTCCACGGGCGCCCCGCCGCGCACGGCCAGCTCTTCGAGCTTGCGGCGAAGCTCGCCCGCCGGCATGATTTCTGCGCGCCTGAGTATGGCCACCAGATCGGGGTCCAGCGAGGCCGGCGCCTCCGGTGCCACGGCAGCCAGTTCGGCAGGTTCTCCGTGCGGCTTTTCTGGACCCGCCTCGGGACGCGGCTCGGGGGCACTCGGCTCAGGGCGCGGCTCGTCTGTCACCGACCCCGTCGCCGGTTCCCGGCGCGGGCTCGGTTCCGCTCTCGGTGGGGGTGATACCCCAGTCTGATTATTGAGACGCGCGAGCACGTACGCCTCGAAGTGCGACTTGGCCCGCGGCGACAGGTCCAGGAACTGTCCCCGCACCAGTCGCCTCCCCGACCGGACGACCTTGATCCGCGCCGTCACGAGCTCGCGGATGCCCGGAAGCGCAAACTCCACCGGGAGCTCGTCGTCCGACGCAATGCTATCCGGCAAGTCATCGAACAGCGCCGAGCATCCCCCCAGGCTGACATCCTGGATGAGGCCGGAAAACCGCTCGCCATTGGCATCCATGAGGCGCACCGGCACCGGCGCCTCCGGCGCCGGGACGACGCGGACGTGCCGTTGGCGATGGTGAAACGTCCGCGACAGGTTTGACAGCAGGTGCTCGATCCTGGAGCTGACCTCCGCCGGCGTCGACTTCTTGTCGAGAAAGCCCGTTACCCCCTCGCGCAGGCCTTCGAGCCGCAAGCGCCTGTCGTCCACGGCCGTGAAGACGATGATGGGTTGAAAAGGGAACGATATCTTGAACGCGCGGACAACATCCAGTGGGTCCCGGCCAGGCCACTCGCACTCCAAGATGATTGCCGTGACGGTTCTGTTTTCGTCGCCGGCATCCCCGTCGCCGCCGTTGCGCCGCTTCCTTTCGGTGGCCTCGCTGTCGGCGATTTGCAGCATGAGCGCCAGGGCCTCGGCTTGGCTTTCGGCGCAAAGAAGCTCTACGACCGCCCCGGCCAGGTATGGTTTCCATTGGGCGACGGCGACGGGATCGGGGTCGACGTAATAGAGCCGCATCGGCAGAGCAGATTCTCGTTAGGTACGCGGTGCTGGTGCGCCGCCAGCAGGGGCGCTCGCAATTGTTTCATAGCGCGGTCTCCCCGGACCTTCAAGACACGGGACGCCGGGTGGGGCGCGGCGCGAAATCGGATTCTGCGAGGCCTTCGAATACCGCCAGGCGGTTGATCTGATTGGTGCCCTCGTAGATTTGCGTCAACCGCGCATCGCGTGCCGCCTTCTCCACGCCGTGCTGGCGCAGATAGCCCTGCTCGCCGAGCAGCGCCATGGCCTCCGTGCAAACCTCCCACGCCATGTCGCCGCAGAACGATTTGGCAATTGAACCGGACGCCTGAAAGGGCAGCCGATATCGCACCGCCTGCCACACCAGAGCGCGGCCCGCCTGCACCTTCGCCGTCATTTCCGCGAGCTTCAGGCGAATGTCTTGATAGGCCGTGAGCGGTCGGGCGGCCAACCGCGTAGTCTCACAGAAAGCCACTGCGCGTTCCAACGCGCCGCGCGCGATCCCGACGGCGATGGCACCGACGATCGGCCGGGAAAAATTGAGAACGTTGCGATTGATCGCCCAGCCGCCGCCAACATGGCCAATCACGCGCGCTTCGGGGACGAACACGTCGTCGAGAACAAGCTCGGACGCATCGGCCGCGCGCTGCCCCAGCTTGCGCTCGGCGCGCCCGACTTGAAAGCCCGTCATGGTCTGGTCCAGGAGAAAACACGTCCAGGAGTCAAACCCGCCGCCATCGACAGCGGCAAACAGCGTCACCCAGCGTGCGATACCGCCGTTGGAAATGAAACACTTGCGGCCGGACAGGCGGAAACCGCCCGCGGCGCGGCGCGCAACCGTCGTCGGCCGCGCAGAGGCGGCGCCTTCCGTGTCCTCGGCGTCGGAACCCGCTCCAGGCTCGGTGATCGCGAAGGCGGCGATTGCCGGCTCACCCGCCCGGATTTCGTCATAGATCGCGCGCTGCCAGCGTAGAATCGCGCGCAGGTCCCCGGACACGAACAGCGGAGCGATACCCAGATCGTGCGCAAGGAGTGCCAGTCCGAGCCCCCCGCAGGCGGCGCAGAGCTCCTCCGCCTTGAGCGCCGCGGGAAACAGAAAGGAATGCGCCATCGCCTTCAGGCTCCCGCTGCCGAGCGGCCAGGGCAACAGCTCGGTCTGAAACCGCCAGCGCGCCGACTCGAGAAACAGCTCCACACACACGGCGTGATCAGGCCGCCTGTCCATCTGCAGCGCCCGCGGCGCCAGGTATGATTCCGCGAACCGCCTGCAGCGCCTGCGGTAGCGCCGCAGGTGCCACGACAGGGTCTCCGTATCGCGCTCCCAAAGCGTCAACGGGCGCACATCGTAGAGCAGCCTGCCCAAGGCGCCCAGGCGCGCCCTCGCCTCGCCGGGAGCAGTAGATCCGCTCATTGCCGTGATCTCCACGACTCTTCGCCACCGCTCATCGCCACAAACCTGGCAAGATCATCTCGCCGTCCCCCCACAGACCGCAGGCAAACGGCGTCGCGCAGGTGCTTTTCCAGGCGGTATTCTTCCATATATCCATAACCTCCAAGCACTTGCAGGCACCCCGTCACGGCGTGCGCCGCGTTGTCGGCCGCAATCGCGCGGGCGAGCGCAGCGCGCCGCAGCATGTCGATACCCTTGCCGCGAGCAGCCGCGGCCTGTGCCACCGTCGCCGCCGCCGCCTCGATGGCCAGGTCGGCGTCACCGAGCAGAAGCTGAACCGCCGGGTGCCTGGCAATGGGCACTCCCGCCTGCACCCGCTCAGAGGCATACGCCCTGGCTCGCCGCCGCGCACCCACCGCGTTTCCCACCGCAATCGCCGCAACCCCGAGCCAGTACAAGGCGAGAAGCTCCGCCGCGTCGATCGCCGGTAGACGGGCAGCGGGAGCAATGAATGCGTCTTCGAGCGCGACCGACAGGACCTCGCACGCGGCCAGACCGGTGCGCTCCTCTGCGGCGACCCGCGTGATGCCCGAAGCCTCGCGATCGACGAGGACACCCACGTGCTCCCCGGAGTCATCTCGGCAAATTACCAGGAGGTTCACCGTATCCGGCACCGCGTACACGAAGGTCTTGGTGGCGCGCAACCGAAGCTCGCCGTCCCGCGCGGATACGCGCGCGTTCAGCCCGTCGAGAGGACCCTGCGGCGGACCGGTCCAGTCGCCAAGCCCAAACGGCGGCTCCAGAAGCGCAATGGCCGCGCGCTCACAGGTTTGACGCCGGGCCGCGACCAACGCCCGCGCCGCCAACCCGGCCACGTGCAACCCCATGGCGATACCCGCGCACCGCGAAGCGACGATCGCCAGCGCCTCGAGTGACGGCCCAATGTCTCCGCTCAGCGTCTCTGTGCCCCAGATGCCGTACTCGTACCCGGCGCTGCCCGGGTTCGCGGACGCGACGATCCCGAGCTCATCCGCCGAGAACATCACGCTCTTTACGCTCGTAAGATCGCCGTCACGTCCTTCGGTCCCGACGAGACAGCCGACAACTTCCACGGCAAAGCGCTCGACCGCTTCTCGCCGCGCTCTGACCTCCCAACTTTCGCTCACGCTCTAGATCCCTGTAAGGTAGCGAACGGTGTGCACGCCGGCAGCTTGCGCACCGGAAAAACCGTTCAGCGGTCGCGCCACATTGCGAGCAACGACCTCGCCTTCCGCCAATATTGCGCTGCGCTCGAGGAAAAAGCGTGTCACCACCGGACGAGAGGAAATCCCGAGCGCCGCGAGCTCGCTGGCGACCGGGTGCGACCCGAGCGCGAACTGGACGCCGCGAAAGCCAAGCCCGACCCGATAGACGGAGCGCTGGCGAATGGTCGTACGAACCAGGTCGCCGCCCCGCGTGGAATAGGTTACCAGCGGCCGATTGTCGCGGACAAGGATGCCGCGCCGCGGCACGCGAATGCTCATGAGCTGCTGGCCTCCTTCCGTAAGCTCGCAACTGCCAAGCTCGGGAGTCATCTCAAACTCCATGTCCGCCACGAACTTGGGATAACCCCAGACGGAGCGCCCTGCGTCACGCGCCACGGCGGTGGTTACGGGCAGATGCAGCACAACCATTCCGAAGCCGGGGTAGCGTCCCTCCAGAAGCGCGGGCAAGATCGGCAGCGGGCGGCGGTTCCACACCGCCGGCACGACGATCGCCACCTCGCCGTAGGAGCCGATCGTGGTATCGATATAATTGAAGACGGCGATGCCGACGAAGGCCCGCGACGCCGTGGCGCAAACGGGAAACAGACGGTCCGACGGCATTTGCTGCGTGACGCGGGCGCGATCCGCCGTGAAAAAAAGTGCAAAACAGTCATCTCTGAAGTACAGGATGGGCAGCTCGAAGGTAGTGCTGCCGGCGCTCTTGGTGGCACCGGGTCGGGTGCGAGCGAAAAAGCCTTCCATTGCGTTTCCTCATTTGGCCTTTGGCCCGCCGATGAGCCCCGCGGGCGCTCTTCAATCTCCGAAGAGGTTGAACCGCTTCAGTTTCTCGATGAAGGTCGTTCGCTTCATCCCGAGCAGATCGGCAGCCTGGCTCTTGTTGCCGCCGGTACGCTGCAGCGATCGCAAGAGCAGCTCCCGTTCGATTTCACTCACAAACGTCTTGAAGTCAACCCCTTCGTCGGGGAGCGGCACGGTCGGAGGAGGGCTCGCCTGGGCGCTGGGCTGGATGTCCGGCGGCAGGTCCGTCGCGAGCAGATGATCGCGCTCCCCGGCAAGCGTCACCATGCGTTCGATGACGTTTTCAAGCTGGCGCACGTTGCCCGGCCATTCATAGCGCATCATCTGGCGCAACAACCCCTGGCTCGTCGCTTTGACACGCCATCCGTTCTGGCTGCAGGAGCGCCGCACAAAGTGCTGCGCGAGCAAGGGAATGTCCTCGGTCCGATCTCGCAGCGGCGGCAGGCTGATCGGGATAACGTTCAACCGGTAGAAGAGATCCTTGCGAAACGTCCCCTCCGCGACGCGTCGCTCCAGATCGGCGCTCGTGGCGCCGATGAAACGCACGTCGACCTGAATCGTCTTCGTGCCGCCGACGCGTTCAAACTGCCGCTCCTGCAAGACCCTCAGGAGTCGGACCTGCAGGGCCTCGCTCATGTTGCCTACTTCGTCGAGAAAAAGCGTGCCGCCGTCGGCGAGCTCGAAGCGGCCTGCACGGGTCCGGTGCGCGTCGGTGTAGGCACCTTTCTCATGGCCGAAAAGCTCGCTCTCCAGGAGCGAATCCGAGAGCGCTCCGCAGTTCACACAGACCAAGGACGCAGGGTTGCGATCTGAGGCCACATGGATGGCCCGCGCGACCAGCTCCTTTCCGGTGCCGCTCTCGCCGTAAATCATGATGGTAGACTGGCTACGCGCGACCTTCTCGACCAGTGTCAACATTTCGCGGATCGGCGGAGACTGTCCGATGATCCCCCGAAACGGCAGCACCGCCTCCGTCGGCGCCGGCGTCGCCGCGGCACGCTCATCGCGTTGACGCCGTTGATCGATGTGGTCGCGA
Organism: Candidatus Schekmanbacteria bacterium; assembly: GCA_016188575.1. Lineage (GTDB taxonomy): Bacteria > CSSED10-310 > JACPHN01 > JACPHN01 > JACPHN01 > JACPHN01. Next base: position 7,800 of record JACPHN010000059.1, read on the forward strand.
ATCTGGGACACGACGGCCGCCGTCTCGGCCACAGGCGCCAGGCAGGACACGCCATCGGGCATGACCAGGCCACTGTGCCGCCGCAGCGTGTCCCGGGTCTCCGGCACGAGAAAAATCCCCATGTCGGGGAAGAGCTCCCGCGCCCGCCCGACCATGGGCATCAGATCCACGGTGCCGTTTTCCGCAACGACGACGAGGAGGTCGTAGATCTCGCGGCTCATGCGCAGCAGCAGGTCCGACGACTTGGCGCGGAAGTCGACGGACGCACTTGTCCCGCTTCGCAGGGCCGCCGCAAGTCGGCTTGCCTGCTCGTTGCGGTTCGATTCTGCTACGAGTAGGATTTTCTCGTCGGACAACGTATCCGCCAGGGGGGACGGGGGCTTGTTGCCGTAGTCATATAGCATATATTGCAACGCGATTGGGATCGCAACACTTTTCCGCAGGTAGGCGGGGGCGGTCGACCGTAACAGGCACGCCGACATTTGGACCGGCGCACGGGCGATTCCGCCTGAAGGTCCGCGTTTCGGACTGGATTGGCCAGGATGAGTAAAACAAGCGAAAATGACGCAAACGACGAACTGGTGCCGAAGCCCGGCAGCTTCGTGCCGGCGAACGGCTTGTGGTGGCTGCATGAGAGCTATTCACTCACGGATGGCGACGTGCTTCTGGAGGGAAGCTCGCTGCTTGACCTTGCGGCGCTGCACGGTACCCCTCTCTACGTCTACAGCACCGCGACCATTCAGCGCCAGTTGCAGCGGTTGGGAAACGCGCTGTCCAGCGCTGCAGCGGCGCACCGAATATTCTACGCGATGAAGGCAAACCGCCATCCGGATATTCTCGCGGCGGCCCTCAAAGTCGCGGGCGTGGGGCTGGACACCTGCTCCCCTCGCGAGGTGCAGCTCGCGCTGGCCTGCGGGTGTCCTCGGGAGGCCATTTCCTTTAACGCCGGGATGCTCTCTGACCGGGATCTTCGCTACCTTGCCGAGCAGCAGGTGCACTGCACGCTCGATACGTTCTCCGCGCTGCGCCGCTATGGTCGGGTGGCAGCACCGGGAACTAGCATCGGTCTGCGCTTCGATCCGGGCGTGCGCGCGAGCTATGGTGGCGACCCCCGCATGAGTTATGGACAGGCCAAGTTCGGGTTCGATCCCGATCAGGCCGCGGCTGCGATCGCCGAAGCCGCGCGCGTCGGCCTCGCCGTCGACACGGTGCACATGCACCTCGGCTGGGGGTTGCCGGGGGAAAGCCGCGGGCTGATGGCCGCCGCCTTCGCGCGGCTGGCGGCTATCGCGGCAGCATTCCCGCAAGTTCGGGCGGTAAACGTCGGGGGTGGGCTCGGCGGCCGGTACGTCGAGTCCGATCGCCCCATCCTGGTGCCGGAATGGGCGGATATCATCGCCACGGCTTTCGGACCGCTAGGGGTGGAAGTCTGCTGCGAGCCCGGAACCTTCGTGGCCGCTCCCGCTGGAATCCTGCTGGTCGAGGTCAACACGGTCGAGCGCCGTCGGGGCCACGACTGGCTCGGCGTGGACGCTGGCTCGGCCGTTAACGTCAACTCTGCGCTCTATGGCATTCCGCTGACGGCGCTGCTGCTGCGCGCCGCTACCGCTCCACCCACCCACCGGTACGCCATTGGCGGCAACATCAACGAAGCCGGCGATGTCTGGGGGTACGACGTGCGCCTGCCGGAAGCCAGGGAGGGGGACATTCTCGCTTTCTTGCCGGCAGGCGCCTATGGCGCCAGCATGTCGAGCGACCATTGTTTGCGCGGACAGGCGAAGCAGGTGGTGGTGAGCGCCTGAATCACCCCCATCCGCCGGGCGCTCGATCGCCGCGACCGTGCCGAGCTGATGCTTCCGCGTCACCACCGGGCACGGCCTGGCTCGACAGCCAACCGCGCTCGGCCCTCGTCGCCAGAGTCGCAGAGCGGGCCGCCGAGCATCGCGAGAAAGCAATCAGACCGGGCCCGAGGCTCAGGACGAGGAAGCCCGCCCAGGGCGCCGACAGCGCCCCGACCGCGACGAGCTCGAAGCGAATCGGCCTCCGGACGACGTCCGTGTCGAAGGCGCCCCCGAAGTCTGGGTTGTAGGGACCTTGATTTCCGTCGCCGTACCCGTCGGCCGCATAGACCAGCCACCCCTCCTGACCGGTGATTTCAAAATTCGGGTCGGGCGCGTTGAAGTCGACAATCCGCGGGTAGCCGATACCGGGGACGTCCGAATTCGCGTCGCAGGGCGCAAAAGGCGCGAAGAATTCCAGAAGAAAGCGCGGCTCTTCCCACGTAATCAAGTCGGGAGAGAGAGAAAACCAGAACCCGCACCGGACCTCGCCGTCCTGATCGGGGAGAACGTCCGCCCCTACCAGCATGTACTCGTTGAAATAGGTGTTGTACGACAGGTTGCTATGCATCTCGCCGATGGTGGCCTTGGCGATGGGCGCACAGAGCTGGGACGCCGGATCCGGAAGCTCTTCCTCGTACGGGTTGACCATCTTCAGCTCGAAGCCCGCGCCGTCCCATGCTCTCCAACTCGCCGCGTCCGAGAGGTCGGCCGTGCGCATGATACACGTCTTGCTGCCACCGTAGTCGATGTCGTTCCTGCGGAACATGGCGTAGTAGAAGCCGTCGGACTGATGACGGATGATATTGCTGGGCTCCATGTAACCGTAGGCAGGCGGGTAGGTGAGAGGCCAGTCGGGAGCGAGCGGCTTGGGGTCCCACTTGAAGGGAAAGGGTGCGACGAGGTGGCTCGGGCTGGCGGGCTGGACAAAGGTATGTCCGCCGTCGGTTGAGCGAGCGGACGAGATCGCGTTGTACCAGCAGGGATTGGCCGGGCTGAACACCCCGGGGCTACATGCCGCTGCAAACGGATCGTGGTACTCATCGTGGATGAGCGCATGCACCGTGGCGCCGTCGGTGGTGTAGGTGCTGGAGATCCACTGATTGGGCTTCATGACCGTCACGTCCGTGTTTTCCTCGGAGTCCATGGCGCCGGTACAGTCGCGGATCAGGTTCGCCGGGGAGGATCCCACCGAAATGAAGTTCTTGGGCGGCCCCGCGGCGACAAGGATCAGCTCGCCCAGGTGATTTCGGAAGAACTGCGGCACCACGTCGGGTAAATCCTCGAGGCGGCAGTGACTCAGCTCCCAGTCGTACACGATCTCCTTCGACCCGAGTGTGATCTTCACGCCCTTGTCGACGAGGACCGTCTCGGCCGAGCTCGTGGTGTCTACACATCCCTGTGCGATCATGATGGCCGACATGAGCCACAGCCGCCGACGAGACATGATCCGTGTCATCCCTGCCAATCCTTCCTGCATCACCTGCTGTCGCCGAAGCCGCGGCCGCCGTCACTCCTTCGCCAGGAGAACGCCTACTCCCCTCCAGCCTCCTCTCCCTCCTCCTCTTCTTCCGCCGTCCACGGTTCGATGGACGGGTCGCCCAACGACCGCAACGTCGCGGGAACGTCCTCGGGCGCCTCTTCTTCGTGCAGGAGATAGTGACAAAGGTCGCAATCCTGGCTCAAGGCCTTCTTGTCCTTGGTTACGTGCTTGTCGTCGTGACAGCGGAAGCAGCCGCGCGTGTCGTCCTCGCTGCCCCGATGACCGATGTGCGCGGGATACGTGTCCCACCTTACGCCCATGTCCGGAAAGATATTGCGGAGATAGATCTCGGCCAATACCTTCGCGATTTTGTCCAGAACTTCGTCGCCTGGCTTATCCTGCGGATGCTCGGCCGCGTAGCGTTCGCCAAGCAAACGCCTGAGCTCCGGCTCCGCCCGGTCGCGCGGAATCGCGATGTTCTCCTCCAGCGTCTTCACTGCCACTTTTCTCAGGAAAGGCAGGTTCCGATCCAGTCGGCCGGCATCGATGGCGCTGTCCACCGCCGTGCCCGCGGAGCGGTCGTAAATGTGGGTCGGCCGATTGTGGCAGTCGACGCAATCCATCACGCGCTCCTCGCTCACCGCGCCTTCCTGGCCGGGCCGCTCATACACGGCCTTGACCTCACCGTTCTCCGACTTCGTCACTCTCCCAATTTTCTCGCGCGCGCCGTCAAGCGCCTGATAACGGACTTCGACGTTGGGGCTGACGTGCCAGTGAATGCCTCGGAACTCCCCCGTTTTCGGGTCGACACCGCCGACGCGAAGCAGCAGTGCGGTCATCTCAGCGCTGTTCTCCCTGTCGTTTTTGTAGTGGGTATAGATTCCCAGGCGCCCACCGTGAAACTTGGCCGGCCAGTGACAGCGCTCGCAAGTTTCCCGTGCCGGTCGCAAGGAGTGCACCGGCGCCGGTATGGGCCGATCGTACGTATTGGTAAGCACGGCCCAAACCTGCTTCAACCCATCGACTTTCGCCTTTGCCGCCCAGGTTGCGCCCGCGCCGATGTGGCAATCCACGCAAGGGACACGCGAGTGGGGAGATCGCTGATAGGCCTGAAATTCCGGCTGCATGACGCTGTGGCAGACGGTTCCGCAGAACTGCGGCGAATCGACGAAGTGCAGCCCGCGATACCCCGCAACGGTGAGGATCGCCACGTTTGCCACGGTCAGGGCCGCCACGAAAATCACCAGGTTGCGCGCGCGCGGATACGTGTAGATCAGCTCGAAGGCAGCCTGGAAGGCGCCTCGCACGGGATCGTCCGTGTGTTTTCCGGCAAAACGGCGTTCGTAGAACAGGCCAACGGGAATCAGGAGGAGCCCGACCACGAAGAGAGTCGGGAGGATCAAATACAGGAGTGAGGAGGCGTATTGATTGAGCTCGGCGCCGGCGAGCTCGACGCCGACGCCGATGATGAGGGCGAGTCCGGTGAAGGTGGTCAAGACCGCGCCAAAGAGCGTGATCAAATTCGACCAGAGCTTGGGAATAAACGCAGCCAGTCTATTCATGGTGCCTTTCTCCGCGCGATGGCGCCCGTCGCGAGTGCGCGCTAGTGCCAGATGACCTGCAGGCCGGCGACGATCAGGAAGATTCCCAGGAGCAGGCCGAACCCGAGGGCAGCGAACCCAAAGAGGTAGGCCAGCGTCTTGGTCCGCTCCATGGGAGGCGGCACGATGAGTCGCTCCAGCTCCCCGGAAGCGGTCAAGCGTTCGTACTCGAGAGGGCGCTCTTCCTGGAAACGATGCAGGGGCATGCGGCCGGTGAAAATGACGGGATCCAGGGGGAAGGATTCCGGCCTCATGTGAGTGTGGAAGAAGTGAAAGAAGAAGATGAAGCCGGTTGCCAGTAGCGCCTCATCGCTGTGCACAATATACGCGATGTTAAGCGTCCACCCTGGCAGCACGCTGGTGACGGCGCGGGGAAACCACAGCATCAGGCCCGAGAACCCGATGATCGGGACACCCCAGAACACTGCAAAGAAATCGAACTTCTCCCAGTACGTCCAGCGGTCGAGTCGAGGACGATCGCCGACATAAAGGAACCACCGAATGTTCTGCATCAGGTCGGCGAGATCCTTCTTGCTCGGAGCCATGGATTTCCAGCCCCACAAGATGTCGTACCGCTTCTTCACGATGACCTGGACGATCAGGTACACGAGGTAGCAGCCCGAGTACGCGAACGTGAGAACACCCGCGATGCGATGGAGCCATCGAGCCCCCGTGGGGCCGCCGAAGAAGCCCGCCGTCGGCTGAGCCCACTCAAGGTAGCTGAACTTGAGCGGCAGTCCCGTGGCCGCCAATAGCAGAAACGTCACCACAATCGCCAGGTGGATCCCGATGTGGAAGGGGCGGAAGCGCCGGATGTAGACCTCGCCGATGTTGCGTGCCGGGGCGAGCTCGCCGCGCGCAAAGCCCACGAGCGATCGCTGAAACCAGAGAAGGGTATGGAGGCTGAAAAAGGCGAACACGGCGATCAACAAGGAGGTCATGAAAAGCCAGATGTAGTGCACGACCGGGAGCCGGGCGGGACTGGTGGGGTCGAAGTGAGGCTCGAACTGCACAAACGACTTGGTAACCTCACCGTGGCACTTCCCACAGGTTTCCTGGAGGTTGTCGGGGTGAACGGTAGAAGATGTTTCCTTGGCCGGGAGCATTTTGTGGGCGGAATGGCAGTCCGCACAGGTCGCGGCGACACCCAGACCGAGCTTCGCGGCCTTGCCGTGGAAGCTGTCCCGATAGCTGTCATATTGCTGGGGATGACATTCGCGGCAGCTCGTCAAGGTGTCGAGCAAATTACCGCCGAGCCTGGGGTCGACGATCTCGTGACCGGGGTGGCAGCTCGTGCACACCGGAGGTTCGGTCGGCCTGGTCGCCTCGCCTTCCTTGGAAACCGCGACGGGTTCTGCCTTGCTGAGGTTTGCGCCGCGCGCAGCAGCCTCCTTCCAGAGGCGACCGTGGATGCCTTTCGTCCAGCCGGCAAGCACAAACTTGTGGCAGCCGCCACAGGTCGACGGGACGTTCATCTTGGCAATCTTGGCCCGCTTGTCCTCGACAGGAGCAACGTCGTGGCTGCCATGGCATGTGGCGCAGGAGGCGGAGACCGCGAGACCGGACTTCAGCACGCCTTCCCCATGCACGCTTCTGCGGAACTCCCGAACGTTTTTGGAGTCTTTGTGACAATCACCGCAGGTCCCGATCTGACCGAGAATCGAGACGGGGGACTGGAAGCTATCGAGCGGCGCAAGCTCGTGGACGTCCGCGTGGCAATCGGTGCACAGGAGGTCCTCTCCATGAACGCTTGGGCCGAGCGCTTTCGCCGGCTTCTCATGACACTCGCCGCAACCATCGGAGCCCATGACCATGCCGCCGTGAACGTCGCCATGACAACTGTCGCAGCTTTCGCTCTCGTGTCGGCTCGCGGTCACCGCATCGCGCAGCTCCTTGTGGCAACGCGCACAGATGTCGTCCGGGGTGAGGCTTGACATCGCCTCTTCATGGGCTTCGTCGCCGGGTGCGATGTTCGTGTGGCACTCGCCGCAGGCGAGATTTTTGTGCTCGTCGGCGCCGTCCGGAATATCGTGAACGGTGACCGTTGCCGCCTCGTGGCATTCGGCGCACGCTTTCTTCTGCTGCGTCTGCCCCAGAGCGGCGCCCGGCATGGCCAGCAAGAGGCACAGCTCGGCAGCAACAAGGGTGCGCGCGCGCCATCCGGATGCAGTGCAACGATCCATGAAGCCGGGACCTCCCCGCGAGCAGGATTGCCAACCCACGGCCGGTAGGGCCCGATCCCGCCCCGGAGAGTCAACGTCCTCCGAGGCGGAGCCGGGACCCGCAAGCAGCTAGTTACTTCCTCGCGGCATCGGCAGCCTTTGCCGCGGCTTCATCCTTGAGGGTCACGAGCCAGCCGACCAGGGCGTCGAGCTCTTCCTTCTTTCCTTTGAAGCGCTTCTTGTGCTTCTTGCCCTCAATGGCTTCCCGCTTGTTGAGGTATTTGGTGAGGAATTTGTCATCGTGCTTGGTGCCGACCGCGGAGAGATCGGGGGGATTCTTCTTCTCCTCAGTCCCTGCCGCGGCTTCGCCCTCGCCCTCGTCATCGGCCTCTTCGGCTTCGCCTTCCTTGCTCTCGACCACGGCGATGCCGGCAGTCTGGACGCTGTGGCACTTGGCGCACTTCTGATCCTGAAAGATCTTCGTGCCGTCCGGATCCGCGGCCGCGGCTCGCGTCGCCGCGGTGGCGAGCACCACCATGGCGGCGGCAAGGCACAATGAGATGGTTACACCGCGAGCTACGTTCATCTTTCGCCTCCTGGTTTCCCCGAGCACAACTGGCATTGCCCAGGTTGGGCAAGACCGTGCCAGGTGCTCAAAAGCGACCCCGCATGGCGCGCGCCGGCTCGCCAGCAGTAACGCGAACCAGCGGTCAGGCCCAGCGCCTTGCCGCTTTCGGTCGCGACCCATGGGAGTCCCACTACGCTATCGTCAGACGAAAACGTGCATCTGTCCGGGTTCTTCAATACGTAGCGCCGGCTCAGCGGCGACAAGCGGAGCAAGGCGGCTCCCGGAGCGGTCTCTCCGTACCAGGAGGCAATTCCCCTGGCCGCCGAGCCCCTGCGCGCGCTGGCACGCGGCCGTCGTGGCCCACCACCCCCAACGGGAAACCGGTCTCCCCGGCACCGTTCGCGCTGGCGCCCAGGGCTGCCGAGCCGTTGCAGCCCGCACCCTCGCTGCGCATCGGCACTCAGCTTACGCCCACGCCTGTCTGGCATGATCAAGCCCCTCACAAGCAGGTGAAGTACTGTCCACAGGAGATGCAACAATGGGGCACTGACAGGATGGCACTATATGCGGGTGCCGGGACTGTTGTCAACTGGGCCTGCGGGCCAAAGTCCACCATCCATTCGCCGTCGGCGCGACCATACTCCCCTCCCTCCCCCGCTTGCGGGGCAAGGTGAGTTGGGGATCTTCGTGATGCGCATTCCGCACAGCTTGCGGTCGAACTGGCGGTGGATCCAGGCGGGCATCGCTGGTGCGCGGCCCCACCACCCGTCAGAGCGGATCGTATCGGTAGCCAACAGTGTGGATGGTGACGATCACCCGCGGCCGCGACGGCTCGGGCTCTACCTTCTTGCGCAGGCGCACGACGTACTGATCAAGTGTCCGCGTAGCGCCGTCGTAGTCATCTCCCCACAGCGCCTCGAGAATGTCCTCGCGGGCAAGGACCGCACCCGGCGACTCATGAAAGAGCAACAACAGCTCCAACTCCTTGGGCGACAGCTTCAGTCTGCTCCCGGCGCGGACCGCAGCATGCTCCCGGCAGCGAACCTCCACCGCTCCAAAACAAAACGTGTCGGGCCGCGGGCGCGACAGAGCAGTCATTTCCGGCGAGCGCCGCTGCCCCCGCCGGAGCAACGCGGCGACCCGCGCTAACAACTCGTGGATGCCAAATGGCTTGGTCAGGTAGTCGTCCGCCCCGAGGCGCAGCCCGACCACTTTGTCCAGCTCCTCGCTCTTGGCCGTCAACATCAGGATGGGAACGGTTTCGTCACGGGCGCGCACCGCGCGGCACACCTCGAAGCCGCTGGCCCCTGGCATCATGACGTCGAGAATGAGCAAGTCGAAGGTCGCTTCGACCCAGGACTGCAAGGCGGCCCTGCCGTCGGCCACCGCGGTCACGCGGTAGCCGTCACCCTCCAGCGTGTCAACTAGCCCGGGTCGCATCAGCAGGTCGTCCTCGGCGAGCAAGATGTGAGCGCGCCATGCCGTCATGCCCCACCCCCCTCTGCCACCTCAAGTCGCAGCGAGAAACAGGCGCCCATGCCATCACCCGGCGCCTCGAGGCACAGCTCGCCGCCCATCTCACGCGCCAATCTCCGCGCGATGTAGAGCCCCAGACCGGAACCCGGCTGCTCGGCGGTCAGTGAGCCGTCTACCCGAAAAAATTTCTCGAAGATGCGCTCGCGCAACCCGTCGGGGACGCCGGGGCCGTAATCCCGCACGCGCAAGGTCACGAGACGGCCGGCGCCGGAAACCTCAATCGATACTTCCATTTTCCCTCCGCGGCCACCGTATTTCATTGCGTTGTCGATCACGTTTAACAAGATCCGCTCCAGCGCGTCGCGATCGACGTTCACCCGCGCGCACGTGGCCGGCAAGCGTTCCTCCACGAGCACTCCGCGCGCCGCAAGCTGCTCGCCAAGCCCCACCAGCACGCCGCGCAGTACTTGAACCAAATCGTGAGGTTCGCTGCGACATGACCTGCTCCCCCGCTCCAGCCGACTGAAGTCCAGCACGTTGTGCACCAGCCGCGTCAAACGCTCACTTTCACTGACGATGATCTTGAGATACTGGTCGCGCTTCACCGCATCGGCCGCCCGGCCCGCGCTCAGCAGCTCCGCATACATGCGAATGTTGGTCAGTGGCGTCTTGAGCTCGTGCGACACGTTCGACACAAACGTGGTCTTCCTTTCCGCGTCCAGCCAGCTCTGGCGCGCTTGCCACGTCAGCAGCGCGCCGCCGAGCACCACTGCGGCCAGAAATGTGACCACAAGTAAACCACCGGCGAGGCGAAACGAGCGCGCCGCGGCATGGCCGAGCGGCACATCGCCGGCAAACGCCACGACCTCCCATTGAGGCAGTGTCGGCGCCAGCGAGACCGTGACCTCCGGCACCGCGCCTGCCGGGACAATCGCTCGCCCGAGCTGGTGAAAAACCCTCCCCGCCTCGTCCCGCAGTGCAACCGTATAGCCGGGCGGCGACTGTGCCGGAAGCTCGCCGATGACCCGCGCCATGACCGCCAGCAGCGCCAGCTCGGCGCCACAAACGACGCCTCCCGCCGCGGGCCGGACCCACCCGAGCAGATGCACGCGGCTGTCCGCAAACCACGGTATCCAACCCTGCGCAGCTCCTCCTCCCTGCTCACCGGAATCGGCAATCGGCATATGCCACGGCTGACGTTCCGCGAATAGCGGTTCGTATCTCGCCAGGAACCTGCGCTCCTCGGCCGTCCAGCCGTGCGCGTACGCGGGAAACACGAGCCCGCTATCGGGTGTCCACAAGAAAGCTGTGGCCACGTAGGGTTGCCGGCGTTGCAGCTCCATGAGTACCTCCGGCGTACCGCGAGATGCTGCCAGCAACAACTCCGCGCTCACCTCCTCCTGGGCCCGCCGCACGCCGGCGGCGACGGTGGCCGCGAGCGCCCGCAAATGCTCACGCGTTGCCGCGCGCGCGACTTCCGCGATCCGTTGCTCCTCGCCCTGGAGCGCGCGGAACGCGAAAATCGCGATCACCACGGCCGGCAGCAAGAGAAAGCACCAACTCACCGCAATGAACCGGCGGGTCATGTCAAGCGCGCCTCGCTTTGCTCTTTGCCCATCTCTGCCTCGGTCCGCTTCTTCGCTTCACACTTCGCCGTTCGTGGGGCAAACCGCGACACCGGAACGGGGCGAGACATCCCTCGCCCGCGTCCCGCGCTTCGCGCCATGCTGCGGAGCGTGCCAAAAATCGCGGATCAGTTCGCTACATTCTGCTGATTGAGCACCTGCTGACTTACCGTTTTCAGACGCTTGCGGTCGCGATTGGAAAGGCCTTCTTCCTTGATCGCCTTGGCGTCCGCGGCCGCGCCCTTCGCCTTGGCGCTGAGCTCCTCCTCGCCCAGCGACCGCCCAAGCTCATCGAGCTGGTGTGCCGACTCCTCGAGGGTCATTACCGCCTCATTGAGCTTCCCCTCGTCGGCCAGCGCCACCGCCTGCTGCTCCGCGATCGAGCTCAGTACCAGCCCGTGCTCACGGAGGACTTCCTTGTCTGCCGATGACGCGACCTCGGCTGGAGCGCTGCTGAATCGCGCCGATGCCGTCGCGCTCTGAGTTTGCCGTCGTTTCGCGACAGGATTGTCGTAGGAAACCTCCGCGGCCGCGACTTGCATCTGCTCTCCCGCCGCGCGGCCCGCGATGTCGACCTCGATCAACGCATACTTCGCCTGTCCGCCGTAGATTTGGTTGAGCGCCAGCTCGACCGTCTGGCCGCTAATTCTGCCGTCCCTGCCGAGGATCGCGAGCGGCCGGGCGCCGTCGGGAAAGGTAACGCGCACATCGACCTTCTGCGCCACGACCTTGAGCACGTCACCGAGCTCGGAGGCGAAAAAGCCCGCCAGGTTGCGGCTCTGCTCGACGAAATACGTGTTGCCGTCACTCGCCTGCGCCAGCGCCGCCATCAAGTCCTCGTTGTAGTCCAGCCCCAGGCCGATCGTCGTCACTGCCATGCCCTCCTTGCGCAGGGAAGTGCCGAGCAGCGCGAGCTCCGCAGGGCTGCTCGGACCGACGTTTGCCTGTCCATCGGAAAGCAGGATTACCCGCTGCACCGCCTGCGCATCGAGGTGTTGGCGCAGCGCGCCGGCTGCTTGCGCCACGCCCGCAAAGAGGGCGGTACCGCCTCCGGTCTGCAGGTCGCGAATCGCTCCTTCAATGTCCAACTGTGCGGACGCGGGCGCGTTATCGATCAACACCTGAGCCGTGTTGTCATAGGTGATGATCGATACGAGATCGCCCGCCGAAAGCATGCGGACGGCCTCGATTGCAGCCTCCTTGGCCTTTGCGAGCTTGTCGCCCGACATCGAACCGGAGCGATCTATGGCGACCGAAAGGTGCACCGGTGGCCGCTGATCCGTGACGGTGGGCGCCACTCCATCGAGCGTCACCTTGAGCACGGCGCGATTTCCGGAGCCTGCCGGCAACACGCTTCTGTCCAGGGCGAGTCGCACATTCACAGCCTGATCTGCGATTCGAGCGTGGGCGATCGCGAGCCAGGACCAGCATCCGACGGCCACGGACGCCATTACGCCGATCGCCACCCAAAGGCGGCGGCTCGCTTCATCTGCAGTGGATAAGGCGCGCATTCTCGATCTCCTTGCTCGCCGTACGTCCCCACAACGACCTGGCCGAGCAGCGCGCCCCATGACGCGCTCGCTGTGTGGGAGCCGGCGACGGCTAGTACCCATGTTCCTCTTTATCCTGGTTACCAGGCACCAGCGCCATCCGCTGGTCGCCTGCCTCGGCCTCGGCCTCGGCCTCGGTCAGAAACATAGGTTCGCCGCACGAGCGAGTTGTTGCCGAATCCTGAACGGCACGTAAATGAGTTGTAAATGCCGCACCGACGGTAGCCGCCGCGTGTGCCGTGCTCACCCACTTGCGCGTTCCACGATGGCGATTGTCACCGAGGCCTTGGCCACGAGTCGAACCGATTCGCCCGTCGTGCCGAAAACTTCGGACTCCACGAAGGAGAGGCGGCGACCCGCCCGCAGCACCTTCGCAACACATCGCAGCCGTTGCGCGCGGGCAGGCTGCAGCAACATGATCTTGAACTCAGCGGTCAGCACGCGCCGATCCTCTGCCATCACAGATGCCGCGGCGGCCCCCGCTGTATGGTCCGCCATCGTCGCGAGGACGCCGGCGTGCACGTATCCGTCCTGCTGCAAGTGATCTGGGCGCACCTCGAGCACAGACTCGCATGTCCCGGCGTCGACTCGGTCCAGCTCCAGCCCCAGGGCGGCGACAAACGGCGCTTCGCGAGCGATGCGGTCAAGCTCGCTCCCGCGTGGAGCAGTCATCGCGGATTCCCTTCCTCGCGCCTACCGGCCGAGGGAACCGGCGCCCGTAAGCCCCCCAGCCTGCCCCGCCAGCCGCGCTACCCGCTTGAGCGGATTGTCTGTCATCGGCGTGTCCGATGCGTCACCCGGATCACTGCCGGCGCCCATCTCCTGAGTGTTGCTAAAGCCGTCACCGTCCGCGTCGTCGGACTCTTTCCCGCGCTTCGACCGGTCCAGTGGCTTGCCGTCGCCGTGCAGCAGATGCTCCTGAATCCCCGCGAACAACGCCGAGAGATCGAGATTGGGCAGATCCTGATACGACTCGTACGCATCCTCGGTGTCGATGAGCCCCCCAGGGGTCCCCACCTGCTGCACCGGCTGATCGACCAGCTCCACGCCACCGGGCTGCCCGAACACCGACGGATCGACGCGGCCGTTGTTGCGGGAGATATCCTCGAGCACCGTCGGGTTAACGTTCACCCACTGCAAGCCTTGGCTGGTCTCGAACGGAATGTTCATCGGTCTCTCCTCTGGTAGCGATTCTCACCGTCGGCCGCTCACGTCTGTCGGTGACCGCGGCCATATGCCCGATCGTAATGCCGGGCATGCTGTCGAGCAAGGACGAAGCGACCCATAGAGACCGGGCAGCAATGCGACTATAGTGCTTGCAGGAAAGCGGGTGGCGCGGGCCCCCGCCGATTCGCCCAGCGAGGAGTGAGAGTGTCATGATGATCGGTCGTACCCTGTCGCGAAATCCGTACACCTGGGCGGCGGCCGCCGTCGCCGCTGGGGCTGTCCTTTTGACTCTGCCCGGGGATCGTGCGGGGAGCCTGCAGGACGCGTATCCAGCGCCGCGGTCACCCGTTCCGAATCTTGCGGCCCACGCGGAGGCTGGCACCGCGGCTCCGGCCAGGAGCGAACCCGCCACGGCTCGCGATGACGACGATCCGCGGGGGAGGCAGTCGCTCTTCTATCGCCGGCGCGCCTACCCCTTCGACACCATTCCGCACGGAGCCCGCCTGGCTGCCCTCGAGACCGCTCGGAGGATCCGCCGAGAGACCGAGCAACATCGGCGGGCGGAAGGTCTGTGGACCAACATCGGCCCCTTCGGCGCGGATCTCGTGGCGGGCGCCTGGTCGCCGCCGGCGTGGGGCCGCACCGCCGGACGCATTCGCGCGCTCGCCGCCCACCCGACCAACCCGAGCGTCCTGTACGTGGGCGCGGCAGACGGCGGCTTGTGGAAAACAAGCGACGGCGGCCAGACGTTTCTGCCCATGACCGATCAAGAAGTATCACTCGCCACGGGTGCCATCGCCATCGACCCGTCGAACCCGGAGACGGTGTACGTCGGCACCGGTGAAATGGCGCTTTCCGCCGACTCCTACTACGGCGCCGGGGTGCTCAAGTCGACCGACAGCGGATCCTCTTGGCAGCGCCTCGGCGCCACGGAGTTTTCTCAGGTCGCCGTAGCCTCCATCGTGGTCCATCCGAGCGCCAGCGGCACGCTGCTCGTCGGGACGGGCTCGAGCTGCTGCACGACGGGGAGCACCATGCCGCCCGAGGGCAAGGGCGTTTACCGCTCAACGGACGCTGGGGCGACCTGGACGCAGACGCTGAAGGGCGAAATGTGGAGCGTCGTCGGCGACCCCACCAACGGTGCGTTCGTTTACGCATCGATGCGCGCCGACGCCACCAACGCCGGCTTCTGGAAATCGACTGACGGCGGACAGACCTGGGATCATCCCCGCCTCAATGGTCTGCCGGTGTTCACCTCATTCGACTATATCCGCCTCGCCATCGACCAGCGCAACCCCGCAACACTCTTTCTCAGCTACGGCGGCTCCGTCAACCAGAAAGATTCCTATCGCTCCACCGACTCCGGAGCGAGCTGGGCGAAGCTGAGCACCGCCGATATCTGCGGCGGGCAGTGCTGGTACGATCAGTACATCGCCGTGCATCCGCTCGACAGCAATCAGGTCTTCATCGGCGGCATCGGCTGGGCACGCTCCACCAACGGCGGGGACGACTGGGAGACCGTATTTGCGACCACGAACAGCCCGAGCTGGATCGATGCGCCTGTTCACGTGGATCATCACGCGATCGCGTTTCACCCGACCGACCCCTCCACGTTTTACCTCGGGAACGACGGGGGTCTGTGGCGAACCACCGACAACGGCCAGTCCTGGCTCAGCCTGAATGACCGCGGCCTGTCGATCACGCAGTTCTACCACGTCGCTCTGCACCCCACATCCAGCGACTACATGCTCGCTGGCGCCCAGGACAACTCCCCGCACAAGTATTCGGGCAACGCCGTGTGGCAGGCGATCGCCACGGGCGATGGCGCCTTTTCCGCCATCAATCCCGCAAATCCGAGCATCCAGTACATCTCCACCCAATACCTCAGCCTCCAACGTTCCACCGACCACGGTGGCACCTGGACGTCTATCGGCCCTGACCCCGCCGACGCGGGATTCATCGCCCCGTTCGTCCTCGACCCCGCCGACCCGAGCCTCGTCATCGGCGCCACGACGCGCTTCCTGCTCGGGAGTAACAACGGTTCAGACTGGACCTACCTCGGCGATCCGTGGCCGGTACAGGAGTACGACACGGCATCCGCACTTGCCGTGGCCGGGTCGACGCCGCGGACACTGTACGGCGGTACGGACTACGGAGCGGTCGTCGTGTCCACGGATGGTGGACAGACCATGGTCGCCTCGTCGGGCCTTCCCGATCGGTCCGTCACCGACCTGGCCGTGGACACCGCAGACGCCAACCACGCCTTTGTCACCTTCTCGGGTTTCGGCACCGGCCACGTGTATCGGACGACAAACGCGGGGCAAGACTGGTTCAATGCCTCGGGTAACCTGCCCAACGGGCCGGTGAATTCGATCGTGCTCGTGCCGGCAACCACCACCGCCGAAGCCGAAGCGCGCGCCGGCATGCGGCTCTTTGTCGGCACCGACGTCGGGGTATTTGTCTCGGAGGACCTGGGCGCAACTTGGGCGGACTATTCTCCGGGCTTGCCGAACGTCGTGGTGATGGAGCTCGCCTACAGCGGCAGCAGCGGCAAGCTCGTCGCGGCGACGCACGGGCGGGGAGTGTGGGTCTTCGACGCCGACGCGACGCCTCCTGTCCCCGTCGGAAACGGCACGGCGATGCTCATTCTCGCCGCGACGTGCGCCGTCCTTTGGCTTGCCGGGCGCCGCTGGCGGAGCCCGGAACCGGGTGCCGCCGCCTGACCGCGGGAGATTGCGCCATGGCCTGCCCCGTCGTGAGCTGCTACCGACTTCGCATCGGGCTGCTGCTTGTCCTCTCCCTCGGTTGCGCCGGTGAGAGCGATTCTGGTCGAGCCAACCCGTGTCTCGACCTGGCTCTTGAGGAACGCGCCAAGCTCCCGGCAATCACTCAGGTTGAAACTTGGCGTCAAAATCGCGTGGTTGGGCCGGAGGACGCTGGCGCGCCCAGTGTCGTCCGGCTCCTCTCCGGCGACGTACGGATCTTCTGGAACGCGCCCGCAGCGGGCGGTATTGCGAGCGCGACATCCAGTGACGGCTGGTCGTTTACCGATGACCCCGGCTTGCGCGTCGCCAATGGTGCGTCAGATAGCCTCGATGCGCTGGCATCACATCCATGGGTCGTTGCCGCGGCCTCGGGCCAGACGCAAGGCTACCGCCTGTACTATCAGGCCAAGCCGGCGGCCCAGGATAGCTCGTTCCGCATCATGAGCGCGTGGTCGGCGAACGGACTCGATTTTGCCAAGGAGGGGATCCGGATTGACGTTGGAGCCGAGACCGGGCTCCTTCACGCGGCGCACGGTCGCGCCATTCAGCTAGACGATGGTCGCTTCCGGATGTGGTTTTCGGCAAGTCTGATCACGGATGGCGGCCCCGCCGACATTCTCGGCGCACTCAGCACGGACGGAGGCCTGTCATGGGCTCTCGATCAGCAACCGCTTCTCCCCGACGGCCACGACCCAGCGATCGCGCGCATCGGCGCCCAATATCACATGTACACGTCCTATCTCGCTCGCAACCTCATCCATCTCGTATCAGACGATGGTTTTTCTTTCCGCTCCGTGGCCTGGGTCGAGCTCTACGACGCCGCCGGCACCTACTACGAGGAGTTCGGTGACGTCGACGTCATGAGCTTCGGCGGCAGCGACTTCGCCACCGCCGACCTGCGGCTCTTCGGAAGCGGCAAGCTGTGCGGTAGTACGACCGGCCTGCGCGGCCAGGCGATCATGGTGCGGGCTCAGGCGGCTTCCTGAGCAGACGCGGCACGGCCAGGCGCCCGGGGCGCCGGCCTCAGCCCGCACCAGCGAGCTCGCCCCTCTGTGCTTTCCCGTCGCCTTCGGCGATCCGCAAGGCACACCAGGCGGCAAACACGCAGATTCCACTGAGCAACGCACGATTGACCGACAAGATGAACGCCGCGGCACCATCGCCCAGCACGTCGACAGGCGCTCTGCTCGACCAGAACGAGATCGGGTCGATTACCGCCGCAAGTTGCGACCACAGCGGCGCTCCCCAGTGAAACGAATGTACTACCAGCAGTGGAAGGTGCATGGCCCACAGCACGCGCAGCCGCCGGTGGTGGAGGCGCATGACCGCCCAAAACGGCACCGCCCACATGGCATAATGTGGATGAAAGAAGCAAGTCGCGAACAGCAGCAGGAATACCGCCAATCCGTAGCCGAGGAACAGCTCGAAATCGGCCTCCGGTTGGGCCTGGCGTCCGAGCGTCCTCCCGGCGAGGCGCAGCCAGACGAGAAAGAGCGCGAGTGGAAACAGCAGAACATCCGCGGGGATATGCGGCACGCCAATGGTCCCTACCGCACCCTGAGTGCCGGCGACGCCAACTGAAGCCGCAGCGGAGGGCGGATCGGCGGTCGGGAGACGCAGCTCAAACAGGTAGTCGTTGTGCCGGAACTTCGAGAACGAGCCGAGCTCCGATCGATTGCCCGTCACGGTCGCTGAGGCCAGCAGCAGAATGCCAGGAACGAGCAGCGCCAGCCCCAGTCGTACCCTGCCTCTCAGCCGGCTCTGCAGTCCTAGCACTGCGCACGGCGCCAACAGAAACGGGTACATCTTGAGAATGGCACCGAGGCCAAGCCACACCATCCCTGAGAGCTGCCTTCCACGCTTGATCGCAAGCAGCGCGGCGAGCACCGCCAGCACCGAGACCACCTCGTAGCGACTGAACACGTACAGCACGAACACGCAAACCGGATTCAGCAGCCAAAAACGCGCCAGTGCGTATGCGTCCTCTTCCGTATCCGCCAGGCGGGTGAGGAGCGCCGCCCCGAGCAGGTCGAGGCCGATGTACGGCAGCTTGAACAGCGCCACCGCTCGCATTGCCGCGGGATGGCCGAGAAAAAAGCGCCAGTCCTCAAGGGTCGTCATGCCGGGGCTGTCCGCTTCGCCCCACGGGTGCCGAAAAAGCTCGTGCGGATCGGGGAGCAGCGGCGAGACGAGCCACAGGCTCGCGACGTGCCAGTAGTGGGTCAAGGAAAACGGGAAAATTCCCCCCATGACCTCGAACGGAAAGCGACCGTCAAACGCACGAATGTGGGCAACCCAGTATTCGGTGAGCAGGTCGAGGTGCGTGAAAAGCGGAAGCAGCAGAACCCGAATTACCAAAGCTCCGAGGAGCAACCGCCGCAGGCGCCGGCCCGTTGCCTCACCCACACACGCTGGCCACAGCCGCGCGCGAGGCGGCCGACCGGCGCTGCCTCCGGCGGTCGCCGCAATGACCGCCGTGTCGGGTTTGCCCATCGGTTCCGGCCCAAGCTAGCCGAGCTGCGCCCGGGAGCTCGCCACGAACCGCGTGACGAGGGCCACGGTCGCGTCGAAATCGTCCAGGCGAAGCAACTGCAGCGGCGTGTGCAGGTACCGGCACGGCACCGACACGACTCCCACCGGCACGCCGGTTCGCGTGCGCTGAATGGGACCCGCGTTCGTCCCTCCGTAGATCGGCCGCTTGTACTGGTAGGTTACCCCCTCCTCCTCGGCCGCCCGCTCGAGCGCCTCAACCACCCTCCTCGGCACCACCACAGAGCTGTCGGCGATCGTGATCACGGGCCCCTTCCCGAGCTGTGCCGGCTGGCGAGCTTCGGGGACTCCCGGCGTATCCGCGGCCATGGTTCCCTCCAGCGCCAGCGCCAGATCGGGCTGAATGTCGTATGCCGCCGCCGGCGCTCCGCGCGCTCCGACCTCTTCGGACACCGAAAAACAACACGCCAGATCGAGGTTCAGATCGACTCCGGCCAACGCCTCGAGCACACGAATGGCCACGGCGCAACCGGCACGGTCGTCGAAAGCCTTCCCCACTACCTGGCGGGTACCGAGCGGGCGAAACGGGTAGTGGATCACGGCCGGGTCGCCGATACGCACGCCCATGGCGGCCACCTCGGCAGCGTCGCGCGCGCCGATGTCGATGTAGAGGTCGTCCAGTGGGATCGCCTTCGTCCGGTCCTCCGGTGGCGTAATATGAATCGGGCGCGTCCCCACGATGCCAAATACCCTCTCGCCCTGCCGGGTAACGATTGTCACCCCATGCGCTGGAAGATCACGTACATCCCACCCCCCCAAAGTTGCAAACCGCAAGAATCCCCCACTGTCGATCGCGCTGACCATCAGACCGACTTCATCCATGTGCGCGTCGAGCATCAGCTTGAATCCCGCCCGGCCGCGCCGCGTTGCGATGAGGTTGCCGAGGACATCGGTGCGGACCTCGTCGGCGACCGGCGCGATGAGCCCGCGAATGACGGATCGCACCTCGTCCTCGAATCCAGGGACACCGATCGCGTCTGAGAGCTGGCGAAGTATTGTTTCCGACTCAGTCATGCTGTTGTTCCTTTGCGTGCAGGCAAGATCTGATGCCTGGGCTTCACCCCATGCGGTCGATTCGCGCGTTAGTGTACGCGCTGAGATCCAGGGCCGCCACTCTTGCGGGCGCCGCCCAGGCGGTGGTAATCGGATCTT
Source organism: Candidatus Schekmanbacteria bacterium (assembly GCA_016188575.1). Lineage (GTDB taxonomy): Bacteria > CSSED10-310 > JACPHN01 > JACPHN01 > JACPHN01 > JACPHN01. The sequence goes on from JACPHN010000059.1 coordinate 27,737, forward strand.
ACGGAGAACCGATGGACGCATTGAAAGGGGCCGCGCATGAGCACATCGCCCGGATTTCGCTATGCCGTTCTCGGCGCTGGAAGGCAAGGATTGGCGGTCGCTTATGACCTCATGTGCCAGCCGGACACCGCTGCCGTAGTGCTTGCGGATGCCAGCGAGGCGGCAGTGGAAGCGGGCCTCGCGAGGCTCGCAGAGCTGCGGACCGCAGATACCGAAAGCGGCGCCGACGTCTCCGGGAGCGTCGTGGATGCGCTGGCGGCCGAATCCGTGAGAGCGCTGCTGGAACCCGTCGACGTCGCCGTTTCGGCCGTCCCGTACGATCTCAACGCCCACCTGGCGCGGGTGGCGGTCGCCGCGAAGACAAGCTTTTGTGACTTAGGGGGTAACACCGATGTCGTGCTCGCGGAGCTTGCAATGGACTCCGAGGCGCGCGCGGCCGGGGTCAGCATCGTCCCCGATTGCGGCCTCGCCCCCGGCTTTGCACAGAGCCTGGCGGCGTACGCGCTGCACATATTCGAGCAGAGCGCGGGCCAGCGCGCATCCTGGATCCGCGTCTACTGTGGGGGGCTGCCGCGCCAACCCCGTGGACCTCTCGGGTACAGCTTGTCCTTCAGCCTCAAGGGCCTCATCAACGAGTACACCGGCGACGCGGTGGTGCTCAGGGGTGGCGAGGTTTGCAAGATCCCGGCGCTGAGCGAAGTCGAGCTCGTTTCCACAGGGATCGGGGAGCTCGAAGCCTTTGTGACCTCGGGAGGGACGTCGACCGCGCCGATGACCTTCGCCGGGCGGCTCGACTCCTACAGCTACAAGACGCTTCGCTACCCGGGCCACGTCGCAATCATTCGGGCGCTCGACTACCTCGGCCTGTTCGACCTGGTCGAGCGAGAGCTTCCCGGAGTCGGGCGCGCTGTCCCGCGGCAGGTTTTTGCGGCCATCGCCGAGCCGCATCTGGACCACGGCCGCGTCGATGACATCGTGATCCTGAAGGTGCGCTGCGGCAGCACCGCGGCCCCGGAAGTCGAGATCGAGCTCATTGATCGGCACGACGAGGTGACGGGGTTGTCTGCAATGGAGCGGACGACGGGGTTTCATGCGGCCATCGTGGCCGAAATGATCGCGCGCGGCGAAGTCGCTGCGGGCGCCCAAAAGCTCGAGTCCGACGTTCCCGCAGCCGCGATCGTGGCCGCCTTCAAGCAGCGCGGAGTGTGGCTTTCCGAATCCTTTTCGTGACGGGGGCCGCGTGCGGCGCAGTGCTCTGGTTCCGGCGATCCTGCTATTCGGCATCTGGTCGCTGTCGGGTCGAGCCGCAGCCCAGGACGATCCCAGCGCGTATTCGCTCAGCGTCGATGTCCGCCTTGTCGAGCTGACCGTAACCGCGATTGACCGCCGCGGTCGCTGTGTCGCCAACCTGAAGCAGGATGACTTCGCTGTCTTCGAGGAAAACCAACCGCAGCGCATCGACGTCTTCTCGCCGGGAGCCGATACTCCTGTGGACCTTGCGTATCTCGTCGACGTCAGCGGCAGCATGGCGCTCGATAACCAGCTCGGCCTGGCAGTCTGGGCAGCGAAGGTTTTTATTGGGCGCCTGCGCGAGCGCGACCGCGCGGCGGTCCTGGCATTCGCCGATGCGGGGCTGGAAACGATCGGCGATTTCGGCACATCGCGGCAACAACTCGCGCGGCAGCTCGACGAGCTCTACGCCTACGGAAAGACCGGCCTGGCCGATGCACTGGCCACACTGCCCGGGCGCCTCCCGGGACGCAGCGAGGCGCTCCGCGCTGTCGTCTTGCTTACCGATGGGCTGGAAAATGCCTCGAACATCGCCATGGACCAGGCCTTGCGCGACGCGGCACGCAGCGAGGTGCCATTCTTCCCCATCGCCTTTGCGCGCGCCGACCGCGACCGCTCCGGACCGCCCCGGCAGGATCTCGCACTTCTGGAAGAGATCGCCCGCGCCACCGGCGGCCAGTATCACCTCGTCGGCGGGCCAGCCGAGCTGCACGTCGCCATGCGCGCCATCGAGGCCGACCTGCGGTGCTCATACCGAGTCGGCTACTACCCCACCTCGCTCGGCGACCGGGGGACGTTTCAGCGCGTGCGCGTCGTGACCCCGGGTCGCGCGTTGCGGACGCGAACGCGAAGCGGATACTTCCGCTAGGCAGCAGGTAGAGCGGTGAACGGCGGATCCCTTCCGCGCCTTGCGGCGCGTGAGGTGACCTCCGTTTCCTGCCACGGCGCTCTCGCGTGTCCAATGCTCGCCCAAGAAGTTGTGCACGCGTCCCACCGAGGCCCCGCACACCGCTGGCCGCTGGCGCTAGTTGTGCTGCAGGTGCCGCTTCGCGCGAACCCTCTCGCGGCTCAGCCGCAGGAAAAGGAAGGAAACTGTGATCGGATGGACCATCTGCCTCCTCGCCGCCGCTTCCGCCGCCGCGCCGCTCTGGATCGTCGACGCCGACCTCTCATCGCCCCATGACTACCCAAGCGACTCCGACGTCGTCGCGGAGCTCACGGTCCCGGGCGCAACCACCGTGCGCGTCCACTTCGACCGCATCGAGGTGGAGGAAGGCCGCGACTTCGTCTCCGTGCTCGATGGCGCAGGCAGGGAGATCATGACTGTTACCGGAATGCACCGCGACCTGTGGACGTCAGCATTCGCGACCGACACCGTCAAGGTCAGGCTGACTTCCGACGCGGAGGTCAGCGACTTCGGGTACGAAGCCAGAAAGATTCTGGCGACCGGACCGGCGCAACCCCGGTCCCTGCCGGATATTCCAATCGACGCGGCAGTCGCCTGGGAAAACGGCAAGGTCTACTTTTTTAGCGGCCCGCAATACATTCGCTACGACGTTTCGGAGGATCAGGCCGACGATGACTATCCCCGCCTGATCGCCGGTAATTGGCCAGGGCTCTGGCCAGGCGGCATCGACGCCGCGGTGAACCTCGGAGACGGCACTGCCCTGTTTTTCCGGGATGGCGAGCTCGCTCGCTACGACGTTGCCGCGGACCGTGTCGCCGCGGGCTATCCAAAGGCCATTGCGCAGGCGGCGCCTGGCGTCTGGCCCGACGGCGTAGACACCGCGTTGCGAGGGACCGACGCCAAGATCTACCTTTTTCACGGCGACGAGTACATCCGCTTCGACGTCGGAGCGTGGAAAGTAGACGCCGGCTATCCGCGGCCAATCGCGCAGGGTTGGCCAGGGCTCTGGCCGGCGGCGATTGGCGCCGCCACGTCGATGGACGACTCCAGAGCCTATTTCTTTCGCGGCGCAGAGTATTCCCGATACAACCGAGCAACAGACGTCGTGGACAGCGGCTACCCCCTGCGCGTGAAGTACTACTGGCCCGGCCTTTGGGATGCCACCGAGGGTGGTTCCCAGGTGTCGGCGCTGCCTCCGGAGATCCGCACCGAGCTCGCGCGGAGACCACCGGCGGCCGAGGTCGCCGCGCGGCGAGCGCGCGTGGCCAGATCTCTGTCGACTGATGAGGTCGACCTCACGGACAGCTACCCGCGCTTTGTGGACTCGGTGGAAGACATCCTGCACACCTACGGTTGTGGGCTGATCCGGAGGCCGAACAGTGTCTTTCGCTTTCGGTGCGCCACCGATACGGCGGGTCCTCAGGCACTCGAGCTTCCGGAGATCAACGTCCAGAGCATTGACTGGCGTGCGGCAAGCTACCACATCGAGCAGGTGAATCAGGGCGACTTCGGGGCAGCGGCACTGACACCGTTGAGCATCCTGGCGGCGGATGACGGCGAGTATTTCATCGACGCGATCGGGGCCAATGGCGCGACAGGCGGAATCAGCGCCGGCGCCTGGGCACAGGTCAGCTTCCGCGTTGATGGCGTGAAAAAGAGGATCAGCTTCGCGCACCTGGCGGATCGTTTTCCGCGATACGTCGTGACCGCCTGGAAGGAAAAGCGGCCATTGCGGACTGGCGTTGCCTTTGGGTTCATCGGGCATACAGGCAACCTGTGGATCGGCACGCCCCCTGCGGCAGATGGGCCCTACAGCGGCGATGGCAACTCCCTACCGCGCTCGCACTCGCACGTCTGGTTCATCGGGGATCCGGCCAACCACATGAAGCTGACACCGTGGGCGCGGCGGTCTCTGGACTGCACGGTAGCGTATCGCTACGGCGGGGGTTAGCCCCAGCGGTGGTAGAGATCGTTGTCGACGCCCGCAAGGTCGAGAGCGCGACCGACGATGTGTCCGATCATGCTGTCCAGATCGGTTGCTCCGGAGTAGGTGGTCAGCACCGCGGGCAGGACAATGCCGCCGGCGCGCGCCACCCGCCGCATGTTTTCGATGTGGATCAAGCTGAGCGGCGCTTCGCGCGTGATCAGCACGAGCGGCCGCCGCTCTTTCAAGCATACGTCCGCGGCGCGCAGCAGCAGGTTGTCCGAGTACCCGCTCGCAATGCCCGCGAGGGTCTTCATGCTGCAGGGCGCCACGATCATGCCGCGCGTGGGGAAGCTCCCCGAAGCGATCGGTGCGGTGAGGTCATCGGGCGCGAAGTCCCGCGTGGCCAGCCCCGCGATGGCGGCGGCGGGCCGGGCGAGCTCATGCTCGGCGACGCGACGCGCCGTCGAGGTCATGACCAGATACGCGGTTACCCCCAACGTGCGCAGGGCTTCGAGAAGCCGCACCCCGATGAGCGTTCCGGAAGCGCCACTGATCCCAACCACGATCCCTGCCGCGGCGCCCCGAGCGATCGCGCTAGCCGTGGTCATCGGTGACGCTTATCGTCCCGGCGGTCGCATCCACCTCCACCCGGTCACCGGTCCTCAGCCCCCCGATGTCGATGCCATCCACGCACGGAATGTCCGCCAGGATCGCACCAGTCGCGACGATCGTCTCGACTTCCGCGGTGACGATCGCGCAGGGAGCTACCCCGTTCTTCTTCAGACCGTAGATGACGTAGGAGCCGACGGTCGAGCCCTTGCCGCACGGAAACACGAGCACGGTGCCCGCAACGCTGCGTCCTTCCAGAGGATGACCGACTTCGATCACGACGCCCGTGCGCGCATCCACGCCGCCGTAGAAACCAATCGGCGCCGGCGAGACCAGGGCCAGTCCGGAAGCCCGCCCAGGGGATACCGATCGCCCCGTCATTGTGGCATTCCCCCGCCGCGCAACAGGTCGTCCAGGCGGCGGAACAAGACTCTCTGAGAGCAAAATCCGGGCAGATAGCTCGCCGCTTTTCCCGAGGTTACCGCGGTGGCGTCGACCCCCATTCGCTCGAGTGGCGAAACGACCATACACGTATCCGCGACAATGCGACCGCCCGCCGCCTGAATCACTTCGTCCAGCCCCAGTTGCACCGCCTCGTCCTTGGTCGCGCGCGCCGTGCAGATCCACAACGGCGCCGCGAGCCGGCGCCCGCGCACCTTTTCGGCGATGACGGCAATCTCGGACAGCGACGCATGCGGGCATCCCACCACGATGAGCTGCGCTTCCTCCGTGCTGCTGAGCGCCTGGTACGTCGCGTCGAGCTCCTCCTGCGGGACGACGATGGCGGGCAGGTCTTCCACGTCGACATCGCCGGCCTCCGGTGTGACGCCCTCCACGTGAAACAACGCCACCGCTCCGCTTGCCGCCATTGCCGCTCCAAGTGCCTTCAGGTCGTCGTTCCGCGGCACCTCGAGGCCGCGGAAATACGGCACGCGATTCTTCACCTTCTTGCCTACGAGATAGCCCAGGGCGCCGAAGTCCGCGTTGTCCGTGACTTTGGCGGCGACCTCGACAACCACGTGCGGTTGCCGGTTTTCCGAAAGGTGAAGGCCGTGCTTCGGCGTGCACCCACACAGCGCCGCGGCGAGCGCCGAAGGCCCGCCTTCGCGGTTGGTCCGCGCTCCGAGCACCGAATTGGCGTAGCTCACAGCGGAGCTCTCGGCCCACGCAACGTGCTCGCCGGCGCGCGGAACGTTTCCCGTCAGGTAGGGGGCGCAGGTCGGCGAGGCGCTGATGCCGAGCGCGCGAAAGGCGGCCATGATGCGCAACTGCTTCTCGGCGAAATCTGCGGGCACGCCCATCTCCCGCCAATCGTGCAGATCCATGCCGGCAGGGTTCAGGGTCGTCGCCACGCGCACCCGCGCGCCCTGGCTGGCGAGGTCCTCGAGAAACTCGAGCCCGGGATCGCCTAGCGATTTGTACGAGACGCCGGACACCTGTACCGAGTGGATCGGAACCATCTCCGTCGCGCCAAACACCGTGCCGAGCCGCGCCAGCAAGCGCATCTGCCTCTGCAGCACGCTGCCATGGGCTCCGCTCATCATCAAATCCTGCTCGGCGGTCAGGCGCATCTGGCTCTCCGCGACAGATCTGTGGCAAGCTCCTCGAGCGAGTCGGCAATGATATCCGGCCTGCTCGCGAGGATGTCATCGAGGCGCCCGAAGTCCCAGGATATCGGCGCGTAAACGATTACCGCGAGGCCGCCGCCTGCGTGAGCGTCCTCCACGTCGCGAGCCGTATCTCCGACATAGTAAAAGCGGCCACGCGCAATCTGGAGCGATGCGGCGAGCTCACGAAGCGCCGCATCCTTGCCGGCGAAGCCGTCGTCAGCACTGACGATGCGCCGCAAGAAGCGCGCGAGGCGATGATGCTCCAGCACCGCGCGAGCATATGCCCCGCAGCTATTCGTCACCACGCAAAGCTCATGGTGCGCGGCGAGCTCCGCCAGCGCCGCTTCGGCAGCCGGTGCCGCGGCCATTTCGGCGGGTGCCGCGGCCATCACTGCTCGCACCTGCGCGGTCAGGCCCTCCCTTACCTCTGCTCGTCCCACAAGATCGAGCGGGATCAACGCCTCGAGCCACTGCCCGACGTGCGCGACCCTCCGCGCGCGAACCACCTCCGCGGTCAGCGCGAGACCTACCGAACAAAGCGCCGCCTGCATGACCTCGCCATAACGCTCCGCCGAATCGATGAGCACTCCATCCAAATCGAACGCGATCATGGTTTACACATAGTCGGCCAGGTTGACGGGCATTGGGGGTTGCGCGCGCAGGAAATACTCGCGGGGGCGATCCCACGGAATCGTGAGGTCGAAGCCGACCTTCGTGGTGCTGTTCGCGGGATGCTCGGCCGACGGGTCGAGCGACGACCCCTTCTCGCCAGGCAACACGATGAGGTCCCGATGCGCCTGAAAACGGGTCGCCATCGCCCACTCCAGAGCGAGCGGGTCGTCGATGTCGATGTCTTCGTCTACGATGAACACGTGCTTCATCGAGGCGTGGCCGCGAAACGCCGCTCGAATCGCGCGCCGGCCGTCGTCGGCATGGGCCTTGCGGATCTTTACCGCACCGTGGAGCCACGAACAGCCACCGGGAGTAATGCGAACGTCCAGGCACGTGCACTCCTTCGCCACTTCCCGAAAAATAGTCGGCTCGCGCGGCGTTCCCATCAGCACCTTGTGCTCGAGGTCGCCCGGCAGCAGCGCGTGATACAGCGCACCCGGGCGCGCGAACACGCGATCGATGCGAGCCACCGGCTGTTGCCGCACGATGTCGAACGTCTCGGTCAAGTCGAGAAATGGCCCTTCGTCATGCAGCTCGCCAGTCAGCGTGCAGATCATGACGATCTCGGCCGGTGGCACCAGGTGACCCGCCACCTCGACTACCGGCGATGGCGCCAGCGCGTGCGCAATGGCGAGCTCGCTCTTGCCGATCTCCACGGAAACGGCCGCTGCCAGCAACACGGGCAATGGGTTGCCGATGCAAAATGCGAATTCCCGCAACCCTCGCCGAATGAATGCGCTGAAATGGCGATCGACGATGCGCAGCGCGAGAAGGTCGGCGCGACACACCATGGCGCGATGAAAGGATGCGTTGATGCCATACTCCGCGTCGCGGGCAATGACGATGCCCGAGGCCACGAATGGTCCTCCATCCTGCGGGTAGTGCGTGAGGATCGGCAACTTCGTCGCGTCGGGAGCAAGCTCGTGGTAAGCGTGAGCGCTCTCGACCGGCGGCTCCACCGGGTGCTCGATCGCCTCACCGACCTTCGCCAGCAATGCCGCCTTCTCCACTCCGAGCGCCATGGCGAGCAGATCCCGCGATGCGCACACATTCGAGACAACCGGCATCGAGAAGCCCGTAACGTTCTCGAAAAGCACCGGCCGGCCGCGCAGCGCTCGCGCCACGGTCGAGATTTCGTACACCGTGTCCACGGAGCGGCGCACCCGCTGCAGGAGCCCGCGCTCGTCAAGGACATCGACAAACGTGCGAAGAGTCGTCATCGCGCAGCTTTCGGGTGCTCCATCAGTGAATGTCTGTCTCACCCTTGCCCGGCGCGCCAAAAAAGTCAATGCTGCAGCCGCTGCGTTTACCAGTACCGTCGTGGGGTCGGGAAAGGTGTTTGGCCTGGAGCCAACGTGGGCGTCGGGCCAAGGCGACCCTCGTACAGCAACTGTCGCATCTCTTCTTGCGACACCTGAGATTTGCCCAGTACCTCCATGCTCTTGCGAATCATCCACTCCTTTCGCGGGTCGCGGACGGGTTCGCCTTCCGGACCCAGGGGGTCGGCGGTCGGGGCCATGATTTCCCACCGCGCCTCGACGCGGTAGTCGTCATCCGTAAAGCCAACCAGCGCGTATGCGATCATCAGCACGTCTGGATCGGTAATCTCCATTTCGACGTCGATCTTTTCGAGCGGCCCAATGACATCGGCTTGCAGCACCTGCCGCCATTCGACCCGCTCGGTGGTAACATTGTCCTCCAGCTTCTCGTCCTTCACGTGCACCTCGCGAGCCAGCGCCTCCGGGTAGATTGCGTGGTCGTACACATTCTTGAGGCGAATGGTCTGCCGCGACACGTCACCCTGGCGCACGGCGTATCGCGGAATCTTCTCCACCAGGAGCGTCACCACGCCCTTGAACAGGAAGTTCTCCTGGAACCGGCTGGAGATTTCGACGCCCGCGCGCCCGGTAACCTGGTCACCGTTGTTTCCTGTGATCGTCACTTTTACGAGAAAGCTGGAGTACAGATTCTTCGCCTCCGCGATCGCGTCTTCGTAGGAATGAGTGACTCTCGGCACGTCCGAGCGGAGCTTCGTGCCGTCGCCGAAGTCCCACTCATAAGCGACGGGGACGAATTCCTTGTCGGCGACGAGGTAGGCGAAGAACGCAAATCCGGCCTCGGTATTCGGCACCGCCTCATGCTTGACCCAGGCATGGCGGCGTTCCTTGGGCCCGCACTTCTTGACCTTGTAGCGCGGCACCTCGAGGACCGTTCGCGTGCCGCCTCGCCCCCAGACCGCCGCCTTTGCGGCGTACCTGTTGAGGCCGTCAGCGCCGGGTTCATTCATCGTGGGAATCTTGTTGCCGGCGCCCTTCTTTGGCCCGATGAGCTGGTAGCGGAGGTAGGTGTCATCGGCGTTACCTTCGGTGTGGGCCTTGATGGTCACCAGGTTTTCCTCGTCCTCGCAGACCTCCTCCTTTTCGAGGATGACCTCGTCGATGATGGGGGGGGAGGGCGGCGGCCCGGCGAGAGCTGGGGCGCGCTTGAAGCGCGACACGCGTTTTTCCGGGTCCCCCGAGGCTGGCGTCGCGCGCAAGGTGACGGAGGCCTGACCATTCTGGTAGCCCGGCAGAGATGCGATCACCGTGATTTCGGCGTCGCCGGGCTCCGGTCCGGGGAACCAGCGCGCGATATTTCCGTCGGAAAGCAGGTGTCCCTGCGTCGCCGACCACTCGAACAGGATGCCCATGAGGAGCTCTTCCTCGGTGAGTTGGAGACGGCGCACCAGCGCGCGGAGCTCGATAGCGCCCTGTCCAACCGCGATGCGGTCGCGCTCGGCATCGACCCGCACCTCGAGGGCCGGCACCTGCGGCGGACGCCTACCCAAGAACAGCAGCAGGACCCCGAGAGCCAGCACCGACAAGGCCATGAAGACCGCGGCAAGGCGCGCTCCGCGGCTGCGCGCGGCGGAAGTTGATGACGCGGACGCGATCACGGTGAGCCTTCTCCTCGACGAGGGAATCAGACGAAAAAAACAAAAGGGGCGACGGATCGCTCGCCCCTTCTTCGCTGGCCTGCGCTACGCTCGCCGGGAGCCGCCCCTTTTCAGAAGTAGCAGCCACAAACCTCGCCGCCCTGATTCCAGGAGAGGTAGTAGCTCGAGGCATCGTACCATGGGCTATTATAGGAGGAAGACGCGTAGCTGCCATAGCCGACGAGGGAGTCGGGCAGATTCCCATACATCGCGGTGGAGCCTTGCCCGTCGAGGTATTGGTACCACTTCGAGGCGGTGTAGTAGAGGTAGTCCGGGTAGGTATCGTAAAAAACTTCCTGCTCGCCGTCGTCGCAATCGCCGGACGACGTGCCCACGCAGTTGACGAACTGGTTGGCGGCGCGCTCGGCCAGCGTGGCATTGCCTGCCCAGCACACCAGATCTGCAAGGCTGAACCCTTCGAGACCATCTTCGGCGGCTTCTCGCACCGAGGACCAGGCCTGATAGGCGAGATCCTCGACCACGGACGTGCTCAGAGTGTGCGAGCTCAGCACGCGGCCGGCGCCCTTGTACAGGCCCCAGCCCTGGGTCGTGGTGCAAACCATGCCGTGCCGAGAAGAGGTGTCGTCGCTGGTGCGATTTTGGTTCTGCACGAAGGTGTACAGAGAGTACGGCTGCTCGTAGATCGTGCCCCCGTCCTCGACCTTGTGCATCCAGATGCGCTCGGCATCACTACCGTAGCTGAAGCGCCCGCTGGCCTTGGAGCTCACCTCCACCTTGTAGCTGCTGGACCGGCCGTCGAACCAGTCGGCGGAGGCGCGCGCATCGTCCATGTCGCTGCCGCTCATCGAGTCGCTGTCAGTGCACCCGGAGGGGACGCTATACGCGCCGTTGTAGGTCCAGTTGTTGGCGTAGCAAGCGGAAGACCAGTAGCGGGGTGTCTCGGTGACATTGCTGTCGGGAGCGTCGTCGTAGGCGATATACATCCAGGCGTACAGGCCTCCCTGGCGCATCTGGCTCACGCCCGGGTACGGTTCGGTAAGCTGATCTTGGTCGATGGGATTGGAGCAACTTCCGCCGGCAGGTGCCGCCATGGTGGAATGGACAACGCTGTCCGGGCTGCCGAGGGACAAGGCAACGTGGGTGTAGTGCGAGCCCGCGGTCTGTTGCACCTCACCGAGCGGGCCGTCTTTTTGGAACGTCATCAGCGCGCCTTCACCGGCGTTGTGGTGAGCGGGAGCGCAGGCACAGGCCTGCTTCTCGTCGGCTCCCGAAATGCTATCGCCCCAGCCCGCCCGGGCCGGTGCGGGAGCGTTGGTCAGCAGAATGATCCCTATCGCACTGATCCCAAGAACCCCAATGCTTCGTCGCATCCTCATTCCTCCTTGCCCGTGCCGCGAGCTCATCGCTCCCGGCCCTTCACCTCGCTCTCCCTCGAGCGCGTCGCATGCCGCGAAACCTGTTGTGCAAAGGCTGTGCCGTAAGCAACCGATGCCTCCACTACGCGATCGTTTCTCGTCGGTTTCACGATTGCTCACAACTAAGGGCAGCGACACGCGGCTCTGGTTGCGATTGTTGCCGGTTTCGCCGCGACTTCGACAAAAATTTCCAGACGCTTCCGTCCGGCCGCTTTGCGATGATAATCTGCAGCGGACCGCTTTTCCGGATATTTCATCTTTGGCCGATACGAGACACAGGCGACACATGCTTTCAATAGTGATCAGGGACGCCGTGTTTTCTTCGCATTGCGGACGGCGAGAGTGCTGCACGATCCCAGCGCAGAGGCGGCAATGGCAGGAGCCTTCCCCGTGAGAAAATACCGACGAGCTTTTGGTGGGCACGTACCGGGCGTCTTCGTGGCGTGTAACGACATGAGGAAGGTGAGGCCGCACAGGGCGTGGTTGGCGACGTGGCTGTTGGCGTCCCTGATTGTCGTGCCGCACGCAGCGGGGCAGGACGGCGGAGCGGCGTCACCCAAGGCTGGCCGTCCTGTCTTTGACCTCATGCTCCTGGACCTCCGCGACAATGTCGGCGGGCAATATGCCTATCCCTCGATGAAACAAGCCCTGCTGTTGACCAAGAGCTTCTACGGTGTGGCGCACGAGGCTCTCGGCGCGGCCGCGGGCGATAGGTTATGGTTGCGCATTCTCAGCATTTCGCTCTTCGACGTTGCGGCAACCTACCTGCCGCCGGGCGATTCCTGGCTGCACGAGGAGTGGCATCGGTCGGTAATGAACAGCCGCGGGATCGGCAGCTTCAACGACGTTTATCGGTTTCGGCTCTTCGCGGAAACGATCGCCGTGAGCCACGTCAAGGACGCCGACCTGATCCGCCTGAAGCGGGACCACCCCGCGGACCAGGTGCGGCTCGCGGAGGCGGGCATCGAGGGGCAATACGCGCTGGTCACGGAGCTCGAAAAGGATGCTTTTTTCCGCGGCGCCCAGCAATGGCACCTGACCACGTACTGGCTGAACGTGGCAAACTCCATCTACTACGTCTGGTCGGGCGCGACAGCGGAGGCCGACGAGCTGACGGACGAAATGAACGCGCAAGACGGACCGGACGTCGAGGCCCGTGATTTTACCGGACACGACTTCACTGCCTGGGTCTACGACCTGCATCGTCCCGACGAACCTTATGAGGCGCGGGGCGTTCACCCGTCGGGAGTCGGCATCGATCGCTACATTCGCTACTCCGACTTGAGCGGCGAAGAGCAATCGTTCTTGAGGTTGCAGGGTCGCCTCGCGCTGCTCAACTTGCTAGACCCTAACCTGCTGGGCCTGGACGGCTGGTGGGTGGACGACGCTCAGACCTGGCGTCTGGGCGCCGCGGTCCGCCACTACCTCACGTCATTTGGGTACGCGGTGGACGCGAATGCGTTTCTGCGCCGCAGACTTGGGCTGTTCCTGACGGCGCACCTGTACCGGAATGCACAGCGTTGGTTCCCGGGGCTTGAGGCCGAAGCGTTGGAGCTGCCGCTGATGATCGCCGGGCTGGAGCTGCGCCTGGACGTGCGCAGCGCGGTTTGGATGCAGCCGGCGGCGCAGCGGTTCCGGACGTCGGCCGCGCAAGCGGGGTACCTCGGAGGGCTGCGGGTGTCACTGCCCGTGGGGCGGCATCTGACGATCTATGCCGAGGCGGAGCGGAAAGCCGCCGGGTGGGTCGCCGGAAACGTCCATCTTGATAGCGCCACGGCGCTGCGAGTGGGACTCCGCGGCGGCTGGTGATGGGCGTCCGGTGGACGCGGATCAGCGGACCGCGCCGAGGAGCTCGTCGATCATACGCAGGGTCAATCCCCAGATCTTCCGGCCGCCGAAGAAGATGCACGGCAATGGCATACTCAGGCCGCCCACGCGATAGGCGAAGGACTCCCGATTGGCGGGGTTGGCGAGAAAGGCGAGCGGAACCCAGACGATTTCGGCGACCTCGGAGCTCGGCTGGAGCTCGACAGGCGCATCCGGGGCCAGATGAAAGAGGTACGGAACGATGACCATGGGCAGCGGCCGTCCCTGGGCGCGTGCCATGAGATGCGATAGCCGGCCGATTCTGTCGGCGTGGCGCTGCAGGTCGAGCCCTACTTCCTCCTGTGTCTCACGGATGGCGGCAGCCAGACTGTCGGCGTCAGTCTCGTCGCGGCGCCCGCCGGGAAAAGCCATGTGTCCGGACCACGGATCCTGAGGGTGCTCGGCGCGGCGGATCAGGAGAAACTCCGCGCCGCGACCATCCGCTCCTTCCCGCAAGATCGCGGCGACGGCGGCCTGCTTGAGCAGAGAAGCTCCGGGGATGCTGCGCGGGCGGTAGTGGCGGAAGGCGCCTCGCACGCGCTGAACGGTAAGGTCAGTCATTATTCGGGAAGTATAGCGCGAAAGACCGGCAGCGAAAACGGCGGGGGCGGCCCCGAATCTACCGCCGCTTCGGCGTCGACGGGACAGTGCCCGCCTCCGTCCCTCCCCTCGAGCGTGTGAGTGAAATTGCGCGAAATACCGCCGGCTATCGGAGGCAATCGCACAGAGAATATCCAGGACATCCAGTCAAACATTTATGGGTCAGGGCCAAGTTGAATGCCGCGATTCTTGCGCCCAGGCGCGCCAGCAGCCCGCACCAACTTCGAGCCCTCGGAAACTTCAATCCCAGGTCGCTCGCCAACCACTGGAAGGTGGTCTCTACGGGCTGCCGCAAGCCCGACAACCAACGACAGTGCTTCTTCCGCTCGTCCGGCGGCAGCGTGCGGTAATCGTCCTTGGTCAGAGCTGCGACACCATCGCGCTTGAAGGGCGGCGGCGGGATGGATTGTCGGCCGGTGGCCACCGCGCTACGCTGATCTGCGTATGAAGGACAGGACAACCGGAGCCAGGGGGTGGGAACCCCGCTGGAGTCCCCCACGGAGGTCCGTCGAATTGGCGTTGGGCCGATGAAGCGAACCCGTCGTGACCTGGGGAGCAACAGTGAGCGATAACGCGTGAACAACTTCGGCGAGAAGGTCAGCTTCATCTGGTCGGTGGCCGACCTGCTGCGCGGTCCCTACCGGCCGAACCAGTACAAGGACGTCATGCTCCCCATGACCGTCCTGCGGCGCCTCGACTGCGTGCTGGAGCCGACCAAGGAC
>JACPHN010000060.1 GCA_016188575.1 Candidatus Schekmanbacteria bacterium
GACCGATATCCCCGGCCGTCGGTTCACGGATCAAGCCACCACAGGCCTACTTGCTCCCGGCCATACCCACCCAACTGCCACGCCCCGTCTGGCCTACTTTTCGCCGGCACACCCCGGTCGTTTTTCGCCAGCGTTGAAGGTTCACGCCACCCGCGGATGTCCCTGACGACGCGGCGATGCCGCTCGTGGTGCTGCCGCCGACACGCGGTTTCATCAAGCTAATGCCACGCGATGTGGAAGACGCGATTCACGACTACCTGTGCTCCCATGGCAACCAGCCGCGCCATCGCGCGAACCGGCTGCTCTTCGTCGCGCCAGACCATGCCGTGCTCTCGCGGTTGCGAGATGCGACGCGGACGGCGCTCGCCTGGGCCAGCATCGTCGACGACGTGGACAAGGGCACCCTGAACATCGACCAGGCGCAGAAACGACAGGCTCAGCAGGAGGCGAAGTCAGCGGCCGACGCGCTGCCCGCGGTGCTTCGCGAGTGCTACAAGTGGTTGCTTTGTCCATCGCAGGAAGACCCAACCGCGACCAAGTCAACGGTGGAAGCGTTCCCGATCGGAATTGTCGGCGGCAGGCCGAGTCGCCAGTGGCCGGGCGGGCCTGACGACACAGATCCATTGGCATTCACGCACGCACGCACCGAGGGAGAAGGCGCCCTCGGAAGATGGGAGTTTTGGCCTCGGAGCAGGCGGGTGTTTCGTGGGACGGCGAGCAGAATCTCCCCTGGCCGCCAGCAACCCAACGGCCGAACCGTCCGAAAGCTGAGGTAAGGCGTGCGAGCAGTGCCTGGAACGCGACGAACCGCCGTTCCCGGCGGCTCCACCGGCCTCTGGAAGCGTCCCAAGCGCCCTTCGACATGTCCGAGCGGCGACTCGTTCGCGACGAAAGGCCATTCACGCAGACCCGAACGGTGCCTGGTCGCCTCCCGGAGGCCATTCCGCACACGCGGATCGACGACTTGCGCGCTTCCAGCCGCGACTCGCCAGGCGTGAGCTCCTACTCGAACGCGACGAAGCACCGTTCGGACCGCTCGCGCGCATATCGGAAGGCGCTGGAGGGGCGAAGGACGGCAGGAGCTCAATCTCGTGACGCGACAGCGGCCCTGGTTACCCTGACCGCCAACATCGGCGAGCAGGGCGAGCCCGACGGCTTGCAGGTTGCCATCGACCTCGCGAACGACGACCTTTCCGCCGCCATCCGCCTGGACCCCGACCCCCGCGCTCTCGACCTTTCCGCGGGAACGCCGTGCTGCCGGACCTCGAGAGCCTGGACAACGTCGCGGAGCCGGCGCTGGTAACGGTCTAGCGCGTCGCCCCCGACCCGTGGCGGTCGCGGGCGGGGAGCCGAATCCCCAGCGAGTGGTGCTGTCGGCGACCGTCCTCAGATGGCTGCGCGGCCGCAAGCTCATGGTGTTGCCGAAGCGCGAATTCCTCGCTTTGGGGGCGGAGGGGGGCGCCGTCGCGCCGGCGCCAAGTCTACGGCGAATTCACGGGCAGGAGGGGCTTGACGGCAGCCAGCCCGCTGCCAATACTAAGAGCGTACCGCTTCCCATTCTCGAGAACGTGTTCATTGCATCCCAAGGAAAATGTCGCAGGGCTGGTCTGTGTCATGCTGGCTACCCTGGTCGTGACTGGCTCCGAGGCGCGGGCGAGTGCGCTGGCGCGCGATTTCGACCTGTCGCTGCGGCTCGAGCAGGCGTACTTCTCGTGGGTCGATGGGGTGCGCAGCTCCGCCTCCTACCGCGTCAGCATGGCGGAACCGGCCGGAAAAAGTGCGGCGATCTTCGCCCGCCTGGCCGGCGGTTATCAGGAAGGTGCGCTGTTGACGTTTGCCCTGGATGACGCTCTTATCGCTGACCGGGCATCCCTGCTGCGCCGTACCTTTCGCCACGAGGTGGAGCTCGGTATGCGCCGGCGCCTGGGCGGGCCCCACGAGCTGGAGCTTTCGGCCCAGGCGGAGATCTTCGACAGTGCGGCCCTGCGGGATTCCTCGACGAGCTTTGCCGCCGGCGGCACGGTCACGGCGCGAATCTCCGACAGTTGCCGTCTGCGTGCCTCGCTGCATGGCGTCTACAAGCAGTTCCCGAACATGACGACCGCGACGAGCTCCGTCGACCACCGCGAGCTACGCCAGCGCACGCAGCTTCGCTTTCAGCGCAAGCTCGGCGCCCGGAAAGGCCGCCGCAGCCAGCAGACCATCACCTGGTCGGTCGAGAGCGAGCTCCGCCTCCGCGGCTACGTGCGCTCGCACCACGACGCCCTGGACACCGATAGCGACAGCGCGAGCACGATCGTGCGTGATCCCGAAAACCGCCAGTATCGCGCGGCGGCGATCGCGACCGCCGTGACCTACGAGCTCCGCCGGCGCCTGACCGCGACCTCCGCGGCGCGCTGGGAGCAGAACCGCTCCCGCCACTACGACCGTTTTTTCGCGGACGCGGGTATCCTGGTGCGGAGCTACTACGACTACGATCACTTCGAGCTCAAAGAGAAAGCGGAGCTGGAGCTGATCCCCGCCCTCAGCCTGGAGCTCGAGGGTGCCGTAGGATGGCGCCGGTTCGCCAACTATCCGGCACGCGCGGAGGACGGAAGCTGGCTCGGCGAGCGGCGGAGAGACCGTGAGCTGAAGGCGAGCGTCGCGCTCGGCCTCGATCTCGACCGCCGCCTGCGCTGGTCGGGGAAACTTCGCCTGGAGGCGTTCGTCGAGCATCGGCTGGAGCGCTCGAATATGCGCGATGAACGGTCGTTCCTGACGAGCTACGAGCTTACTACCGTCGGGCTTCGGGCGCGGTTCGGAGTGTGACGTGAGACGAAAGCTCGTGACGCGAGTGGGAAGCGCGGACCTGACTGGCGCCACCGCGGCGCTGGCGATGACACTCGCAGCGGTGGCCGGGGGTGGCTGCCTGTCTCCGTCCTCGGCCCCGGACGCCGCCATTGTGTCGATCGACGTCAACACCTACACCCGGGCCTTGCCCGGGTCCGTGGACCGACGGCTCGAGCTCGACTGCCGCGTCGCCGACCCGGACGCGGTCGGCTGCCACCAACTGCAGTCGCTGGTCCTCATCTTGCCCGGCAGCGATGCCGTGACGCTCGACGTCCTGGCGACGGCCCAGTGCGAACCCCAAAGTGGTCGCACCGCGTATTCCTGGCGAGAAGACACCGGCCTGGACCTGCCGCTGACCGCCGGCCCCTACCGCGTGGAAGCGGCACTTCTCGATGGCGACGTCGCTTCCGTCGTCGACCGCGTCGCCGGTGACCCGCTCGCTCCGCCGGTGCTGCTGCAGCCCCGAAACGGCCGGACTGCCGGGCTCACGCCGCGCCTGGTCTGGGAGCAGGTGCGCGGAGCGGTGCGCTATCGCGTCGTGGTCACCGATGTCGCCGCCGACAGGCAAGTGCTTTCAGAAGTGACCGCCGGAGCGGAGTTTGCCATTCCTGCCGGCGTTACGGCGCTCGGACGCTTCTACCAATGGGACGTCTACGCGTATGACGCGGCCGCTGGAGATGACGTCGACCACAAGTCGCGCTCAGCCCGCTGGCGTTTTTATTCGGGAGAGCTGCCGTGAGCAACGACCCTGCGGGCGTCGGCGAAGCAGTGCGGCGGCGCATCACTCTCGCCGTCATCCTCGTCCTTCTCGGGCTGCCCACGCTCCTCATGGCGTACAAGGTAACGGTTCTCGGCTACGGACTGCGGCTGATCGTCCCCGAGGAGCGCTACTTCGTGAATGTTACCATGAGCTTCGAGGGCACCGGGGAAGGCGTCGACGTGCGCGTCGCCTTGCCCATCGAAACACCGCGCCAGCACGTCGTCGGCGAGTGGGTGGACTCTCCGGGTTTTCTCTTTCAAGTGGCACAGCAGCGGGGAAACCGCTTCGGCAAGTGGTCGCATCCCAAGCTCGGCGGTGCGGCATCCGTCGTCTACACCTTCAGCGCTACGGCCCGGCAAGAGCGTTACGTCATCGCGGACGAGCTCACGATCCCCGAGGCCTACCCCGAGGACCTGCTACCCGATCTGGAGGCGACGGAGCTGATCCAATCCACGGACCCGGCGGTGATGGCGAAGCTCCGGGAGCTCGTGCCCGCCGGCGAGCGCCGCATCGGGCGCACGCTGCGCGCGCTGTTCGACTTCGTCAAGGACGGCCTCAAGCCGCTCCCATTTCGCGGCACCACCGACGCCCTGACGGCGCTCCGCCTCGGTGAGGCGAGCTGCGGTGGCAAATCGCGGCTCCTGGCGGCACTGACCCGTGCGGCGGGCATACCCACGCGTCTCGTCGGCGGCATCCTGCTCGAGCCAGGTTCCAAGCGCACCTCTCATCTCTGGGTGGAGGCGTGGGTGTTCGCTCACTGGGTGCCCTTCGATGCGCTCAACAACCACTTCTCCGAGCTTCCCGCCGACTACTTGGTGGTCTACTACGGGGAGGAACCGCTCTTCACTCACACTCGCGACATCAACTTCCAGTACGCGTTCAAGATGAAGAAGCGCCTGGCGACGCCGCAGGACGTGCTTGACGCACTGCGCGAGCACCCCCTGAACGCGATCAACGTGTGGCAGACCTTTCGGCAGGCCCACATCTCCCTCGAGCTGCTCAAGATCATCCTGATGATACCCTTCGGCGGCCTGATCGTCGTGCTGTTCCGCAACTTTATTGGCCTGCGCACGTTTGGGACGTTTCTTCCCGCGCTGCTGGCAGTGTCGTTTCGCGAGACCGGGATCTTGTGGGGAACGGCGGTGCTACTGACGGTCCTCGCGGTGGGCATTGCGGTGGTGCGGTCCTTGCGTGGGCTGCACTTGTTGCACACGCCGCGCCTGGTGGTCGTGCTTGTTGCGACCGTGTGCGTGCTGCTCGGCTACGCGATGCTTGGCGTGCAGCTCGGGCAGCTCGAGGCGGCAGGATCGGTGCTGTTTCCGATGGTGGTGCTCTCTCTTACCGTCGAGCGGTTCTTCATCTACGTCGAAGAGTCGGGATGGCGAGAGACGCTGCTCGTGTTGCTGCAGACGATGATCGCGGTGCTCGGCTGCTATGCGGTCATGAACCTTTTCGTGTTACAGGCGGTGCTGCTGGCGTTCCCGGAGCTCCTGATGGCGGTCGCGGCAGCCGCCATCGCTGTCGGTAGCTACGCGGGCCTGCGGCTATCGGAGCTCTTTCGGTTTGCGCCGCTGGCCGCGGCCATCGCCATGGAGCCGGGGAGCGCAGTGGGCGGCGCCACGGGACTCGACACGGGGAACGCGGATCGTGAGGCGGCCCCATGAACGCGATGCAGCGGCTTCAGGCATGGGTCGACGCGGCGCGGCGAGTCCGCGACGCCTATCGCACGATTGCCGGGATCAACGGGAGGAATCGAAACCTGGTCAAGCCCCTCAATCCGCGTTCGCAGTACCCGCTGGTCGACGACAAGCTGGCCTGCAAGCACGCGCTCTCGGCGGCGGGGGTGCCGGTTCCCGCGACGCTGGCCGTCCTGGGGCGCATGGCGGATCTTTCCCGCCTTCCCGAGGTCCTGTCCTGCCACCCAGTGGCGGCGATCAAACCGAGTCGCGGCCTGGGAGGCGGTGGCATCTTGCTGCTCTTTGGCGAACGCGCCCCGGGGCAGTACTGGCGGCAGCCGGAAAGCATCGCCCGCGGCGCGGAATCGGCGCGGCAGTGGGCAACGATCGGCGAGATCCGCGGCCACCTGCAGCAGATTCTCGCCGGCCAGTTCGCCATGGACCGACGTGACGATGTCGCTTTTCTCGAGGAGCTGCTGATCTCGATGCCCGAGATCGACCGTCTTTCGCCCGGGCACGTATCCGACGTCCGCATCCTGGTTCACCGCGGCGTGCCCGTTCTCGCCATGACCCGGGCTCCCACGCGCGTTTCGGGTGGTCGCGCGAATCTACACCAGGGAGCGATTGGATACGGGATCGACCTGGCCGACGGTCGAGCGGTCGCCGCGATTTTCCGCAATCGCCCGATTGGCCGCCACCCGGACACGGGCCTGCCGCTTGAAGCGTTCGTCGTTCCCCGCTGGGCCGAGCTTCTGGACATCGCGCGCCGGTGCGCCGCTGCGATCCCGCTGGGCTACCTGGGCGTCGACATCGTGCTTGATCGGCGGCATGGGCCGCTGGTCTTGGAGCTCAACGCCAGGCCCGGGCTGGCCATCCAGGTCGCCAACATGCGGGGGCTGTTTTCGCTGGTGCGGCCTGAGCTCCCGTCGGGCGTGATCGCCGGGGGTGCGGCATGACGGATATTGCCCAGACTGACGATGCGAGGCTCGCGGCACAGACGCCAAGGACCTATCTGATTCCCAACGAGCGGGCGTTGTGGGCGGCGCGCTACCTGCGGGCCGCGCGCGTGGTGCTCTCCGCGCTGCTGGCGGCGCTCGCCATGCTCCTGTACCACGCCTACGAACGCTCCGAGGAAGCGCTTCAGATCTACGCCGGTGAGCGGGTCATCTCCATCGGGCCGGACGATGCACGGAAGGTGGCCGAGAGGATGAAGCCGACCGCTTCGGGAGGCGGCGACGAGGAAGACCTGGCGGTACGGGATGACGCCGGAGGAGATGCCGCCGAGGCCGCTGAGGCGCTGTCCGTCGGGGCGGAGACGAGTGCGAGTGAGCTCGGTGACCTCGGCGATCTCGAGCAGGCAGCGCGTGCGAATGGCGGCGACCGCGGGATTCCGGCGACGGTGCGACCGCTGTTCGATGCGGCGCTCGCCGCGCTGGCGAGCGGCGACCGTAGCGGCGCCGAAGCGTCACTGGCGGCGGCCGGCCGGCAGTCCCCGGACACTTTTCCCATCTGGGCAAATCTGGCGATGGTGCGGTTGCAGCTCGGCGCGCCCGCACGCGCGGTCGAGGCCGCGGAACGGGCGGCGTCCCTGGCCACGAAAGACGCGCGTGCTCATTTCGCTCTGGGGCTCGCGCGGTCCGCCGCGGGGGACAAGGAGGGAGCGCTGCGCGCGTACGATCAGGCGATCTCGCTGAAAGCCACCTTCACCGACGCGCACTTCAATCGCGCCGTGGTGCTCGCCGCGCTGAACCGCACGGACGAAGCGCTCGCGGCATACATCCGTGTCACCGAGCTCAGCCACGCCACTCGCTTTGCCGTCGCCCACTTCAACATCGGGCAGCTTCGCTTGCGAGCCGACGAGCCCGAGGAAGCGGCGAAGGCGTTTCGCGAAGCGACCTTGCTGCGCCCGGACTACGCCGAGGCACACCTCAACCTCGGCATTGCGCAGATGCGTGCCAAACACGAGGACGAGGCGCTGGCGTCTCTGGACAACGCGATCGCACTGCGGCCTGCCTATCGCCTGGCTCATTTCAACCGCGGGCTCGTGCTGGCCAGGCAACAGCGAGTCGCGGCAGCGATCGCCGCTTACGATCGGGCACTGGAGGCCCCCGACCCCCTCGCGGAGGCAGCCGTAAACCGCGGTATCCTGCTGATGCGCGGCGGCAACCTCGACGCTGCGTCGGAGAGCCTGCGGCAGGCGCTGGCGCTGCGGCCGAGCTATCCAGCCGCGCTGTTCAACCTCGGGCTGGTCAGCGCCAGGATGGGAAAGACGAAAGAGGCCGAGGCGTACTATCGGGCCGCGGACGCCCTTCCGGGCGGCCATGCCGACGCCTGCATGAACCTCGGCGTGCTGCTGCGGCACGAGAACCGCAACCCCGAGGCCGTCGCCGCCTTTCAACGCGCGCTCGAGCTCGAGCCGAAGCAGGCGCGAGCAGCGCTCAATCTCGGATCCCTGTACGCGCGCGCCCGCATGGTCGAGGAGGCCATCGCCGCCTATGAGCGCGCCTTGCAGATCCAGCCCGGGTACGCCAAGGCCGCATTCAACCTCGGCGTGCTCTTCCGCCGCGAAAAGCGGACGCGCGAGGCGACGGCGGCGTTCCGCAAGGCGATCGCGGCTGACCTCGGGCTGACGCGCGCTCACTTCTTTCTGGCGCGGTCGCTCGCGGACCTTGGACAGAGCGCGGAGGCGCTCGAAGTAATGGAGGCGTACGTGCGCACGGCTCCGGATGCCGAAGACGCGATTGTGGCCAAGGCCAAAATCTTGACCTCGCTTGGCCGGTCACAGGAGGCGATCGCCACCCTCGAGGAGCTTGCTCGCGACAAACCTGCCTCACGAGCGGCGCGTGCCGTGCTGGCCGATCTGCTCCTCGACGCCGGCCGCAACGAGGCGGCTCTGGCGATCCGCCGTGAGCTGGTGCGGCTGGATCCCAAGGATGCTACCAGCGCCGCGGCACTCGGCGAGCTCCTCGCCGCTTCCGGCGACACGGAGGGCGCCATCGCGCAGTACCGAGCTGCCATCGCCGCCGCCCCCAAGCTCCTCTCGGCCCGCCTGGCACTTGGCACCGTGCTGCGTCGGGCAGGGCGGCGGCAAGACGCCATCGCTGTCTACCGGGAGCTACTCGCGCTCGCACCTCGTTACGCTCGCGCCTACTACAACCTCGGGGTGGCGCAGGCCGAGGACCGCCAGCACGCCGCCGCGGTTGAGAGCTACCGCAAGGCCATCGAGCTCGACCCCGAGTACGTCCGCGCGCACTGGAATCTCGCGCTCGCTCACGAGGCTCTCGGCCAGCTACCCGAAGCCATCGACGCACTCCAGGCGCTGGCCGGGTATGAGCCGAACCACGCCAAGGCGAGGCTCAAGCTGGCCGAGCTCTATGCGGCCTCCGAACGTGCGGATCTCGCCGCGGAGTCGCTTGGGAAGGCCAAAGTGATCGCCCCAGGGGACGCCGAGGTGTACGCTACCGGCGCCGACATTCTGCGCAAACAAGGAAAGTTGGAGGAGGCTCTCGCCCTGCTCGATGGCATACCGGCCGAGGTGGCGGCGGACCCGGCGGCGCTGTGGAGCCGCGGCGCGGCACTGATGGACCTGGCAAGATGGCCGGAGGCCGAGCGCGCGTTCGCGCAATACGTCGAGATAAAGCCAGACTCGAAGCGCGCCTGGTTCAACCTGGGGCTCGTATTTGAGCGCCAGGGGCGGTTGGTGGATGCGGCCGAGCGATACGGCCGCGCCACTGCGCTCGACCCGCGATACCAGAAGGCGCTAAGTCGCGCCTGCGACGTTCTGGTCGGCGCCTCCGCCTGGCAACGCGCTCTCGCCCAGTGCCGCCTGGCGGTGGAGCTCGACGCCAGCGACGTCGAAGCAAAGAAAGGCTTGGAAGCAGCGCTCGGCGCTGTTGGCAAGCAGGTGCCGGGCCAGCCTACGGCGCGGCACATAGACGGGAATAGGGAGTAACAAGATGGCAGTCGAAAAATCGCCAACTGCTTCCCGCCGCTCGCGACGCGTGATGCACCCTGTCGCGCGCGATGGCGACATCATCGTCATGCCGGCGACAGCCGGCAGCCAGTCGACCCCGGCGACCCTGCCCCGGCGAAAGCGGGGGGCCGGGGTGACGAGGCAACGTGTGTCACGCGCCTCGCGGGGGCAGGCGAACTGGGGCGGGATCGTGATCTGCGCCAGCGCCTGCGTCTGTGTCTGTGCCCTGCTCGGCTGGCTAGCCGCGCCTGCCGCCGCCGCCACCATCCAGGTGACGATTACGGACGAGTCGACCTCCTCGCCCCTGGCCGGCATCGACATTGACGTCTACGATGCGAGCACTAGCAACGTGGGTGGCAAAACGACCGATCAGGTCGGCTTCGAAGAGGTGACCGGCCTGCCGGCCGGCAGCTACGTCGTAAAAGCCGACGCCTCCAAGACCCAATACTATGTCGACGAGTACTACGACAATGCGGTCAGCCTCTCCACGGCAACGCCGATCACCGCCACGGCCAATCAGGTGGTCGCCATCGCGATGGCACTGCAACCTGGCGGCCTCATTCGCGGAACGGTGCGGGATACACAGGGCGCGGCGCTCGCCGGCATCGACCTGGACCTCGAGGACGCCGCTGGGACCAAGCTCGCGTACAGCGCGACCTCGGGAGACGGAAATGTCCGACCCGTAGGCACCTATGAGCTCGGTGCCGTACCGCCAGGTACCTATTATCTGCGCACGGATCCTGCCTACGGCGCGGGCACCCCGCAGCATTATCAGCGGCGCTACTATCCAGACGCGCCCGATCGCACGACGGCGCAACCCATCATCGTGGTGGCGGGCGCCGACCAGCAGAGCATCGATTTCGCGCTCCCGGCGGGTTACTACATTGCCGGCGGCGCGACGGCCGCGGCAGGCGGTGGGGCACCGGTAGCGGGCCTGGACCTCGACGTGCTCGATGCCGCGACCGGCGTCAAGATCACCGCCGCCGGGGGCATCACTGATGCGAACGGCCAGTACGCGATTGGCGCGCTGCCACCGGGAACCTACAAGGTGCGCGTCGACCCGCGGTATCCGCTGCATTACCTCCGGCAATACTTTGCGGGAGCGTCCGACCCCGCCGGCGCGACAATCCTTGATCTCGCATCCGCGGATGCCACGGGTGTCGACTTTTCAGTTGCCGAGGGCGCCTACATCAGCGGCCTTGTTCAGTCTGCCGGCACCGGAACCCTCGCCGGCATCGATCTCGACGTCTATGACGCGTTTGGCAATCTGCTCGAGACTTCCGCTACCAGCGACGCATCGGGGCAGTATATCCTGGGACCGCTGCCCGCCGGTGCGTACCGCGTGAAAGCCGATCCCGTCTACCCCCAACCGTACGCGAATCAGTACTACACCGGGTCAAGCAGCCTG
This sequence comes from Candidatus Schekmanbacteria bacterium, assembly GCA_016188575.1. Classification (GTDB taxonomy): domain Bacteria; phylum CSSED10-310; class JACPHN01; order JACPHN01; family JACPHN01; genus JACPHN01. The sequence goes on from JACPHN010000060.1 coordinate 10,647, forward strand.
GCGGGCGCCACCGCCGTGCCGGTGACCCCGCCTGCGGACGTCGCGGCGATCGACTTCGCCTTGATTCGGGGCGCCTTCGTTTCCGGCTCCGTCACGACGGCGGAGCCGCGATCGCCAAGCCGCGCGGTCGCGCGCGCTCCTCTGGGAGGCGTGCGCATTCGCTTGCGCGATGCCGGGGGCGCGCTGACTGGACCTACGGCGATCTCGGACGCGGCTACCGGCGTCTTCCACGCGGGTCCTGTGTCGGCCGGCACGTACCACGTTCAGGCCGCCCCCGCACAAGGGCTCAACCGGGTCGGGCAGTACTACGCTGGACAATCGACGGAGGCCAGCGCGACCGATGTGGTTGTGGCGGACGCGGAGGTAACCGGCATCGATTTTGCGCTCGCGACCGGAGGCATGGCCGAGGGAACCATTACCAGCTCCGCCGGCGGTCCCGTGAACGTGGCCAAGATCGAGGTTTACGATCTGGCCGGGACCCAGTACGAGATCGATCAGGTCACCACGCTGCCGGACGGCACGTACAGAGTGGACGGCCTGCCCAACGCTTCGTGGTTCTTGCGGGCATTGCCTCCGGTAGGGCTGGGTGACGCCGCGCAGTTTTACGGTCAGGCGCTGGTCTTGGAGCACGCGCAGGTATTTGCCACAGCCGCGGGCGCGATTTCCGGCGGCATCGACGTCCAACTCGCGGCGGCGGCGTCCGTGACCGGGTCGGTCGTCGACGACCAGTCTTCCGCACCTTTGGCGGGGTTCGATATCGACATCTGGGACGCCGGCTGGAACAGAATCCTCCTGAGCGGCGACCAGACCGCGGCTGACGGCACCTTTGACATCGGCGGCCTTCCTGCCGGCGATTACTATCTCCGCGTCGATTCCGACCCGACAGCGCAACAGGGCTACGTCGACGTCTACTACGACGGGAGCGGCGGCCAGGTCAGCGATGCGCTCAATGCCGGCACTCTGGCGATGGTGCCTCCGGCGGCGACGACGGGCCTGGACTTCCGCCTGCGGAAGGGCGGGGCAATCGAGGGCCGGATCACCCGGGACGATACGCAGAACGGCGTGACCGGCGTGTCACTACGGCTCTACGACGGCGGCGGCGCGCTCGTTCCCGAAACCCTGTCGTCGGGGACCAATGGCGTCTACCATTGGGGAGGTCTGGCCGATGGCCAGTACCACCTGTACGCCCAGACCAGAGTTGACGGCGATGGTGCCGTACTGCTGGCCGAGTACTACAATGACGCGAGCAACCTGGCGGATGCCACCGCCATAACGATAACGAGCGGCGGAACCCGGGCGGGTATCGATATCGGGCTAACGGTCGCAACAGTTCCGGCGCTATCGGGAGTGAGCGCCTTGGTGGCGCTAGGCGCTGCGGTGGCCGCACTGGCCCGGCGTCGCGGCTCTGGGGCCATTCGGGAGCGGGAGCGTGATCGATGCGCGTCGGCCGAATAGCTCTGACGGGGCTTGCGGCGGTCGCCTTGACCATCCTGGCGACCGCCGCCGCGGTAACCTCGGCGCGCGCGGCCACCTTTGCAGGCACCGTGCGCGATGCTGACGGCGGTGTGCCCCTCGCGGGTGTCCGCGTCCGCGCCGTGGCGCCGGAAAACGGCACTACGATCAGCACTGACGAGACCGACGAAGCGGGTTTCTATGAGCTCCCGGGGCTGCCGGCGGGCACCTACTTGCTGGCATTTTCCGGATCCGCTGCCGCGCCGTTCGTCGTGACCCAATACTACGATCGAGCGCCGAGCCGCTCCCGGGCCACGCCGCTGGAGATGACTTACAACCAGATTCGGCGGATCGATGCGCTGGCCATCCGCGGCGGCATCCTGAGCGGCACGGTATCCGTTGAGGGTGGAGGCGGCGCCGCGGCGATCGATCTCGACCTGTACGACAGTAGCGGAGCAAAGAGCCCTCATGGCGAGGTCACCAAGGATGACGGCTCCTTCCGCATCGGACCGGTCCTTTCGGGGACGTACTACCTTTTCGCGGATCCCAGCTTCGCCGCTGGCCAGCATCTGCAGGCGCGCTACTTTGGCGGAGCGACCAAGCGCAGCGAGGCGAAACCGATCGCGGTAGTCGCCGGTCGCGAGACCGCGGGGCGCAACATCGCCTTGCCTGAAGGCTACTACCTCCTGGGCAGCGTCGAGGCCCCGGCCGGCCGGCCCCGTGCAGGTATCGATCTGGACGTGTTCGACGCGCGGACAGACGCGCCGATCGACACCCGCGGCGACGTCACCCGCGATGACGGGCACTTCGTTATCGGCGCGGTTCCCCCGGGTGTCTACAAGCTGAAAGCCGATAATACCTATCCGGGCCACCTGGTGCAGATGTTTTTTGCGTCGGCGCTCAGCGCCGGCGACGCCACTGCCATCGACGCGCGGGCGCGCGATGCCCTGGACCTGCTCATTCGGACGGAGGTCGGCGGCTACATCGAGGGTTCGGTACGATCCAGCTCGGGCGCTCCTCTGGCGGGAATCGACCTCGATCTTTTCGACGCCGCCGGGGACCGCATCACGGAATACGACGACACGTCGGCGGCGTCCGGCTTGTACCGGCTTGGCCCCGTGCCTCCTGGAACCTACTACCTGAGCGCCGATCCGGCATTCCCGGTGCCGTACTGCGGCCTGCGCTTCGGTGCGACGGCCGCGCACCCGGACGGCACCGCGCTGCTCGTGCGGCCCAATCAGGATGAGTCACCGCTCGACCTGCTCCTGGAGCCGTGCCGGTACATCAGTGGCCACATTCGCCGCGCCGCGGGCGGAGCCGCCGTCGCGGGCGTGCGGGTCCGCGCTCTGCTCGTGTCGGGAGCCGACGAGCGCACCGTAGCGACCGCACGTTCCGATGCGGACGGAGCCTTCCATCTTGGCGGCCTGCCCGCAGGGACCTATCGGGTGCTCGCGGATCCAGACGCGGAAATGAACCTCGTCGACGCCTACTACCCACATGGCCTGCGGCTCGAGGACGCTGCCCCCATTTCCCTCACGCTCAAGTCCGATCGCGCGGGAATCGACTTCGCGTTGCAAGACGGCGCCAGTATCCGGGGGCGGATCAGCGGCGGCGCAAACGCCGGCCCCCTCGCGGGCATTGACGTGGATGTGTACTGGCCGGACGAAAAGGTTTACAGCATCGAGGCATCTCCGTCGGACGCAGCAGGAGCCTACGAGGTGCGCGGCTTGCCCGCCGGCCGGTGGCTCGTGCGCGCTGACCCACCGCCTTCCTCGGGTCTCGCGCCGCAATTCTTCCCGTTTTCATTTCGCGTGGGTGACGCCTCGCCGGTGCGTGTGAGCACGGCGGCGGTCGTGTCCGGCATCGACTTCGCGTTACGCCCCGCCGGAACCATTCACGGCCGCGTGACCGATGAAGCGACCCAGGCGCCGCTCGCCGGCCTCGACGTCGACGTGTGGGATGATCGCTGGCAGCTCGTTTTCGATATCGGCGACGGCAGCTCGGACGCGGACGGCAGGTTCGTCGCGACGGGCCTGGAGCCCGGCGAATACTTCATCCGGGCCAACCCCGACGCGGGAGATCCGCGCGGCTACATGGACGCGTTCTACGATGGCGCAGGTGGCACGGTGCCGCAGCGGCAGCTCGCGGGTCCAGTCGTCGTGGAGGCGCCTGCGGACGGAGAGGAGATCCCGTTTCCGCTGCGGCCAGGGGCGGCGATTGCCGGCACGATTCGGCGGCCCGATTCCCATGCCGGGGTGCCCGGGGTACCCTTGCGGCTGTACGACGCGACCGGACTCCAGATTTGGGCGACGGTTCGGTCGCGGGATGGCGGCAGCTACCGCTGGGGAGGGCTACCGCCCGGTCAATACCGGCTCGGCGCGGGGCGTACGATGCTGCCGGGTGGCGACCTGCTGGAGGAGACGTTCTACGAGCAGAGCGCGGACCTGGTGGGAGCGACGCCGATCGCCGTGTTCGGCACCGCGACGACGACCCCTGTCGATATTTCGATGACGCTCTACGCCGTCCACTGGACCGGCTCGTCCGGGGCGGCCGCCGCCGTGGTTGCCCTGTCGATACTCGTGGCGCGCCGGCCCAAATCCAACCTGCCGGAGACCACCCACCTCAACTCCCCCCGCACGCGCGGGGAGGCAGGAGGGGGCGGGTAAGTAGCGCCTCGGCCTCCAGGGCTCGACGCGGCGCGGAGCGCGGAGTACATCCAGGAATAGTCAAAGGAATGAGCCTCACCGCACCGCGCACCGACTGCGGCTGAGGGCTACCTGGAATCCAGGCGATGGACACGGCCGAGCCTTTGAAGAATACCTCGCAGCGACCCGCCGACGACACGGTGCCGGAGCAGATCGGCCCATTTCTCATCGCAAAGTTGCTGGGGCGTGGCGCTTCCGGTCTGATCTATGAAGCGCGCCACGCGGTTACCGGCGAGATTGCCGCCGTCAAGGTGCTGCACGCCTTGAAGGAAGGCCGCATCGAAGCCTTGCGGCGCGAGCTCGCGGTGCTCGCCCGGCTCGATCATCCCGGGGTGGTGCGGGTGCTCGCCAGCGGGGTTCGCGACGGGTTGCCGTGGTTCGCCATGGAGCGGGTCGAGGGGGAAGACTTGCGCGCGCATTGCCGCCGCTTGTGGGATCCGACCGCGTCGCCCGGCGCACCGGAACCCGAAGCGCTTCGGCTCATCCTCGCCACGCTGCGCCGGCTCGCACTGGTGCTCGCCTTCGTGCACGGCGAGGGCATCGTTCACCGGGATCTCAAGCCCGAAAACATCCTGGTGCGCCCGAGCGGCTTTCCCGTGCTGGTCGACTTCGGTCTGCACCTGCGATTTGGGCGCGAGACGTATCGCGAGGCGCTGGCGGAGGATCAGGAGGCCGCCGGCACGCTCCTGTTCATGTCCCCCGAGCAGCTCCGCGGCGAACCCGCCGATGCGCGCAGTGACTTGTACTCGCTCGGTTGCGTCATCTACGAGATTTTCACGGGTCATCCGCCGTTCTTGGGGCCGACAGTGCGCCACGTGATCCAGGGCCACCTTTTTGACGCGCCGCTACCTCCCTCGCGGGACCATCCGGGTTGCCCTGCCGTGCTCGACCAGCTCATTCTCCGCCTGCTCGCCAAGGAACCGGGGGCGCGCCTTGGCCACGCTGCGGCGCTCGCGGAGCAGCTCGTCCTGGCCGGCTGGCTCGACCCCGAACCCGCCTGGTCCCGACCCGTCACGGTATGCCCCATCTACAGGCCGGCCTTGGTGGGCCGCATTCAGACGGTGCAGACCGTCCTCGAGAGACTGCGGGCGGGGCGCCCCGGAGAACAGGCCGGGCAGGCCAGGCCAGCCACGGAGCTCCTCCTCCTACTTATCGGCGGCGAGAGCGGCATCGGCAAGACGCGTGTGCTCATGGAGGTCGCGCGCGCGGCGCGCCGACTTCGCTATCGTATTCTCCGCGGCGAATGCCTGCCGCCGGCGGACCACCCGGCCGACGCGCGGCAAGCCGCGGGTGGCGGCGCTCTCTACCCCTTCGCGGGGATGCTGAGGGAGATGGCCGATCAGTGCCTCGAGGCCGGGGAGCGCGAGATTGCGCGCCTGTTCGGCGACGACCTGGCGCTCCTGTTGCCGTACAGCGCGGCGCTCGCGGAGCTCGTCTGCCCCGGCGCCGCCGCAATCGCGCAGCGCGCCGAGCTGCTGCCTCCGGAGGTGCGGAAGCGCCAGCTTTTCTCCGCGCTGCTGCGCGCCATCAACGCACTTGCGGGGGACCGCGCACCGCTCGTCATCATCGACGACCTACAGTGGGCGGACGAGCTCACGCTGGAGCTGCTCACGGCCGTCGCGAGCGGCGATTTCGCCGCGGCGGCACCGGCTTTCCTCGGCGCCTACCGCGCGGAGGAAGCCGGCCCGCTGCTCGCAGCCTGTCTCTCGGCCGCCGGCGCGCACGTGCTGACTCTGGAGCGGCTCTCGCCGGCGGATATCGAAAGCATGACGGCGGAGATGCTGGGCACTGCCGCTCCGCCGCCTGAGCTCACCCGCTTTCTCGCCGAGGCCGCGAACGGAAACCCGTTCTTCGCCGCCGAGCTCCTGCGCAACGTGATCATGGCAGGCATTTTCCGCGCTGACGTCAACGGGCGGTGGGAGCGCGCGGCTGAAACCGCCGGGGAAAGCGCCGACCCGCGGCTGGCCGGGGAGCTCTCCTGCCTACCCGTTCCCAAATCCGTCGAGGAGGTCATCGCCGCGCGCGTCTCCCGCCTGTCGCCGCGCGCGCGCGAGGTGATCGACGTCGCCGCGCTCGTGGGACGACACCTGCGCTGGCCGATCCTCGAGCTCGCGCTGCCGCACTTGGCGACGGTGCGTTCCGCGGTGACCGCCGAGCTCCTGGCGCGGCACGTCGTCGAGGAGTCGGAAACGAGCGGCGGGCTTCAGTTTGCGCATGATCGCATCTGCGAGGTGGTGCAGGCGCGGCTCGACCCCGCCAGGCGCGCGGCGCTTCACCGGCAGGTGGCGCTGGCTCTGGAAAGCGACGCGTCGACGTCGGATCGAGTGCCCGAGCTTGCCGCCGACCTCGCGCGCCACTGGCGGGCGGCGGCGGCTCCCGAGCAGGCGGCGCGCTACGCGCTGATCGCGGCGCGCCATGCGGTCACCCTGTCCGCGCTGGCGGCAGCGGAGGAACACTTCAAGCACTTCCTCGCGCTCTGCGACGAGCTTGGCGAGGCGTGGCGCACCGCGGCCGGGCACGGCGGGCACGTGACAGCGGCCGCGCGCTACGAGCTGGCGCAAGACGTTCTCAGAGCCCAGGGCCGGGCCGCCGACGCCGCGGCCGAGCTGGAAATCGCGCGGAGCGAGCTGGCCGCCACCCCGGGCTCATCGGAAAGTGCTCTGAACGCCCAGATCCTCCTCGGCCTTGCGGCCGCGCGCCGGGAAATCGGTGATCCGCACGCGGCGATTCCCCACGTCGCCGCTGCCGAGACGACCTTTCGCGAGCTCGGAGATCGCGTCGGAGCGGCCCGGGCCCGCGCGGAAACCGCCGCCATTCACAAGGCGCTCGGCCACATTCCCGCCGCCGCGGAGCACTTTTCCCGTGCCGCCGCGGCTTTTCGGTTGGCCGGCGAGCGCGGGGGCGAGGCTCTGGCCCTGACGAATCTGGCGGGCATTCTCGCGTCTCAGGGACAGGAGGCGGCCGCGGAGAGCGCTTTCGCGGCCGCGATCTCGGCCCACCGGGCGGCCGGTAATCGGCGCGCGGAAGCTGTCGCTCTCGGCATTCTCGGTAGCGCGCGCATGCACGTGGCGCGCCTCGAGGATGCCGAGCGCGCGCTGACGGCGGCACTCGAAATCCTCCGTGACCTCGGCGACCGCCGCAACGAGGCGTGCTTTCTCACCGAGCTCGGCGTTCTGCGGCGGCTCCAGGGGCGCCACGACGAAGCCTCCGCGACGCTCCTCGCCGCCCTCTCCAGGCATCGGCAGCTCGCCAACCGCCAGTTTGAGTCGATTGCGCTTGGACACCTTGGGGTGCTGCACCTGGAGCTCGGGAAGGCGACAGAGGCGAAGGTCGCCCTGACCGCGGCGCGCGAGCTGCAACGAGCCATCGGCGACCGCTACTCCGAGGCGTTCACGGCAGTCGAGCTCGCTCGCGCGGAGCGCCTGATCGGCGGGTCGATCACGGCGGGGCGGGCGCACATCGATTTCGCGGAAACCGTGTACACCGAGGCCGGCTCGCCGCTCGGCCTCATCTCCTGCGCGTGCGAGCGCGCCTACCTGGAGATTGCGGCAGGCGGCACGGGAGAGGCGTTTCGCGAGCGAGCGCGGGCGCTCGCGAGCGCGCACGGCGTCACCGCTGACAGCGACACCGGGCGCGAGCTCCTGCGCATGGAAGAAGCTGTCGCCGCGGCCAGCGAGCGCGACCCGGGCTGCGGCCTGAGCGACTCCGCAGGCGGCTATCCTGCCGAGGGACGGCTATAGTGGTGCTTTTGGGCAGGTTCGACCGACCCGCCGGCACGGGCGATGGGCTGGGCGTGGCAACCGAGACCGGACGCTCACAGGAAAAGGAGCACATGCGTGAACGTCAGCGAGGAGAAGTTCGACGCGTTGCTCGCGCTCATGCGCGAGCAGGTCGAAGAAACACGCAACGGCCTCAGCGAGGTTCGCGCGGGCCTTCTGGCGGTTGAGGGCCGGGTGGATCTGGTTTGCTCCCGCGCCGAAGCCTGCGGCGGGAAGAAGTGTAAAGGACGAAACCGGACATTCGGCCGACGCCCAAAATGGTGAGTCGACAGCTCGACCCCTTCCGGCGGAATCCCGGCTTTTGCCGGGTGGGATCACCCCGGGGTGACGGACAAGGCGTCCGCGGCAACGTAACGCATGGTGGGCGGGCAAGCCGGGGGCGGTGGTAGCGATCTGTCGGCAGGGACTGGCGCCGCCCGGTGCGAACGTTGTGGGGATTGAGCTGAAGCGAGCCGGAGAAGGTCTGGCAACCGGAAAACTGGCGAGCGGCGCCATTCGCATTCCCGGGCAAGATCGGCTATATTGATCTCAACTGCGCTGATTCGGCCGACCCGGTGAGGGCGATAGCGCCGGCACTGGGCTGTTATGGATCGCGGGTAGCGTGCCATCGAGCGAAAGGGAGTGGATGCGTGAACGTCAGCGAGGAGAAGTTCGACGCGTTGCTCGCGCTCATGCGCGAGCAGATCGAAGAAACACGCAACGGCCTCAGCGAGGTTCGCGCCGGTCTTCTGGCTGTTGAGGGCCGGGTGGACCTGGTTTCCTCGCACCTCGTCGAGCTTCGGGAGGAGTCGCGCAGCGGCCTGACGGGTCTCCGGGAGGAGACACACGAGAGTCTCAGCGAGCTGCGCGCGGATATGCGCGCGGGGCTCTTGGGGGTTGAGGGCCGGGTGGACCTGGTTTCCTCGCACCTCGTCGAGCTCCGGGAGGAGACGCACAACGGCCTGGCGGGGCTCCGGGAGGAGACGCACAACGGCCTGGCGGGGCTCCGGGAGGAGACGCACAGCGGCCTGGCGGGGCTCCGGGAGGAGACGCACAGCGGCCTGGCGGGGCTCCGGGCGGAGACACACAGCGGCCTGGCGGGGCTCCGGGCGGAGACACACGAGAGTCTCAGCGAGCTGCGCGCGGATATGCGCGAGGGCTTTTTGGCGGTGGAAGGCCGCCTGGATCTGGTTTCCTCCGGCCTCGTCGACCTCCGCGATCGCTTCGACGCCTTCTTGTCCGGACCTGGACATGGGCTCGTCGCCCGCGTTGAGGACCTCGAGCGCCGTCTCGAGCGTCTTGAGCGCGAGCGCCGGGCGAGTTAGGGGCGTTCCTCGTCGCCAATGCGCCGAAGCGAGAATCCCTCGGTCCTCCAGCCGAGGGCCGCCAGCGCGGCGTCGCATGTGTCAGCCGGCCGGCCGAACCCGGAGAAGTCGAGAGGGGAATGGAGCTCCGCGGGGTGCTCCGGCTATGAATCGCTACCGGTCGTCACGTCGCCCTCGTCCTTACGACCGGATGACTGCCAGGAGGACAGTTCCTCCGAATCAAGCACCGCTTTGAGCCGCGCGAGCGTTCGCATTCCCTCTGTGGCCGGCAGGTCTGCGTAATCCGGATTGTTTGCTTTGAGCACGTAGCGCCCCTCTGCAGTCTTCACAACCAGGCGCAACAAGTACTGATTGTCGCCGGCTTCGTCCTGGCGCTCGACCGCGAGAATCTTGCCCGTGATCGAACCCGCCCGCGTCGGCGAGATCAGCTCGAGCAGCAGGTAATCACCATCGCGGATTGGTCGCTTGCCACCGTCCATGGAGTTTCCCGAAGCCCGGGCGATGAAGTGAACGGCTGGGTCGAGCTTGCCGTAGCCCACCCCGACACGCCGAAACTCCGCGACGTCTGCCGAGCCCGTGCGAAAGTGGCCGCACGCGATCCTCAGGTTGGGAAAATATGGCAGCTCTGCGTGGGGCTCCGCGGGTTTCAGCAAGGGAACGACATTGGTGACCTCGACGCTGCTCTCCTGTCGGGCCTCGTAGCTCGCCAGCCTGTAGTCGACGAGCTCCTGCACGAGCTCGGCAAAAAGCTCCCGCGCTTGCGACTCGACCTCAAAGCTCGGAACGAGGCACCCCTCTCTCGCGGAGAAGAAGGCCTTGCCGCCGCCTGGCCGGAACCCTCCGATCCAGGCGTTGACCGGGTTCTTTCGCCAGTAGCGCAGCCACCGGTCGTCAGCTCCGTCTTTCAGGTCGCTGACGTCATTTGGCAGATCCGCGAGCAGCGATCGGCGCCTCTGTAGCACCCACCATGACCGCTCGGCCAGGGCACGAAGTGTCGGCGGCGCCGTCCAACCCTCGAGCTCCTGGAGCGCTTCCAGCAGCACCATCTTGAAACTCTTCGTCATCTGGCCGAATTCCACCTCGGCCAAGAAGTCCCCGTGCCTGGTCGTGAGCGCGGACTCTTGCTGCGACAGATCTCCCGTCGAATTGATGAAGGCGAACCAGCCATCGGCCTTCTGTGCCCCGCACGCGATGATGTTTCCCGCGCGATAGGCCTCGGACAGTGTTGGTCGTCGGCCAAGAGTATCTCGCAACGCCTCGTAGCTTCCTCGCTCATAACATCGCGCTGAACCTCGACCTCGACTCCGCGTCGGTAGAGGACTGTTTGGCTCGAGCGACTTGAGAAACTGGATGATCCCCAGATCGTAGTTGACCGCGCAGCCTCTTGGCAGTTGCAACGTCCATTGCTCGACCTTCCGCGCAAAGTCCGCAAGTTGCCTGTCGCCTGGTGCAAGATCGAACAGCGCCTGGGGCTTGTGCAGGAAGTCACGGTGATTGCCGACAAAATCAAGGACCACGAGCCGGTCCTTGTCCTCGGCCTTTCGCAGGCCGCGCCCCAACTGCTGCAAAAACAGGACCTTCGACTGCGTCGGCCGCAGCATCATCACCGTGTCGATACCAGGAAGGTCCACGCCCTCGTTGAACAGGTCGACGGAAAAGACGGCCGACAGCCGACCGTCGCGCAGACGCTCCAAGGCTTCGGCGCGACTCAGCTCCGATCCGGCGTAGACGGCCGCGGCGCTGACTCCGGCCTTCGAGAACTGCTCGGCCATGAATTCGGCGTGGCGAATCGACGAGCAAAAGGCGAGCGTTCGCTTCTGTGCATGCTTTCGCCATTCCCTGAGCCCATGCCGTGCGCGGGCGAGGGTGGCAAGTCTGTTGGACAATTCGGCGGGATCGAAGCGACCGTTGCGCCACGGAATCGCCTTGTAATCAACGGTTTCGTCCAGGATCCCGAAGTAGTGAAACGGCACGAGCAGGCCGGCACTGATAGCATCGCGCAGGTTGTAGGTGAAGATCAGCTTCTCATCGCAGAGGACGAGAATGTCGGACTGATCCGTCCGATCCGGCGTCGCGGTGAGGCCCAACAGGAAACGCGGCGAAAAGTAATTGATGATCCGCCGGTAGGTCGCCGCGGCGGCGTGATGAAACTCGTCAACCACGATGTAGTCGAAATGGCGCCGGGAGAACCGCTCCAGATGCGGCGCTCGGCCGATCGTCTGCACCGAGGCACAAAGAGTGTCGACGTCTGCGTCCCGCGACCGGCCCCTGTAGAATCCCGTCCGCACCTGCGGGCGAACCCGGAGAAAGGTCTCCGCCGCCTGGTTGAGGATCTCCTCGCGATGCGCCACGAACAGAACCCGGCGAGCACCTGCCTGCTCGGCATCAAAGGCGGCGAGCCATGTCTTGCCAAGACCGGTGGCAAGAACGACCAGGCCGCTGTGGTAACCCTGCGCGCGCGCCTGCGCGAGGGCCGCGAGCGCCGCGACCTGCACCGCGGTTGGCTGCGGGGGCGGCTCACGCTCCTGGCTCCCTGGCGCAATGGCGCGCGGCGGCGGTGTACGCCGTGATTCGTAGCGCTCGATCCAGGCGTCGGTAAGTGGCACGGCGTGAGGGTGTCCGAACAGCTCCTCGAAGCGATTGCGAGCCTCCACGAATCCGCTGTCACCGGGGTAGTCGACGCGATAGTTCCATTCGCGACCACTCTGCAGGGCTTCGGCGCTGATGTTGCTGGAGCCGATGAACGCAATTCCACGCAGCTCACCACCTTCGTCGAGCCTGGCACAAAGGTAGGCCTTCAAGTGGAAGCTGCTCCGCAAGGTCTCAAACACCCTCACCTGCGCGCCCTGCTCCTGAAGCAACAGCAGCAGTCGCAGCGCCTCAGGATCGGTCACGTCCAGGTAGTCGCTCGTCAGCACGCGCACGCGCGCCGGCAGACGCACTGCCTCGGTGCTCGGCAACAAGACGCCATAAAGCTCGGGCAAGAGGAGTCGAAGACCCGTTACCTTGATGAAGGCGACGGCAACGTCGACGTCCGTTGCCCGGCTGATGGCGGAACAGAGGTGTGGCAAAAACGGGTTCTCGCCGCCAGTAACGAGCTTGCTCGGTGACGCCGGTCGCCGGGTTACGAGCGCGTTGATCCACTTCTTCGCGGCACCTGCCGGCTCCAGACCATCGGAGTGCCACGACTCGAGCTGGTCTACCTCCGGCAGGGAGGCGATCCAGGCCTGGAGAATGGCGTCATTGGCGTCGGTGAAGCGGCGGCCCTCTCCTTCGTGTTCACCTGTACTCAGGTGAAAACTGAGAAACAGGACGGCCCCGGGCTTGAGCGCACACCACAGGCGCCCGATGGCATCTGGAACCTCCCGGAGAGGAACATGCAGGAGACTCGCCCAGGCCCACACGCCGTCATAGCAGGCGCGCTCGTGCACGCACTGGAATCTCCCAGCCTGCACGGGGCTGCGGGTGTGCTCGCTTGCCAGCTCGGCCACACCTGGCGAATCGTCAATCGCGACGACGCGGTAGCCGCGATCGCGAAAGGCCTTGGTATCGCGCCCGGACCCACATCCGGAGTCCAGGATCAAGCCGCCCGCGGGAATTTTCGCCAGGAACCGATCGTAGAGCGCTTCCATTCACGGCAACGTCGTTTCGCGCACATGCTCCTCACCGCAGTCTATCGACCCGCCGCCCCATGCGCAAGAGCAGGTGCGGCCCAGCCACCGCTAGCCAAGGCGGCGCCGGGCGCCCGACAGCTCGAGGTGCACCGTTGCGTGGTTGTTGCCGGTCCTCGTCGAGACCTTGGGGAGCGACAAGGATGATGAAACTACCCGGCGCGTGCTGCACAAAGGGCCACTCATGGACCCCAGATCGCCTACCGGCTACAGGTCGCTTGCCAGCGCCCGCAACTTGAGCACGGTGGACCAGTTTCGGGTGGTGGCGCTTTTGCCGGCCTTGCCCAGAAGGGCTGCTGCGGCCTTGCTTTCCCGTATACCCGTGGCGCACCAAAGATAGGCCGCCTGGCTGCCGATCACGAATCGCTCCGGCGGCACGACGAGGGGCTCGATCGGTGCCAGCGTTACGAGCGCCGTTGGCTCCTGTACGAAGGCGACGAGAAACTGCGAGTAGCCCGACGGTGCGCTCTTGATTGGGCATTCGGAGATGATGGCCGCCAGCTCTCCGGCCGACTTTACGACGACGGGAGCCGCGACCTTCAGCTCGCTGACGAGCGCCGCGGAAATGTCTGCCGCATGCTCGGCCGGCGTTCCTCCGCCGGCGCGGAAGACGGCATTGCCACTGTTGAGCAAGGTGCCTACGCCGGTGTACCCGAGGCGCGAGAGCAGAGCGCGAAGCTCCGCCATCTGCACGCGCCTGGCAGTGCCGACATTGACCCCGCGCAGGAGCGCAACAAACATGGGCATGTGCGACACCTCACTCCAACCGCCGGGCGCTGCTCGTCCCTAAGCGCGGCTACTACCCACAGGGACGGCTCCCTAGAGGTCCAGGTCGTCGCCGAGCTCCTCCGCCGGCTCCGGCGGCGGCGGGGGCGGCAGCGACGGATCTCCCCTGCCGTCTTGTGGCGGCCTGCCGCCCGGGCGTCGTGGTCGTCCCCGCTCACCCGGCGGTCCCGGCTGATGCCGCCCACCCCGCAACCTGCGCAGCGTCCGGTCCAGCTCCCGGCCGAATTCCTCCTCGAAGAGCAGCCACTGGCCGAGCTGCTTCGGAGACAGGACGGCTGCCAGCTCACCCTCCAACTGCCGCTTCCGCTCGAAATCGCGCGCTTCCTGAGCCTGCGCCGCCGCGATCAGGCGCTTGATCTCCTCATCATTGGTTGCCGGATCGCGCAGTTTCGCACCCAGATCGTGCAGGAAGCCTCTGGCCCTCTTGCGCTGCTCGAACACCAGGCGGTCATACTCCGAAAGCGGTCGAGAAATGCGTATGGCGGTCTGGTTGTCCAGGTTCAAGCGCGCGACGAGCCGCATCTGCTTGACCGTCTGGACCGTTTCGAACAGCCGTTCAACGCGCTCCGGCGGGATCTCCGGAAGCGCCCTGTCCACCTCTCCTGGAGGTCTGTCGCCCGGCCACGGACCTGCTGGCGGCGGCGCCGGTTCTCCGCCCGCCGACGCCGGCGAAATCGCCAGCAGCGCCACGCCCAGCAGCGCGAAACCACACCAGGACCGCAACATAGGTCTCACACCTCCGACGTGACCCGGCGGATCTCCTCCACCGTCGTCAGGCCCTGCGCGACTTTGCGCAGCGCGCTTTCGCGCAACGTCGTCATCCCCTCCGCGCAGGCGTGCAGCCGAATCTCCTTCGCGTCCGCGCAATCGCGGGTCAGTTGCCGCAGTCGCGGCGACATGGGCATGATCTCGAAAATTCCGCCGCGCCCGTAGTAACCCGTGTAGCGGCAGCTCGGGCACCCCTCGCCGCGGCGAAACCGCAGGAGCTCGCGCTGTTCCGCCGGAACCTGGAGCCCCATGCGCTCGATTTCCGCGGCGGACGGCGGGTAGCTCGTCGCACAGGCGCGGCAAACGGTCCGCACCAGTCGTTGCGCGATGACGCCGATCACCGTGGAGCTGATGAGAAAAGGCGGCACACCCATGTCGATGAGTCGGGTAATCGAAGACGGCGCGTCGTTTGTGTGCAGCGTGGAAAAGACGAGGTGACCCGTCAGTGCCGCCTGCACCGCGTTTTCCGCCGTGTCGCGGTCACGGATCTCCCCGACCATGATGATGTCGGGATCCTGGCGCAAGATCGTCCGAATGGCCGTCGCAAACGTGATCCCAACGCGCTCCCGAACTGCGATCTGGTTGAACTCCTCGTGAACTAGCTCGATCGGGTCCTCGATCGTCGTGATGTTCGTCTCGCCCGTTGACAGGTGCCGTAGCGATGAATAGAGAGTCGTGGTCTTGCCGCTACCCGTCGGGCCGGTGACGAGGATGATGCCGTTCGAGTTGGAAATGAACTCGTTATAGGTAGTCAGCTCGCCGCCGGCAAAGCCAAGCTCCCCGAGGTCCTTCAGCAGCACGTCCGGGTCGAATATGCGCAGTACGACCTTCTCACCGAAGGCCACCGGCATCACGCTCAGGCGCAGCTCAATCTCGCGGACGCCGTGGCTGATCTTGATGCGACCGTCTTGGGGCCTGCGCTTTTCGGCGATGTCGAGGCCGGCCATCATTTTGATCCGGGAGATGATTGCGCCGTGCAGCTTCTTGCCGGCGCGCTGCCGCCCCTCCGCGTCGACGCCGCGTTCCGGTGCGTCCTCGATGCGCATCACGGTGTGGAGAATGCCGTCGATCCGGAACCGGATCCAGGTCTCGCGCCGCTTGGGCTCGACGTGAATGTCGCTGGCGCGTTGGTCGAAGGCAGAATGTAGGAGGTAGTTAACGGTGTTGACGAGCGGCTTGGAATCGAGCGAGATTTCTGCGAGCCCGCGCAGCTCGTAGAGCTGTTCGAGATTTCCCGGGTCGACGGTCGGCGCCACGAGCTCCGCTTCGGCCTGGGTCAGGGAGCGGTGAATACCGTAAAAATAGGTAATGCAGCGACTGACGTCGGTTGGCGTGGCCACCACCGGCTCGATCCGCAGCCCGGTCATGTTGGCGATGTCGGCCAGCGGCACGCCGTGGTAGGGCCGGCCGAGCGCAATCGTCAGCAGATCGTCGCGCCTGTCTACCACCAACATCTGGTGCTTTTGCGCGAACCGAAACGGCAGCACGCCAATGACGACCTGGTTGTTGAGGCGCAGCGGATCGATGCGCACGAAAGGCAGGCCGATCCACGCGGCGATGGCCTGCATCCATTGTTCCTCGGGGATGAGGTCGAGCCGCGCCAGCACGCTCTGGACGGTGGCGCCTTCCTCTTCAGCGCGGGCACCGAGATCTGCGGCAGCCTGCTCGTCAAGCAGGCCGGAGTTGCACAGGATGCTCGGGATCTGCACATCGGATGGAAAGCGGTCCGGGTCAAACGCGTTCTGGGCGCTTCTGGTCTCTGTCGCCGGCGATGCCGCCACTTTTCCGTTCACGAACCTACTCCCTCACCATTGCTGAGCGCACTTTCCAGGCCGGTCACATCATAGCCCGCCTGATCGTAGGCGCCAAGAACACCCGTTGCCGACCATCCGCCGCCGGCGCCCGGAGTGAGCTCGTCCGAGATGAGCCCGAGCAGCGCCAGGTCCTCATCGCCGAGAGCGCCGAGCTTTGCGGTAAGTGCTTCCTCCAGCGCGGCGGCGTCGGCATTGGCAGTCGTTGGGCGCGTGTCCGTGACCACCCGCGTCGCGGTGGGTTCGTCGACTGCAGCGCGCAACAGCGGCGAATCGTCGTCATCGAGGAGGCCTCGGGGCGCAACCTGCAGCGCCAGCACGGTGGCGGCCGCCGCCGCGAGCGATAGCA
This sequence comes from Candidatus Schekmanbacteria bacterium, assembly GCA_016188575.1. Classification (GTDB taxonomy): domain Bacteria; phylum CSSED10-310; class JACPHN01; order JACPHN01; family JACPHN01; genus JACPHN01. Next base: position 27,272 of record JACPHN010000060.1, read on the forward strand.
GCGCCACCCGGATCGGACGCCGGAGTAGCGGCGTCGCGACGTGGCCCCCGCCCGCGCCAAAACGTGCGGCCGCGGCCCGCTCCCAGAACCGCTCGACGAATGCCGCGTCAGTGAGGGGCGACGGCGGGATTCTCTCGCCCTGCAGCCCCAGACGCACGAGCTGCATGGCGCGCGCGGCCTGGCGGCAGGACGGACACGCCTGCAGGTGCGCAGCCAGCTCTCCGGAAGCGATCGGCATTGCCGCCGGATCCCGCTCGCCCAAGTCGCTCAGGGCGACCAGCGCGCGCTCACAGCCAACCTCGCCCGACCATCGCGAATCGGGCGGTCCACCATTCCAGCCGCTCATGGCCTCAGCCTCTCTCTAGTTACCCTCCGCGCTTCGCGCATCCCCTGTATCGCCACCCGCGACACCCTCGCGCGCCAGCGGGGCGAGCAGTTGTGACAGCGCGCGGACGGCGTGAAAATAATTCGCCTTGGCCGTTCCTTCCGCGCATCCCATCGCTGCGGCGATCTCCTTGAACGGCAGGTCGGTCTCGATGCGCATGAGCAACGTGAGCCGCTGGCGAGGCGGCAGGCGATCGACTCCGTTGCGCACCAGCGCGTGAATTTGCAGACGCTCCAGGTCATCGGCCTGATTCGCCGCCGCGGACAGCTCCTCGACACCGTCAGTGTCCCTCTGGCCCGCGGTCCTTCGCTTCGCCACGTGGTTGAGCGCCAAGTTCGAGGCGATCCGGAAGAGCCAGGACCGGAAGGCCTCGGCGCGCTCGAGCTCGCGTAACCCCTGATACGCCCGCAGGAACGTCTCTTGTGACAAGTCGTCCGCATCGTCGACAGACCTCGTCATGCGATACAACAATCTCCGCAGCGCCGGCCGGTAGCGGAGGATCAGCTCCGCAAACGCTGCCCGGTCTCCGGTCTGGGCTCGGCGCACGAGCAACAGCTCTTCGCCTGCTCCACTGCCATCATGATCCATGGACCGCTTGGGGAGAAAAAGGTTTAACGGCGGAAGGCCACGGACGCCAGCGCCCTGGCATCCGGGCTGAAGAGTATCGCCCGCTGCCCGCCGCTGTCAACTTTGCGCCGCGCCCGGTATCGGCGTGGCGACCCCCTGGCTTCGCCGGTGCAACCACTGATGGCGCGGGCGAAAAATCCCCATATCGGAACCATGTTTTTCGAGCGGCGGATGCAGGGTAAAGCCATGGCGGCGCAGATGGTAGTCGAAGGTGTAGCCGTCCTGCATGTGGACCGCCACATCGAGAAGGAACTCGCCGCTGAGGAGCTCAACGCTAGGAAAGTCGACGATGACCGTCCCCTCGCCGTCGATCAAGCCGGGCGCCAGGCGCTCCAGGAACGTGTTGCTTTGGTACACCGGTACGCCGTCCGAAGTGAACAGGCCGATCCCAAACACCGGCTCATCAACCGGCTTGTGACACCGATAGTCCATCTCCAGGGTGATGTGCGCGCCATGCGAAATGACCCTGCGCGGTTCGCCGTTTTCACACACGCGCACGTCGGTGATTTCAACTTCCCGCGTTCCCCAGCGATCGACGCTGGTCGCCGCCGCGGGTGCGCCCGCCGCCTGCGCCTGTGCCTGCACCACCGCCTCGCGCTCCTTGATCCGCTGCTCCACGCCGACCTGCACCGACACATGTTCCCCGGAGAGCACCTCGTGTCCCTTGCTCGCGACGAAGGACAGGTAGCCGTCGATGACCCGACGCGGGTGCCCCTGTTCACGGATGCGCCCTTCCTCGATCCAGACGGCCCGGTCGCAATACTTCTCGACGGACCAGAGGTCGTGAGTCACAAAGACGACCGTCTTTTTCCGCTCCTTCATCTCCAGGATCTTGTCGCGGCACTTGTTCGCAAACGCCTGGTCGCCCACGGCCAGGATCTCGTCGATCAAGAGCACGTCCGGATCCGCGTGGATGGCGACCGAGAAGCCCAGGCGCAGATACATTCCCGTGGAGTAGGTCCGCAGCGGCTGATCGATGAAGCGGTGCAACCCCGAAAACTCGACGATCGAGTCGTAGCGCTGCTCGATCTCCCGCCGCGTAAGCCCGAGAATGATGCCGTTTACGAAGATATTCTCGCGGCCCGAAATCTCCGGGTGAAAACCGGCGCCGAGCTCGATCAGCGCTACGAGCCGCCCCGAGCGCTCGACGCGACCCACGGTCGGCTTCGTAATGCCGGCCAGGCACTTCAGCAGCGTCGTCTTGCCCGCCCCGTTGCTGCCGATGATTCCGGTCATGGTGCCGCTTTCGCAGGTAAAGGTGACGTCGCGTAGCGCCCAAAAACAGTTCTCGTCCACCGGTAAAGTCCGCTCCTTGTGCCATTTCACGAGCAGACTCTTCAGCGTCAGCGATCCCCGCCGGCGGTTTCGGTAATACTGCTTGCCAAGATCGACGACTCGGATCGCCGCCGCGGCCATCTCACACCTCCTCGGGAAACTCGTCGCGCGAACGGATCATCACGCTGTAGCCCCAGGCCGCCACGACGACGGCGAACAGCGCGACCACGCCGAGGGCAACGGGGGATTGCGGCCACCGCCTGTAAAAGAGGATGTCCTGGTAGGCTGCGATGAGAGGCGCCATCGGATTGAGGTAGGTGGTGACCTTGAAGCCTGCCGGAATTGCGCTTACCGGATAAATGATGGGGGTGATGAAAAACCAGAGCGTCATGACGTTGCCGAGGATGTGCTGCAAGTCGCGCAGGTAGACATTCATCGTCGCCAGAGCCAGGGTGACGCCGAGCGTAAAGGCGCCCTGGATCACCATCAGCACCGGCAGCAGGACCACGTGGTGGGTCGGCACGATGCCAAAGGCGAGCAGGAACAGTGCGAGAATCGGAAGCCCCAGCAGGAAATGGACGAAGTTCGACAGCACGCTGACGGTGGGCAGGATTTCCGGGGGAAACAACGCCTTGTTCACGAGGTTTCCGTTGGCGATAATCGAGGACGATCCCTCGAGAATCGAGCTCAGGAACCAGGTCCAGGGCAACAGGCCCGAAAACAGGAACATCGCGTATGGGCCGCCGATGGCGCTGCTGTCCATCCGCAGGTACACGCTGAAGACCAGCGTGTAGATGAGCATCAAGAGCAACGGGTTGAGAAACGACCAGAGGAATCCGAGAAACGAGCCGCGGTAGCGGGCTTTCAGCTCGCGCATGACGAGTGTAGACACGAGCAGACGGTATTTGACCATCTCGCCAAGCGCGTCGCGTAGGTGGGGGTCGAACACGCGGCGCCCTAGCGACGAAAGCAGGTCGTTGGGAAGCACCGAAAGTCTCCTGGAAAACGATGAAAAATCGCGGCGCTTTATAACGCGCTCGCGAGCTCAAGTAAAGATCACGGCCTCCCACCGGCCAGGAATGCGGCCCGGCGGCGGCCGCCCCGACCCCGGCGTCAGGTCTGCGGAGTCGCCGTTACATTGTCGGAGGGAACCGCCCGTCGTCTGGCCTTCTCGCGGTACAGGGCCTCATCCGCCAGGCGCTCGAGCTGTGCCTGCGTCCCGGCATCCTCGGGAAACACCGCGTACCCGGCCGAAGCGGACGGCACCAGGCGGTCCTCGAGGCACTCTTGCGCGAGCGCGGCGTAGAACCTGCGAATGAATGAGACCGCCGCATCTCCGTCGGATTCTGGCATGAGCACGGCAAACTCGTCCCCTCCGAGGCGAAAGAGGTGGTCGGCCGCGCGGGCCGTGGCCCGCATCGTGCCGGCAATCAGCGTCAGTAACTGATCGCCGGCCGCGTGGCCCAGCGCATCGTTGACACTCTTGAGCCCGTCGGCGTCAATCATCGTCACCGCAAACGGCCGCCCATAGCGAACCGAGCGCGCAATCTCACGTTCGATCGTGCGCTGGTACGAGCGGCGATTGCCGAGGCGCGTGAGATTGTCCTCGTACGCGGCGCTGCGCACCCGATCCAGCCGCTCCTTCTCCCGGAGCGCTGCGCGAATGCGCGCCACCAGCTCCGGCGCGTCGAACGGCTTGATCACGTAGTCGACCGCCCCAAGCTCGAGCCCACGAATGCGGTCGCTCACCTGTGTCATCGCCGACAAGAAGATCACGGCCGGCCGGTCATCCCACTCCTGCAGCCGGTATAGCAGCTCGAAGCCGTTCATGCGCGGCATCATGATGTCCGCTACTACGACGTCAAACGTCTCCCGCGATAGGCTCTCCATTGCCTCCTGGCCATCCGCGGCCGTGGTCACCTCCATGGCTTCGCACGTCAACCTCATCGACAGCAAGAGCCGCAGGTCCTCGTCATCATCGACAATGAGAATACGCGGTCGGCGATGCAAAGTTACGTCCTTTCGATCCCCGGCGCGATCACTCGGCGTCGCTTTGGGGCGACGAGCCGTGCTTGATGGTCGAGCCATACAGAAAGCACTGGTTGCGCCCGGCGTTCTTCGCCGTATACAAGGCCTGGTCGGCGCGTTGGATCAGGTCGGGGAGCGTCGTCGCATCCGTGGGAAAGTTGGCCACTCCCAGGCTGATGGAAACGTGAAGCTCTACGTCCTCCGTCTTGAAGGGAAAGTCCTCGACCTTGCGCCGCAACCGATCCGCAAGCACCCCCGCTTCCTCTCGGCAGCGATGCTTGAGCAGGATGGCGAACTCCTCGCCGCCGTAGCGAGCGAAGAGGTCATGTTTCCGCAGGGAATTCGTCAATATTCCCGCCAGCGTCTTCAATACGAAATCGCCGATAGGGTGCCCGTAGTTGTCGTTGATCTTCTTGAAGTGATCAATGTCGAACAAGATCAACGATAGCGTCTGGTCGCTATTGGTGGCCTGATCAAGCTCGCGCTCTGCAACCGTCATGAAGAAACCGCGGTTGTAGATACCCGTGAGCGCGTCGCGCATCGCCATGTCCTGAATGCGCCGCTGATACTCGCTCTCCGCCGGATCGCGGATCACGAACTTGAAAATCACCTCGCCGATGTGAATAATGTCGCCGTTCTTCAGGACGATGCTGTCGGCGACTCGATCTCCGTTCACAAACGTGCCATTGGTCGAATTGAGATCCTGAAGTCGAAAGTTGCCGCCGATCTCTTCGATGATTGCATGATGCCGTGAGATCAGCCGGGAATTCAGCGGCAGATCCGCGTTCTCGTCGCGACCAATCACCATCTCGTCGCGCACCTCGAACTCCCGGTCGCCGTCCTGGCCCGAGATTACGAGCAAGAAAGGAATCTTCTCGCGAAGCGCGCTAACTTCCTGCTTGACGATCTGGCTCAGATCAGTGATTTTCGTATCGTCGAAAGGCACCACCGCCCCCGCTGAACGTCCGCCCCCGCGCTGCTGGCGGCGGACAAACCCTCGAGCTAATCGGTCAACGCTTCATTTCTATCGCGCCCGCCAAGCACTGTCAAGGACGAAGGGAGAGGTGGCCACAGCGCCCCCTGCTCCGGCTTGTCGCGCCGAGCCATCGGTGTCATACTCCCGCGACACCCGCTTTTCGAGCGCCGGAGTATTGCACGATGACCACAACCGCAGTCGAGCTCGCGGCCACTCGATCCCGCCTGCTCCGCATCATCATCGAGAAGTCCGTGACGCGCGGGCGGGAAGTTCGCCTCGCCTCCGGAAAGACCTCCGACCTGTACATCGACATGCGGCGCACCGTGTGCGACCCGACTGCCCTGGCGCTCGTGGCACATTTGCTGCTGGATGCGGCCCGCCGCCTCGCTGTCGACGCCGTCGGCGGACCAGCCACCGGTGGTATTTCTCTCGCCTGCGCGACCAGCCTCGCCTCGCTCGCCGACGGCGGAGCACCACTGCCGTGGTTCTACGTGCGACAAAGCCAGAAAGAGCACGGCGCGGAACGGCAACTCGAAGGCGCAGATGTGTTCATGAAGAGCGTCCTGGTGGTCGAGGACGTGGTGACCACCGGGACCTCCGCGGCCGCGGCCATCGACGCCGCCCGGCGCTCCGGTGCCGTTGTCGTCGGTCTCGTTGCCGTCATCGACCGCAAAGAGGGTGCCGGGGACCTTCTTTCTTCAATGAACGTCGCTTTTGAACCCCTCTTCGACCGCTCCGACGTCGCCGGCGAGTCTCTACCATGAACATTTCTACCGACTTTCTCCTGGCCATCCCCAAGCCCGACCTGCACGTGCACCTGGATGGCTCGCTGCGCCTCGGCACGCTCATCGAGCTCGCCCAGGAATACGGCGTTTCCCTTCCCTCCTATACAGAGGACGGCCTCAGAGCACTCGTCTTTAAGGAACGCTACGAAAACCTCGGAGAATACCTCACCGGATTCCGCTACACGGTGGCCGTGCTGCAGAGCGAGGCCGCCATCGAACGCGTCGCCTACGAGCTGGCGCTGGACAATCAGGCGGAAGGCGTCCGCTACATCGAGGTCCGCTATGCACCGCACCTGCACTCGCATAGCCACCTCGACCCGATTCAGACGATGCGCGCCGTCAACCGCGGACTTGAACGCGCCGCCAGGTCATATAATGAGCGCCCCGGGGTCGTCGCCGGCACGGAACCGCCTTTTGCCTTTGGCATCATCGTCTGCGGGTTGCGGATGTTTTCCAGGGAATACAGCGAATACTACGCGAATCTCCTCTCCGCACACCGCTTTTCCCCGCCTTCCGAAGTGTACGGCTGGGCAACCCTGGAGCTCGTTCGCGCTGCCGTCGAAGCGCGCGATCGCCACGCGGTGCCGATCGTCGGACTCGATCTCGCCGGACAGGAGCGCGGCTATCCCCCAATCGACCATGAGGCCGCCTATCGCTTCGCCCACCGCCACTTTCTCTGCAAGACCGTGCACGCCGGCGAAGCCTATGGGCCGGAAAGCATCTTCCAGGCCATTACCGAGCTGCACGCCGATCGCATCGGACATGGATACTACCTCATGGACGCCGGCATGGTCAGCGATCCCCAGGTTCCCAATGCCGATGCCTATGTCCACGCGCTTTCACAATACATCGCGGATCGCCGCATCACCCTTGAAGTCTGCTTGACCAGCAACTTTCAGACGATCCCGGAGCTCACCGAGCTGGGCCTCCACAACGCCAGAAAGTTCCGCGACGCGCGTCTCTCTTTCGCCATCTGTACGGACAACCGCCTGATCTCCAACACCTCCGTAACCAAAGAGCTCCAGCTCGCCGTCGCGCACCTCGGTTTCGATCTCCGCGATATCCGCAACGCCGTCATCTATGGATTCAAGCGCAGCTTCTTCCCCGGAACCTACGCGGCGAAGCGCGCCTACGTCCGCCAGATCATTGACCACTACGGCGCGCAGGAGGAGCTCTTCAAGACTGCCTCGGCGACCACGGGCTCAGAGCCCTGACCGGTCTCCTCGGCCGATGGCCGCAAGCGCGGCCATCTTGCGGACGTACGGGAGTCGCTGAAAGTGGCGCAGGAGCTGCAAGCGCTCGCCGGCGGCGCGCCCGTCAAGAAAGTCGAGAAACCGCCGGCTGAGGCTGGCGGCGTCCTGATACCGCTGCTGCAGGTGCGGATCCAAGGAGGGGTCGAGCGTCGTTTCGAACACCTCCCGCTGCAGCCACTGGCGGATTGCCGGCGGCAGCTCGACGGCGCTGCGGCCGCAGCTACGTCTGTGCTGCCGGCGCAAAAAATGCGCGAGCACCAGATACCGCGTCAGGTAGCCGAGCAGCTCGAGCTCAAGGAGCGAGAACTCCAGTCGTCGCCAGGTGCGGTCGAGGATCTGCAGCAAGTGATCGAGCTCCTCGATGAACACGCCAAATCCGCCGACGTTGCTTGCGTCCAGGCCGTGAAATGGGTGTGCCCCCTCGAGCTGCACGATGAGACGGTCAGGATAGTACAGCGCCAGCCGCAGCCCATCCTGGCGCGGATTGATGAGCACCCGGGCCTGGCCGGGGGCCGCAGAGCCCACCGCGGCAACCTCTCTGCACTGCTCGTACAGCCGGCGATACCCCTGATCTCCGATGATGAACCTGTCGATCTCGCGCCCCGCGGGTTGCAACCCGTAGAGCTGCTCGATCACATTTTGCACGACCTCCAACAGCGACAGACTCACTAGCGCCTCACGCGTGGCTGCGCTGCCCGGACGGCACGCGCACTCCACAAGCTGACCCCGTAGCCTATCGCCACCGGCGACCGCCCGCCAGCTCTGAATCCACCGCCGGTTCGGCGCCGACGCGATAGTGCCCCGCTCCGTCCCTCCCCCGCTGACGAGGCGCGCCCTGAGCTGCGCTCGGCACTCCGGGAGCAGCGCGCTGACGGACGGCCGCATCAGGGCGCAGGGCAATCCCGTCAGCTAGACCCTGAAGGGCCGTGACCCAGGGAATACGCGGCCACTTGAGATGGCGATCATCGACACATTCCCAGCCGCTTCGGAGAGCCGCGGCCGTTGGCAAGCGTTTCGCATTGGCGTCAACGGATGCAATTTTGGATCATCTATTGGAACTCTTTATGTAACCGTATACGATCCGAGTAAGATTGGATAACGAACTGGAGCTACAGAGAGATCGCCCTGCGCGCCGATGATTCCAAAGTGAGCGGAAATCATGACGAGATTCACGTGCTGGGCGCGATGAACGTCAATGTCAGCACCAGCAACAACCGTTGGTACGCGCTCTATCAATCTACTCCAGACAAGACCGAGGCAGATATCGTCGTTAGCAACAAGGAGGTGCTTGATAATGGTAACTACATGTCGGTGCCATTCAATTTTGACAACGTGAATGCAAATACCGCTGACCTGGATCATCGTGGAGATTCTAACTACAAGGTAAAGAGAATTTTCGCTGGCAGTGGGACGGCCATGCTGCTCAGCAGCACGAGTGATCATGACGCGTTCGGGCTGCAGATCGGCATCCCGCTTTTCCGCATGGGCTATCCGCTTGGATGGCCGGCAATAGGGGACAAGGTGGGAGAGGATTGGCTGCCAGGAGCGCACTTGTACTGGCATACCAACACGGGATCGAGCTATCGCATGCTCGAGCACGAGAAGTACTTCACCGCCAAC
>JACPHN010000053.1 GCA_016188575.1 Candidatus Schekmanbacteria bacterium
CGTCGCTCTTGATTGCCTGATGCTCCCGTGAAACCGCGACCCAGTTGAAATTTCGGATTCGCACCCTGGTCGACTTCTGGCCGGCACAGATGGCCTGATTTTCGCCAGCGGCGAAGCATTGACAACATTCGATTTCACGGCCATCCTGACGCAGCCAAATCGATGCGCAGGCAGAGACCTTCTTGACATGCCAATCTGAGGTCGAAAGCGGTGCTCGTCCGGAATACCGGACGTAGCTCCTGTGACACGTAGCGACGCGTGATGGCCTGGTAATGGGCTCCGCGACGCCTTTCCGTTTCGTTTCCGCCCGTTTATCGCGTGTCCCACCTGGCACGCCCAAACGAACGACCCCGCAATTCCGGCGAGAACCGGTTGCATGTTGACCAGCCAGGGGCATTATCCCCGCCCTCGCCGCCCCAGAAGAACGTCGCTGACAACGCCGAATCCAGCGAAAACGCCACGCGCGGCGGCAGCACGTATCGGCTCATCAGCGATCACCTCGGCAGCGTGCGCCTGGTGGTCGACGCGGCGACCGGGGCGGTGGCGCAGCGAATCGACTACGACGCCTCGGGGCGGGTGCTGCTGGACACGAATCCGGGCTTTCAGCCGTTCGGGTTCGCGGGCGGGCTGTACGACCCGGACACCGGGCTCGTGCGCTTCGGAGCGAGAGATTACGACGCTGAGGTCGGGCGCTGGACGGTTCGCGATCCGATCTTGTTCCGGGGCGGCCAGGCAAACCTGTTCGTGTACGTCCGAAACGACCCTGTCAATCTGACGGATCCGTGGGGACTCGAGGGCTTGTCCGAGTGTCTGGTCAATTACCTGGAATTGGAATTCGACCGCTTTAGCGTAGAGGACGTGGACATCTACGAGGGTTTTCCAGCGTGGTCCAAGCCATTTATCGATGGGACCGAGCAAGCATTTACACTTGGAGACAACATCTATTTTGGAAAAGAGGAATACAAACCGTTAACCAGGAAGGGCCTGGAACTTATTGTGCACGAGCTGCATCACGTTGAGCAGTATGCGATCCTTGGAAAGGTCGGTTTTCTACGTGAATACTTGAAGCAACGGTCAGACGCGAAGAAGCAGGGTAACAATCCAGACGAAATACCGATTGGGAAGGAGGCAGACTCGAGGGCAGAAAAAATAAGAACGACATAAACAAAGAATTCAAGACAGATGGACCGTGCGGCTGCAAATAAGGCATTTTGGGCGATCACGGTGCTATTTATAATGCTAATCACATCAAGCTGCACTCCTGTAGCTTTCTTAATCATTCACCGCGGGAAAAAGCCTGGAGAAAAATCAGAAATATACGTCGAGCTAAGAAAAATCCCGTCAGAAAAAAACAGAAATGTTCTTATCTATGGGGATAGAATTACAACTGGACATTTATCTATACGAATGCAAGTATAGGCATCCTGCATGCTTGTATAAATTGGATATAGCATCGCAAGGTCTAGTAATACTGGATTCCATTGTAGATAGGATTATGTGCACGGAAGACGAGTACACGATAGAGGACTTGCTGAAAATAATTTATATCCTTTCCTGGGACTTCCCGGAAATCGCGGACAGTCATGAAGTAGCGGATTTGATACCCAAGGTTTGCGGCATGCCCGACGGATCGGCCAAGCTTGGCGGTGCAGAATACCTGCAACAGATTGTCACCGGAAAGCGCTGGGACGGTCTGCCGTGCTACCACGCCACGTACTCTGACTGTGCCAGCCACCCCGCGGTCTATCCTTGTCCAAGTCCCGCGAGCCGGCCTGGCCCGGCGGCGGGGGCGGGACCTTGAGCGCGCCGCCGCGTCGCTACGGATTTCTTTTCCGTCGCTCCGCCGGATGGGTCCAGCCCCGATCGCAGGCTGGATGCCAGCGCCTGCCTCGCGCCAGGACGGCGGGAGGCGCCGTCGCGTCGGCGTCGAACAGGCGGAGGATTCGGCACCCATCGCGGCGTTGACATGCTCCCGGCTCCGCAGTATCAATGGGCACAGGTTGAGCTTGGGGAGGAGAGGAAACAAGATAAGGAGGCTGGACAGTGGCCGGGGGCCTGAAATCCGCGTGGGAAATCGCGCTCGAGAAGATGGGCGACAACGCGCCGCAGGCGGGCGGGGACCTGGATGATGCCGTAAAGGAACGCATTGGCGAGATTCGGCGGCAGCACCAGGCGAAGATCGCCGAGCTCGAAATCATGCACCAGAGCAAGGTCAAGGCGCTCATCGATCGCGTCCCTCCCGCGGAGCTTGCGGCCAAGCGCGACCAGCTCGACGGGGAGCTGCGTGCGCGGAAAGCCGAGGCGGCGAACGACATGGAACGTAAGATTCGCGAAGCGCGCGCCACGAACCGCGGCAGTCGCTGATTGGTCGGCTCGTGCAGGCTCGTTACCCCGTAGTTGATGCGTTTGCGCAAATTCATCCAGCGCTTCGCCTCTTTGGCCGTCCCGCCAGCGCCGACGTCTTGCTCGCGGAGATGGACCGCGCCAAGGTCGACCAGGCCGTCCTCGCCGCGCTCCCGGTGGCGCCGGAGGGAAAGGGAGAGGCCAGCGCCGGAAAAGGCTGGGAGCGGGGAGATTACCACAGGCGGTTCAACGACTACACCGCGGAGACCGTCAGCGGGAACCACCGGCGGTTCCTGGGGCTGGGCACGGTGCATCCGCGCATGCTCGGCGCCGCCGATGAAGTCGCCCGTATTGCGCGCGACCTCAAGCTTTGCGGCCTTTACGTCAACCACGTTATCCAGGGCCTGCCCGGCAGGGACGAGTCGGTCGCTGCGCTGTGCAAACAGGCGGGCCGTCTCGGACTATACGTGGCGGTGCACGGAGTGCCGGCGCTGGGCGCGGGAGCTCCCGACGACGTCATGTGGCTCGCTCTGCAGTGCCCCGAAACGCGCTTCGTGCTGTTGCAGATGGGCGGTCATCGGTTTCCCGACATTCTCCTGCCGGCGCGCGTCCAAAAACGCTATGCGGCTGCCGGCGTGCTCAGCAACTTGTACTACGACCTCGGCCCGACGCCGGCGTTTTTTCGCGGCGGACCATACTGGGAACATCTCGTATGGATCATCCGCGAAGTGGGGCCCGATCGCTTCGTTTACAGCTCCTGTTTTCCGGACGGGGAGATGGGGGCGTGCCTGCGGGCACTGGACACGCTGAGCTTGACCGACTCGGAGCGCGGCCGCATTCTGGCTGGTAACATGCTCGACCTGGTATCGTCCAAGTGGAAGGGTGGCCCTCAAGGGAGGTTGGCGGCTCAATGAGACTGATCATCGATCTCAAGACAGTCCTGGAAGATCTCGAGCTCCCCGAATACCACTTCGAGTTCGATCGCGAGGAAATCGTTATCGGGCGGGGTGAGGCCTGCCAGGTGGTGCTGCCGTCCAAGTCCGTTTCCAGCAAGCATACGGTCATCCAACGCCGCTCGAACTACTTTTTCATCGTCGACCTGGAGAGCACGAACGGCACGTACGTCAACGGCGAGCGGCTCAAGCCGCACGAAAAGGTCCGGCTGAAGGACAATGATGTAATCAAGATCGCGGGCTACGTGGCGACCATTGGTATTGAGCTGTCCGCCGAGCCGGAGAACGCGTACGAAAAAACGATGCTTGCTCCTGAGCTTCAGGAGATACAGGAGCAGTTGCGACAACAGTTCGGGGCGGCATTTGGCACGCCGGAGCCGGAACAGACCGCACCGGCGGGACCGCCCGAGACCGACAGCGCGCCACCTGCGGCGGAGACGGCGCCGGAGCCAGCCGGCCCCGTAGATCCCATGGCTCGGTATCTGACGCTGCGGGAAAGCTCCGCGGGTTCGGGCGTGGCCATCGCGGTCATCTTCGGCCTGCTGGCACTCGCAAGCCTTGTCATCGGCGGCACCACGGTGCTGATGACACTCGGAGTCGTGACGGCTCCGGCCTTTCTTCAGCCGCTTCTGCTGTCCATGGGAGACGCGAAGAACATCGAAGGAATCACGAACGGAGCTGACGGCGGGCAATCCGGAACACCGAGAGCCGTGCCGCCGACGCCGGCGCCCTCGCCGACAACGGTGCCAACCGCGGTCGAGCGCACCGCGGCCGAGCTCGCCAGCTACTTCGAGCTTGGCGCTCGCCTCGGGGTCGCCAATGGGATGCTTGTCGCCGACGAACGCGCGACCGTGGAAGGTACGGCGGTGGCTTTCAGGCGCGATCGCGACCTTAATCGCGCCTGCGTCAAGGAGCTCACGGCGGCGCTGGCCGTGGCCACCGACATGGGACTCGACCGGGCGCTCCTGGCGGCGATCGCGGCCGTGCGCGATCGCTATCGCGGGGTGGCGACCACCGAGGCCCTGGATCGGTCGCTCCTGGACAAGGTCCTGGATGAGCTGCACGCGACGTTTGCCACCGAGCTTGGTCCCGAGATGGCGTGGCACTTTGCGGCAGGGCGGCAAGCGGCGGTCTATTATCAGCTTACGACGTCGCCAGTCGAGCACGTAGAGCTCATAGGCTTCGCCGCACTCGCCGGGCAAGTGCCAAGGGACCTGCATGAGGAGGCGAAAACAGCAGTCGACAGACTGGCGTCCGTCGAGCATGTGCAGTTGAATGCCAGCCAGCGCCAGCAAGTTGCGCAGACCGCCCAGGAGCTCCTGCGGGCTCTCGGCGGGGCGGGGACCTGAACCAGATGGGAACGCCATGATCCTTCATGAGAATCCGAGCGACGCCGAGCTCCGGCGAATCCTGGCGAAGTCCATGACGATTGCGGTTGTGGGCTGCTCGGACCGCGAGGAGCGGGACAGCTATCGCATCGCGCGGTTCTTGCAGGAGCGCGGGCATCGCATTGTGCCGATCAACCCCTCGTGCTCCTCGATACTTGGTGAGCCGTGCTATGCGCGCCTCGACCTCGTGCCTTCGGATCGCAGAATCGACATGATAAACGTTTTTCGGAAACCGAAGTTTGTCTACCAGCATCTCGGTGAGGCCATCGCTCGCGGCGTCGCCGTGGCCTGGCTGCAACTCGATGTGATTGACCACGACGCGGCGCAGATGGCCGTGGCCGCGGGGTGCACGGTGATCATGGACCGGTGCGTTGCAATCGAGTACCGCAGGCTGTTTCCCAGCTCATAGCGAACGGAGCTTGGCGGGGAAAGCGCCATGAGGATCTTGCCGCATTGTGACGACTTTGCCGTTGAGCGCGCGCGCCTAAGAAGGGCCGGGCGGCGGCTGGTATTTACCAACGGCTGCTTTGACCTGCTGCACGTCGGGCATGTGCGCTACCTGCGGGAAGCGAGGGCCCTCGGCGATTGCCTGCTCGTTGCGGTGAACGCCGACGAAACCGTGCGCGCGCTCAAAGGACCGGCGCGGCCGCTCAATCCCCTGGCTGCTCGCCTCGAAGTGCTCGCCGCGCTGAGCTGCGTCGATTACGTGATGCCGTTTTTCGAGGAAACGCCAACCAAGGTCATCGCGGCGATCGTCCCGGACGTCCTCGTCAAGGGCGGTGACTGGCCGGTGCACCTGATTGCCGGCAGGGAGATCGTCGAAGCTGCGGGAGGTATCGTCATGAGCCTGAGCCTCTCACCCGGTGTCTCCACGACGGCGCTGATCAGCCGTGCCGTCGCTCCCAACCACTCAGGACCTTGCAGCTAACGGGCGCCGCCTTGCCGAATCTCTCCCCCTGGGAACAAGGCAATCAACAAGTGACCTTGTTGCGGTCGAATCCGGCGCGCACCGTCGCGCGCCTGCTCGAGCTCTGCGCCCGCACTCCCGCATACTCCAGCGTCGTTGCTCAGCTCGAGGCCGGAGAGACTGACCTCTCTGTGCATGGCACGTGGGGGCTTTTTTCCGCGCTCGTCATCGACAGCTTGCGCCGGCGATCCACTGCGCCGATGCTGGTAGTATGCGCCACGGAAGCGGCGACGAGCCTCCTGCTCAGGAACCTCTCGACGCTGGCTCAGCCCCAGAGCGCCCCGACCGACACGGAAGATGGCAATCCCCGCTACCGGCCCAACGAGCTCATCGACGAAGCGGGCGGCGCACCCAAGATCTACGCCTCATTCCCCTCCACCGACGTGCTGCCCTATGACGAGTTGCCGCCCTCCATGGACCGCATCGGGCAGCGGCACAAGGTCTTGCACGGGCTCGCGACCGGCCGTCAGCCGGCGGTTGTGGCCTCCGTCGACGCGCTGCTGAGCAGAGTGCTGCCCCGGGATCTGCTGGCGTCTTCCGTGATCGACCTCGAGCTCTTCCAGGAGATCGACCGCGACGACTTGCTCGGCCGTTTGCACCGCCTCGGGTATCGACGCACTGCCATGGTGCACGATCCCGGTGAGATGGCGCTTCGCGGCGGGATCGTCGATATCTTCCCCGCAGGCGCGCGCAATCCCCTGCGCCTGGAGCTTTTCGGGGATCAACTCGAGAGTCTTCGCGAGTTCGACATCGGCTCTCAGCGGTCGCTGGTTACCCTGATGCATGCGCGCGTATTCCCGACCCGCGACATCGTGTATGTGCCGGAGCTCAAGAAAGAGGCGCGCCGGAACCTGTTGCGCCTGGCGCGCAACGAAGGGCGGGACCCCGCCGCCATCGAGCCGATCCAGGAGCGGTTCGATCGCATGGAGTATTTCCCCGGCATCGAGCGCTATTTCTCGGTGCTGTGCCCGGCGTCGGCGACGCTCTTCAATTATTTGGCCGACGAGTCAACCATCGTCGTTTGCGACTGGGATCGCGTGCGCAAGCGTCTTCAGGAGCAAGACGAGGTGGTCGCCCGCGAGTCGCAGGCGGTGCGATCAGAAGGTGCTTTGGTGCCTGGACCTGCGGAGCTCTTCATGGATGCAGCGGAGCTCGCGGCCCAGTTGGAGTCGCGAAGAACGATTCGCACCACCCTGTTCGACCTTGAACGCGACCGCCGCGCGCACCACGTCACCTGCGACTTGCGATCCGTTCCGGTCTACAAGGGGAAGCTCGATACCCTCCTGGCGCTCTTGCCAGAGAAGCTCGCTGCCGGACGCACCGTGTTTCTGCTCGCCAATGCCCAGGCAGAGCTCAATTTGCTGAGTGAGCGGTTGCGCGAGCCGGCGATGCGCGAGCTCTTGCCGGACGAGATGCTCGGAGATCGCCTCGTCATCGACCTTCTCGACCTCACTGAAGGCGTCGAAATCCCGGACGCGGACGCCGTCATCATCACCGAGCGGGAGCTTTTTGGCGAGCACGAACCGCAACGGCGGCGCCGCCGTCCGTCTCCGGAGGCGCTGCTCCAGCAGCTCAACGAGCTCCACCCCAACGATTACGCTGTGCACGTGGATCACGGAATCGGGCGGTATGAAGGACTGGTGGAGCTGTGTGTCGACGGCATTCGCGAGGACTACGTCCTGTTGCGTTACGCGGATAACCACAAGCTCTATGTTCCCGTCGACAAGCTGGAGCTGATCAAGCGCTACCGCTCCGCGGAGGCCGGCGCTGAAATCCAGTTGGACCGCCTCGGCGGCAAGAACTGGGGCAAGACCAAGAGCAAGGTGAGGAAGGAGCTGCGCGACCTGGCCGAGGAGCTGCTGCGCACTTCGGCTCGTCGCGCCGCGGCAACCGGCTTCGCCTTCGACGAGGACGATCACTTGCAACGGGAGCTCGAGGCAACGTTTCCATATCGCGAGACCCGCGATCAGCTTGCCGCGATCGAGGACGTAAAGGCCGACCTCATGTCGCTCAAGCCGATGGACAGACTCGTCTGCGGCGATGCCGGCTTCGGCAAGACGGAGGTGGCGCTGCGAGCGGCGTTCAAGGTGGCGAGCCAGGGCAAGCAGGTCGCCTTTATCTGCCCCACGACGATTCTCGCGCAGCAGCACTACGAAACGCTAACCGAGCGCTTTGCCTCGTTTCCGATGAGGATTGCGCTCCTGTCCCGATTTCAGAGCCCCGGAGAGCTCCGGAGCGCGGTTCGCGACCTGGCTGCAGGCAATGTCGACATTGCTGTCGGCACCCATCGCCTGCTGCAGGCTGACGTTTCGTTTCGGTCGCTCGGCCTGGTCGTGATCGACGAAGAGCACCGATTCGGGGTCGGCCACAAGGAGAAGCTGAAGCAACTGCGCGCGACTGTCGACGTCCTGGCCCTGACGGCAACGCCGATTCCGCGCACCTTGCACATGTCACTCCTCGGACTGCGCGACATCAGCGTCATCCAGACGCCGCCCGCGGATCGCTTGCCGATTCACACGAGAATAGCGGAATTCTCGCCTGAGCTGGTGCGTGAGGCGACAATGGCAGAGCTTGATCGCGCCGGACAGGTCTTTTTCGTCCACAATCGCGTGCAATCGATCGATGCGGTGGCTGCGTACCTCGGACGACTGATTCCAGAAGCAAAGATCGCGGTCGCCCACGGCCAGATGCGCTCGGCGGACCTGGAACGCGTCATGCTCGAGTTCTACCGGCGCCGGCACAACGTCCTGGTGTGCACGAGCATCATCGAGAGCGGCCTGGACGTGCCACTGGCGAACACGATCTTGATCAATCGCGCCGATCGCTTTGGGCTGGCACAGCTCTACCAGCTCCGCGGTCGCGTTGGACGCGAGAAACGCAAGGCCTATGCGTATCTGCTGGTGAGCGGCCACGACGCTCTGACGGAAGTTTCGCAAAAGCGCCTAAAGGCAATTCAAGAGCACACGGAAGCGGGAAGTGGCTTTCGCATCGCGTCACAGGACTTGGAGATTCGCGGCGGGGGAGCGCTGCTCGGTCACGAGCAGAGTGGTCACGTCGACGAAGTGGGCTACGAAATGTATCTGGAGCTCATTCAGGACGCGGTTCGCGAGGTGCGAGGCGAGGTTGCGGAGGAGCGGTTGGAGCCGACGGTGAAGCTGTCGGAGAGCGCATTTCTGCCGTCGACCTATATCCCGGAAATGTCCGCGCGGCTCAGCGCCTACCGGGAGCTCGGCGGGACGCGCACCGACGCGGAGCTGGCGGAGACGGTGGCCGCGCTCGAGGACCGCTACGGAAAGCTGCCGCCCGAGGCCTGTGCCTTGGTGGCGGTCGTGCGGCTGAAGAACCTGGCGCGGGAGCTCAAGATCTTGAAGGTCGAGCAGGCCGGCGGTACTATTGGCCTACAGTTTTCCGGAGCCGCCGCGCGCCTCTCGCTCACCCTGGCCGAAAAAGACCCGCGTCTCCCACTCGGGGAGCAGGTGTGGGAGCTCGTTGCTTCTGCCGCTGCCCGGGGGGACATCCCACCGCCGGGCTGAGGGCCGATGAGAGTAACTCGCGGACTTAAATGAAGGCACAGCCCGCATGGGCAGCACGTCACATCAGCCAGCTTCCGCGCCGGTCGCCGCCGTCTCGGCCGTGTGCGGAGCGCTGCTCTTGCTGGCCGCCACCGCGTGCGATGGAACCTTTTTTGCCGACGACGTCATCGTCGCCAAAGTCGGCGACGCGACGCTGACTCTCGCCGCATTCGAGGAGCTCTACGCGTCGTATGAAGCCATCGTGACCGCCGAGCTCGGGGCCCCAGGGAAGGCGGGCATCGATTCTCGCCGCCGATTCTTCCTGCAGGACTGGGCGTTACGACAGCTCTTCGAGGAAGAGGGGCGGCGTCTCGGCCTGGTGCCCTCCGACGCCGACGTTCGTCGCGCCGAACGCGGGATTCGCCGCATGTTCCTACCCGGCGAGTACCAGCGCGTACTGGCAGAGCGGAATATCGACGGAGCCATTGCGGGACGGCGGCTCGCGGAGGATCTCGCCGCGATCAAGGTCATCGCCGCCCGCATTTCGGTGCCCCAGGTGGATGAATCCGAGATCGCCGCATACTACGAGGAAAACCGGCAGCAGTTCGAGCGGCCCGCTGAGGTCGATGTGCAGCACATGATCCTGACCTCGGAGGAAACCGCCAAGGATATCGCGCGGCGTCTTGCCAAAGGGGAGCCCTTTGCTCAGCTCGCGCTGGCTTATGGTCAACCCGGTTCCCTGTCGCTCGGGCTCGAGGGGGGCATCTACTCGCTCGCCGCGCGCGATCTCCCGGCACCGTTGCAGGCGGAAATAGCGCACTTGCGAGATGGCGAAGTGAGCGCCCCGGTGCCGCTGGATGAAGAGTTTCACGTGCTCCGGCTCGTCGCTCGCCGCCCCGCGGGTCTCTACGAGCTAGCTGAGGTGCGTACCGTGATTGCCACGAGCCTCGGCAGAAAACGGCTCGCGCAAGCGTACGCGACGCTTGTCGTCGAGCTGCGGCAGCGCGCCAACCCTTATGAGCTCTACTACGACCGTATCCCTCTGCTCGAAGAGCGCGATCAGAAAGACCTGGAAGTGCCATGACCATACCGCCAGCCGCATCGGCTCGACCGCAGCGTCCCTCGCTCCTTCGCCCGCTCCTTGTGTGCACTGCCACCGTCATGCTCCTCGGCGGCGGCTCCGCGGTCGCCCGCGTCCTGGACCGGATCATCGCGCAGGTGAACGACAGAATTATCACGCTAAGTGAGCTTCACGAGCGACTTGCGCCCGCCGTATATGAGCTGAGGAGGCAGTACGAGGGGGAGAAGTTCCAGGCGGAGCTGCAAAAGGTCCGCGCCGGGTTGCTGAATACCATGGTCGACGAGATCCTGCTGCTGCAGCACGCGGACGAAATGGGCATCGCGATCGAGGAGCAAGCGCTTGCCGCCGCTATTGCGGAGGTCAAGGATCGCGCCGGAATTGCCACCGACGAGGAGCTGTCGCAGGCGCTCACCGCGGAGGGGATGAACCTTGCGACATACCGGGCACACCTTCGCGATCAGCTCAAGGTGATGCGCGTCATTGGCGTCGAGGTGCGCTCGAAGATCGATATCCTGGATTCTGAGATCACCGCGCGCTACGAAGAAACCAAGGAGACCGAGTTTGTCGTCCCGGAGCGCGTTTCCGTCTGGCAGATTCTGCGCAAGCTTCCACCCGAGGCCACGCCGGAGCAGATTGACGAGGCTCGCAAAGCGTCGACCGAGGTCCTTGCGAAGCTCAAAGACGCTCTGAGCGGTGTCACCGACTTTGCATCGCGCGCGCAAGCTTTTGCCGCCCTTGCCAAAAGCTATTCAGAGGAACCCGCGGGGCAGGAAGGCGGCGATATTGGCTCGTTCGCGCGCGGGCAGATGGTCGCGGAGCTGGAGAAGGTCGCCTTTGCTCTGGAGGTTGGCGGCTACTCGGAGCCCGTGCAGACCGAGTTCGGTTTTCACATCGTCTTTGTCGCTGCGCACTCCGCGACGAGCTACCGGCCTCTGGACGAGGTGCGGGACGCGATTTCCGATGCTTTGTTCAAGGAGAGGTTTGACGCGGCCCGGCGAGATTACATCGCCCGCCTCAGAGATCGCGCGTACGTCAGCGTTCTTGGGACCGCGGGTGAAGCCACTGAGAGCTCTGTTGATGCGAACGCCGGTGCGGGAAAGAGCGCTGGCGCGGCAGAGTCGGCGCAAGAGGAGAAGTGAAGTGGAGCTACTGGACCTGGGCAAATTGGAGCGCATGCTGCGCAGCGTGTTGGGCACCGTACAGGAAATTCTCGAAGGGCTCGTGGAAAAGGGCAAACAAGCTCAGGCCGGGGCGTCTCCGTCACCAGAGCAGGTCGTCGCGCAGCCCGGAACGTCGGGCGCGGCCCGCGAGGCGGACGCGTTCGCGGGGCCACCAGCCCCGGCCGAGGAGGCCTCGCCGGCCGCTGATGTCGGCAGCGCTGCAGGTCCGCATACTGCGGACCTCGAAACGACCTTCGCCCCTGCCGCCTCTGACGATCTCGCGGCGCGCCTGACTGCTGCGATCGCCGCTCAGCCTGGCTTCACCTTGCCGCAGCTCGGTGCGGTGCTCGATCTCAAGTGGCAGTCACTGACTTCTCTTGCCCGGGAGCTCCTGGACGCGGGTCGGATTCGGAAGGACGGGAACCGGTACTTTCCGGTGGCCTGAGCCGCTCGTTCTGGCGCCCTGCCGGCATCGCGAAGACCCCACCTCACCTCCCCCCGCAAGTATCTGTTCACCCCTCCCCCCGCTTCGCGGGTGGAGGGCGGGATGGGGGGGCCGCATGCTACGCGCTTTGCGCTCGCCAGGGTGTAAGGACCCGTAACGAAATAGCTGTGTCAAGCACCGAGGCCGAGCGAGAGGGCCGCTGGCGAGGAACGACGACGAAGCGTATCAATGGAGCGATACGGTGAGGAGGAGAGACGAAGCCGGCGGCCTTCGCAGCCGGCCGAATGCAACAGTTGTTTCGTTGCGGGTCCGAAGGCACATTCGGCCGACGCCCGCAAGCGGGGGCAGGCAGGGAGGCGCTGTCGCATCGACGTCTCGCGGCGGTGGATTCAGGTGGACCGCGTCGCTCGCAAATCGCGGCCAATCTCGCTATCCTAATCCTGTTGTCCGAATTTGCGTATTCCGAAGCCAATCGCGGCTTCCTGGACCCCAATGCTTTCCGCCGGCTTGCCTGCCACAAGTCGCAGAGGTGCAGGGACGGTCAACTACCCCGGCCTGAAGGCCGGAGCTTGCTCCGGAGGAAGGTCGTAGGCCGCGAGGCTTGCATGTTGACCAGACCAAATTGTTGAGATTGGCAATCGTTGAAACAGATGCGTTGGATAATCAGCAGAAGTAACACTCCGAGGTGCTTCCTCAGCCTCGGACCCTGTAAGTGCGCATTGCAGACAAACCGTAGGGTCGGGGCGAAACGGATGTGCACAGACGGCTGCTGTTCAACAGGGTCGAGGGGAGACCGTCGAGCAAGCCAGCTTGGCGGCGTCACAAGCCCTTTACGGGGACCTCTTCGGCGGTATTGGAGGTCACGATGGTTTTTGTGTTAGACAAGCGCAAACGACCGCTGACGCCGTGCGCCGAAGGGCGGGC
>JACPHN010000002.1:0-23769 GCA_016188575.1 Candidatus Schekmanbacteria bacterium
CCGAAGGCCCCGGCCGGCAACCCCTCGATGTAGGTGATGATCCGGTCGGCGTGCGATACGAGATGATCTACGGGCTCAAGAGCATGTAGCGCGGGGGGGGGTGAAAAGCAGAGCTAGCAGCAGCGCGCTACGATGTAAGACCGCGCCATGCAGGGAGATGCTGGAGATTTTCAGCCGTCGGTATACGCCACTCTGTCTTGCCATCATGGTCCTCCATCGCCTCTGCGTTCGAGGTGGTGCGAACGCGCTGCAGACATTGCAGCTCCCGGCGCGAAATGTACCCCCGGCCGGTATGAGATGGCATACCAGGGGCGATCGCAGTTGTCAAGGCTTGTCCCTGGGCGTGGATCGCGGAGTTGGTGGACCCATTGTCTGAAGAGGTCGAGCACCTGGTCACCATTCCGGGCAGGCAAGAAAACGGCCGCGCGAGCCATCCTGGGTGAGATCGGTATCGAGATGGGTCGTTTCGGCTCGCCCGGTCGCCTCGCCTCTTGGGCTGGGCGCTGCCCGGGCTACAACGAGGGCGCCGGGAACCGACGTAGCGGTAAGACCCGTAGGCCAATCGCTAGCTGCGCCCGATCCTCCTGCAGTGCGCATGGGCGACGTCGAAGACGGACACGCTTCTGGGCCGCGCCTTTCGCAGACTCCAGGCTCGCATTGGGAGCAAGAAGGCCGTCGTGGCGGTCGCGCACAAGATCCTGGTGATCGTCCATTACCTGCCGCTCTCTGGGTCGATCTATGAAGAGCACCGGCATGATCGCCTCCAGCAAGAGGCGCGTAGACTTGGGAACGCCGTGAAGGCCATCCGCAGCATGGGCCATGACAGCCAACTCCAGAAGGCTGAGTCGCCGGTGGCCGCGCGGGCCTGACGGCACAGATCGATGAGGATTCCACGACGCCCGAGGGAGACGGAGTCTACGGAATGGGAGAATTGTCCTCGTAGCGTGGGGAAGCTGCCGGAAATACCTACCCCTGAAAGCCCTCCCTCCCCCCCCGAAAGCGGAGGGAGATGAGTGGGGGGCCGCATGCCACGCGCATCGCGCTCGCCATGGTGTAAAGCACATTCGGCCGCGCGACCGCGCGCCGGCGCGACTTTCACTAGCGCACGAGGCGGCTTACCGCGTCGGGGCTCAGCGAGCTGCCTTCTACCAGCACGGTGACAAGCTCGCCGCTCGTGTGGCGCAAGCGGTCGAGCAGCTCAGTCACGATCCGCACCAGGACTTTCGCGCCGATGGCCGGGTCCTCCGCCAACAACTGCTGAAAAGCCGCGTGGGAAAGCGAAAACAACAGCGATGTCCGGCGCGCGCGCACGCTCGCGGTGCGCGGAAACTGGCCCGCGAGTGCGGCTTCACCGAAGTGACCGCCCGGCTCGATCGTGAAAAGCAACGCATCCGAGCGTTCACCTGGCCGCAATACGTCCACCAGCCCGGTGCGAACGATCAGAAACCGGTCGGCTACCTGCCCCTCGTGCACGATGGTGTCACCGCGCTCGTAGGTCTCGGCCTTCAGGAGCTTCGCTACCTTCTCCAAATCAGAGTTGGAAAGATCCGCAAAGATAGGAATATCTGCAAGCAGCTCAAAAATCGCCTCCATCGTGCAATCTCCGGTTCCTTGGTCCGGTGAGCCCCGGGCTCACTTCCGCATGCTCGATCATACCGCCCTCCGTCGTATTGACACAACTCACCGCCTCGGCTAGAGTGCCGAACAGTTGCAGACCGCCAGAGCGCATGGCGACTTCGTTCTCGCAGGCGAGCCGCCGCGATCATCGAGTGGTCAAACCATTGGGCAGCGCCATGAGCGAAGAACAATCCGACAGCCCCAGTCCCGCCAGCCGCGAGCAACGCTCAGAAGCACATGCCCGCGGAAAAACCTTTCGCGGCACGTTGCTCGATCCATTCCAAAGTCGGGCCATCCGCTACCTCGAGCAGGGCTTCTCGGTCCTGGTGTGCGCGCCCACGGGCACGGGAAAAACGCTCATCGCCGATTTTTTGGTTGACGAGATCCTCGGCTCGGGCGGACACGTCGTCTACACCGCCCCCATCAAGGCGCTGTCCAACCAGAAGTACCGCGAGTACACCCGAGCGCACGAGGCGTCGGCAGTGGGGCTGATTACGGGCGATATGGTGATCAATCGCGAGGCTCCGCTGCGGATCATGACGACCGAGGTCCTGCGCAATATGCTGCTGGAAGGCGAGCCCCTGGAGGAGCTCAAGGGCGTCATTATCGACGAGATCCACTTCCTCGACGACGAAGAGCGAGGAACGGTATGGGAAGAAGTGCTGATCCATCTACCGCGCACCGTCCGCATCCTGGGGCTGTCCGCAACCCTCGCCAATCTCGACGAATTCGCGGCCTGGCTGACATTCGTACGGGGCAGCGAGGTGAAAGTCGTGCGCGAGCGCAAGCGGGCCGTACCGCTGACACACTGGCTCGCGAATGTTCAGAGCGGCCTCGTCAGTGCCAGCGACTACCGTGAGAACTGGCTCGCGTGGCGGAAGGAACTTTCCGATCAGCCCCAAGCTCCCGCCGGCGGCCGGCGCGGCGGCGGCAGGCGGAGGCGGCGCAGCGGACACGCAGCACCCACTACTACACCGCACGACATCGTCGAGCAGTTGCGCGCCGGGTATCTACAGGCGCTCTACTTCGTCTTCAGCCGCAAGCAAACAGAAGAGTTTGCGCGCCAGCTTGCCGCTCGCGTCGCGCTGCCCTTTGTCGGTCCCGCTGAAAGCAATCGGATTCAGGCGCGTCTGGAGCAGTTCGAGCGAGAGTACCCACTGGTCCTCACCGACGAGCACCGCGCCATGTACGCGAAGGGCATCGCTTTTCACCACGCCGGCGCGCACGTAGCCATCAAGGCGCTCGTTGAGGAGCTCTACGAGCGGCGACTCGTATACGTGCTATTCTGCACATCGACCTTCGCGCTCGGCATCAACATGCCCGCGCGCACTGTCGTGTTCGACTCCATCATGAAGTACGATGGCCGATCCGTGGTGCCGCTGACGGTGCGCCAGTACATGCAAAAGGCCGGCCGCGCCGGCCGGCGCGGGATCGACGATCACGGGCACGTCGTCGTGCGCCTGGACTATGCCGATTACGACAACCTCCGCGAAGACATCGCCCGGCTGCATCAGGGTCGCTACGAACCCGTCTCCTCGTCCTTCAACTTGTCCTTCAACTCGGTCGTAAGCCTCATCCGCCAGCACAGCATGCCGGAGGTGCGCGAGATCGTCGAGCGGTCCTTCCTGAGCTTTCACCTGCAGCGCGAGGCACGCCTCCTCGCCGAGCAGCTCCCGCGACTCGCCCAGCGCGTCGAAAAGTTTCGGCCGGAGACCCCCGAGGCCTTTGAGGCCATGGGGCACAAGGAGAAACACCGGCTCGCGCGCGAGGAGAAGAAGCTGCGGCAAATGGAGAAGAAACAGAAGGCGAGCGAGAGCTGGACATGGGAAGCGTTCAATCAAAAGATCGATTTTCTCCAGACCACCGGTTACGTCGCCGAGGACGGCACGTTTCTGGCCGGAGCCGAGATCCTGCAGCATGTGCAGATTCAGGAAATCCTGGTCACGGAGCTGATTCTGAACGGCGTTTTCGAAGAAGTCCCCATGTCGGTTTTCTTCGGGATTCTCACCGGGCTGGTTCAGGAGCTCCCACGCTCGGCATTCGTCCGCAAGCCCCGCGAATCCTGGTGGTACGACCTGTTTCGACGCGTCAATCGCATTCGCCACAGCGACGTGGTGCGGCAGGCGGACGCATTGAGCGGCACCGAGTCGGTCTACGCCCCATACATGATGCCGCTAGGCTACCGCTGGGCCGAGGGGGATCGCCTCGCGGACATTCTCGGCGACGTGGAATCCCCGACTGATGTGGCGGGGGATCTGGTCAGCGCATTTCGCCGCGCCAAAGACCTTGCGAGCCAGATCCGCGAGGTCTATCGAGCGGATGAGGACCGCTTCCGGGCAATTGGCGATCTCATGCGCTCCGTGACGCGTGACGAGGTCGAGGTCCTCGACTGACGCCGCCGTGCCCGCTACCCGAGCAGCCGCTGAAGGCAGGTAACGGCTGCGTCGCCGTTCGCCAGATTCGCTAGCACCTCGTCGGCGTGGCTGAGGCACTCGACAGAATACGGCCCGGTGGCCACCGCGAGGACACGGATCCCGTGCGCGCGAGCGCAGGCGATGTCGGCTGGCGTATCGCCGACGATGACTGTCGACCCCGGCGCCACCGGCAAGCCGGCCTCGCGAGCTCGCTTCAGTGCCACGGGCGGAAGGTCGTTGCGGTCTTCGCTATCGTCTCCGAAGGCGCCGACGGAGAACCGGTGCCCTAGCCCAAAAACCCCCAGCTTCGTCGCCGCTCCCTGTTTGATGTTTCCGGTAACCAGGCCCAGAGCCAACCCCGGCTCACCGGCCAGGCGGTCGAGCAGGTCTCGGACGCCAGGCAGCAATGTCCATCCGCATGGGGTGGCGGCGAGATCAGCGAGCCGCCGCGCATAGTGATCAATGATCTTGGGCAACAGAGCCGTCACCCGATTGTGATCATAGCCGCCCATTTCGAGGATCCCGCGTATGATCGCCGGGTCGGTCTTTCCCGCCATCGGATAGGACTCAAACGGCAGCGGTTCGCTCACAACTGCATGAATGGCCTCTCCCAGCGCCCGTCGACCCGCCCCGCCCGAGAGCATGAGAGTGCCGTCGATGTCGAACAAAACGAGGCGAATGGCCGGTTCCTCAGTGCGCGCGCCAGGCTTCTGCGCCTACGCGTCGGTGTCGTCGATGGACTCCTCCACGTCCTCGTCATCCGTCAGTGGCGGCGATGACGGCAGCGATGCTCCGCCGGAACCAGCCCATGGATGCCGCACGCCGGGCAGTGTGTCCGCCGTCGAAATGTCCTCGATCGAGCGAAGCCTCGGCTTGGTTCTCCCTGGAGGTAGAGTTTCGTCGTTGAGGAGGTCCTCGCTCCCAATCTCGCCCTCCGCGTCCAGCTCGTGCAGATCGTCGGCCGTAACTTCCGTGCCGTCGACGTCTCCCTTGCTTTCCTCGGCCACGAAACGCGCGACGATGACCGTGATGTTGTCGTCACCACCGCGCTGATTGGCATTCGCGATCAGGCGCTCTGCGGCAAGCTCGATGTCGCCGTTTGCGCTCAGAATCGTGTCCCGGATCTCG
The DNA here is from genome assembly GCA_016188575.1 of Candidatus Schekmanbacteria bacterium. Classification (GTDB taxonomy): domain Bacteria; phylum CSSED10-310; class JACPHN01; order JACPHN01; family JACPHN01; genus JACPHN01. The sequence goes on from JACPHN010000002.1 coordinate 5,160, forward strand.
ACGTCGGACAGCATGCCACTCAGGCCGTCGGAGCAGAGCACGTAAATATCTTCCGCCCGCAGGTCGCGGACCGAGATATCGACCTCGACATCCGAGCCGGTGCCGAGGGCGCGGGTAATAATGTTCTTCATCGGGTGGTTCTGGGCTTCTTCGCGAGAGATCGTCCCGAGCAAGACCTGGATATTCACCCACGAGTGATCAGACGTTACCGGTCTCATCTCGCGGGCCCGCAGCAGGTACCCTCGGCTATCGCCGACGTGGGCGACATAGGCGCGACCATTTCGCGCCAGAAGGCAAACGATGGTCGTGCCCATCCCTTCCAGCCGTTGCTGCTTCAGCGCCGCCTGATAGATCTTCTGGTTGGCCAGGCGAATGGCCGTCTTGAGCTTGTTGGCGTCCTCGTCGAGCGTCTCGTCCAGATCGAAGGGCCAGGTGATTTCCTCATCCTGGTTGGCGATCACCATGAACTCTTCAAGCGTCTCTACGGCCAGACGGCTCGCGACCTCGCCCGCGGCATGCCCACCCATGCCGTCCGCAACGACGTACAACGCTTGTTCGGGAAAGACGGAATAAAAGTCCTCATTGAGCGTGCGCTTACGCCCAACGTCACTGCGCGCCGCGTACTGTACCTTCATTGCGGAGGCTCGGCCTCTCAGGTGCTGAATTTCCGGGCGGCGCTGGTCACACACCGCCCGCCACTTGCCGTACGAGCATTATACTTGCGGCGTACGTACTGTCAAGAACACTCCACCCTATTTTCCAGTTGGCGGCACCGCCGCTTTCGAATCCGCAGCCGCGGCTCGCTCCGCTGCCGGCACAAAGTTGTCCTTGACGGGCAGCACCAGGCCACGGGTCGCCAGATCCGACATGACGAGACCGAAAAATATCAGAAGAAACAGTACCGACCCGCCAAAAACAAGGCTGTAAAATCGATCTGAATACTTCAAATGCATGAAGTATCCGACGACCAGGAGCGCCTTTATCGCCGCGATGCTCAAGGCGACGTATATGGCGATCTGACCGAGATTAGCGTAGGAAACGCCTACTGTAAGTCCCGTAAGGACAAGCAAACTGGCGTAAACCAGCAAATAGGTTGTGATGGGGAGGACGTGATTCCTTCCATGCTCTGCAGCAGAAGTGCTCATGCTATCTTCCTTCGCGCTTTTAGTCACCTGACAAGATACAAAAGCGGGAACAGGAATATCCATACAATATCTACAAAGTGCCAGTATAATCCTACATTTTCAATAGGAGTATAATAATGTGAGCCTATTATACCGCTTCCGGCCTTATGAAATGCCCAGCCGATGACGCCAATGCCTGCAATTACGTGAATTCCATGCAGACCGGTCAGCACGAAGTACAGGGAAAAGAACAGCTTCGCTGTTTCCGGCAAGGATTCCACTCCGTGGGGCGCGAACAGGCTTCCTGGAAGAAGTCCCGCGTGGATCTTATGTGAATACTCGAAGTACTTCACCACCAGGAACCCAGCCGCCAGGAGGATCGTCAAGACCAAGCTCAGCCGAAGCTTCGCGATCTGATCCGTCTGCGCCGAGCGCACGGCCAGCGCCATCGTCAGGCTGCTCGTCAGCAGAATCAGCGTGTTCGTCGCCCCGAGAGGAATGCTCAAGTGCTCATGCGCCGCGAGAAACGCGTCGGGGTAGAAATACCGAAACGCCGTGTACACCATGAACAGGCCACTGAAAAACAGGACCTCCTGCGCCAAGAAAAGCCACATGCCCAGCTTCGCGGCGGAGCTCTGCTGGTCCGGGGTATAAAAATGGTGGCGAAGAAACGCCTCGTTCTCGTGAGCATTCATTCGATCTACCGTCGCGTTCATGATCTATGCCTGCACCTTCGCGTGAGAGCTCTCGATCTCTTCGAACTGGTAGGGTCCGCCATGCACCACCGGTTGTCCCGGGAAATTGTGCACGGACGGAGGGCAACTCGCCACCCACTCCAGCGACACGCCGCCCCACGGGTTCGCCGAGCAGCGCTCGCCCTTGAGCAAGCTCGCGAGTAGATATCCGCCCACGAGGAACAGGCCAACCGCCAGAATCACGGATCCCACCGTCGAAAGCTGATGCAGGTCGGTGTATTCGGGAAGGTAGCTGTGGTAGCGTCTCGGCATTCCGCGCGTCCCCAACACGAGCTGCGTAAAAAATGTGAGGTTGAATCCCACAAATACGAGAGCCGCCGCAATCGCCGCCAGCCTCTCGTTGTATTTCCTGCCGAACATCTTTGGCCACCAGTGGTGAAGCGCACCGAGAAAAGCGATTACGTTCCCGCCCACCATCACGTAATGAAAGTGACCGACAACGAAATACGTATCATGCAAGTGCACATCTATCGCTAGTGTAGCGAGAAAGAGACCTGTAAGCCCACCTATGCTGAACAGGAAGATAAACGAGAGTGCATATAGCATGGGAGCCGTAAACGAAATCGAACCACGGTACAGTGTTGTTACCCAGCTAAAGATCTTGATTGCCGTGGGAACAGCAACCGTGAACGTCAGGAAGGAAAATAGCGTGCTCGCGACCTCCGACTGTCCGGACACAAACATGTGGTGTCCCCACACCAGAAAGCCGATGATCGCAATCGCCACACTCGATAGCGCTACTGCCTTGTACCCGAAGATGTTCTTGCGCGAATGCACGGTGATCAGCTCGCTCATGATTCCGAACGCCGGCACGATCATGATGTACACGGCGGGATGCGAGTAAAACCAGAAGAAGTGCTGGAACAGCACCGGATCGCCACCCAGCGCCGGATCAAAAAAGCCGATGTGCAGCGTCCGCTCGACGGCGAGCAGCAGCAACGTGATGGCGAGAACCGGCGTGGCCAGAATCTGCATCACCGCTGTCGCGTAGAGCGACCACACAAACAGCGGCAACCGGTACCAGCCCTGGCCGGGAGCCCGCATCTTGTGAATCGTCACGATGAAGTTGACCCCCGTCAGAATCGAGGAGAAGCCGAGGACGAAAGCGCCGCTGACGGCAGAAACGACGGACGAGTCCGTGGTGGTGCTGTACGGCGTGTAGAACGTCCAGCCGGTATCGAGGCCGCCGGAGATTATCGTGTACAGCAGGATTACGGCGCCTGCGCAGTACAGGTAGTAGCTGAAGAGGTTGAGGCGCGGAAAGGCCACATCCTTGGCGCCGAGCATCAACGGCATCACAAAGTTGCCAAGCGCTGCCGGCAGGCCGGGAATCACGAACAAGAAGATCATCACCGCGCCGTGCAGGGTGAAGAACTTGTTGTACATGTCCGCATCCAGCAGCTCTCCCGCAGGCGTCCAGAGCTCGAGCCGAATGCCCATCGCGAGCATGCCGCCGACGAAGAAAAACAGCAGGATCGAGGCGAGGTACATCAGACCAATGCGCTTGTGATCCAGCGTCGTCAGCCAGGAGCGCAGCCCTCGCCCGGCCGACAGGTAGCTCTCCGCGGCCTCGTGCTGGCGGCCGTTGCCGCCGGAAACGGTTTCAGCAACTGCGGTAGACATCGTGTTTCCTATTCCTTTGGCTGATCTGCGAGTGACTTGAGGTACTCGATCAGGGCGTTGACTTCCTCGTCATCGAGCCGCCCCGCATACGGCGGCATCGCGGGTGGGTACGTCGCCACGATGTCGGCCATGGGATTCATGAGGGATTTGCGAATGTACTCGTCGTCGACAGTGATTTTTCGTCCGTCCGCCAAAGTTTCTTCCTTCCCATACACGCCCTTCACCGACGGACCGACGAGCCGAGACCCGTCGACGCTGTGGCAGGCCTTGCACCCTCCCTTGCCCGCGAAGATCTCCTTCCCGAGGTCGACGAGGCTCAGGCCGCTTTTCTTCTGACCCGCCAGCCAGTCTCGGTACTCCTTTTCCGGGACGACCTCGACCTTGGTCAGCATCCGGGAATGATCTCTACCGCAGTATTCGGCACACATGACCTGGTGCGACCCGGGCCGATCCGCCTGGAACCAGAGCACCGTGTACCGATTGGGGATAACGTCGGCCTTGATCCGAAAATCCGGCACATAGAAGCTGTGCAACACGTCCACGGCGGACATCGTCAACCGCACGGGCTGGCCAGCGGGCACTTTCAGCACCGTCGAGCTCACCCCGTCTTTCGGATAATCGAAGCTCCACTGCCACTTCTGGGCGGTAACGCGAACGTCCATCGAGTTTCCCGGCGGCACGTGCAGCGCCATGAAGCCATTGAAACCCCAGACAAAGATCACCACGAGCAAGATGGCCGGAATCACGCTCCAGGCGATCTCGAGCGGCAGGTTGCCGTGGAGGGCTGAGGTCTTCTGATTATCGCTTCGCTTTCTGTACCTGACAATGAAGAAGAATGTTACAGCAATGATGAGGAAAAAGAAAAAGCTGGTCAGGTAGAGAAGGAAATAAAAGATCGGGTCGACAGCGTCTGTCGTCGCTGATGCTGCCGGCGGCAGCCAGAACGAGCCCATCCAGGCGGCGGGCTCAGCGGTAGGTGGATCTTGCAATAAGGGCCAGTTCACGGTGCGATCTCCGGGGAACGACGTGCGCGTTCACGACGCCAAAGGGTAAGCAAGACGACGGCGATTATTATGGTCGAAACGACGCATGCCAGCCGCATGATGCCCATGGCCGTAGGACCATAGCGCCCGCGCGTTGCGTCATAATGAAAACAGCTCAACAGGACCAGGTCGACAGCGGTGCCGATGCGGCCTTCCGAAGCTTCCATCAGCGCAAAGCGCAGATCGCGCGTCTCGTAGGTGAGGCCACTGAGGACGCGCGCGAGCCGCCCGGAAGGAGCGAAAAAGAATACCGCCGGCGGATGTGCGAACTGGTCGGTCTTTTCGTCGTAGCGGTAGCCAAATCCCACTGCGGCTGCAAGCCGGTCGATCTCCGCCGGTCTCCCCACCATGAAGTGCCATTCCGCGCCCGGCAACCGGAGCTCGCGGAGGTACGCCTGGCGTTTTGCGGCCGCAAGCTGCGTGCCCTCCCGGGGATCAATGCTGACGGTGACGAGCTCGAAGTCCACTCCCGGAGTCAGCCCCAGATTTCGCAGTCCCGCTACGAGGCCATTGAGCTGTAGGGAGCAAAGCATGGGGCACTCGTAGTAGTTCAGCGTAAGCACGAGCGGTTTTCCGGGGGCGAGCAGTGTCGCGAGCCGCACCGGGGCTCCGGTATAGCTCGTGAGCTCGCTCTCTGCCGGCAACATGGCGCCTAGCTTGTTCGCGATTTCTACCCCGGCGAGCTCGGGAGGCAAGGTCTCCGCGGCCCCTGCCGTCCCGGGCAACGCAAGGAACAGGAGAACCACCGCCGCCACGATACTCGGGTGAACCCTACTGGGCATCCTTCCCATGGCAGCAACCCGGATCCCTACGGAGTCGCCGGTGCAGCACCCTGCACGGCGGCCGCGGCGCCAGCCGGGTTCTCTATCCGCGCAGGATCGGCCACGACAATATCAATCGCTCTCTCGATCGGAATCGTGTAGATCCCCTTGGCCGCATCCAGTTGCTGGTACTCGTTCAGGTTCTTCCGATCGCGAGCGCGGATCTCCTCGAGCACCGGGTTGGTCAGCGAGAGGTCCTTACGAAAAACCTCGTCCCGGGCGCTGAATCTCACGAGCTCAACGACGCCCACACAAGCGATCAGCACCAGAGCGCTGAGCACGAACACCAACAACGCGATGTATCCGGTTGGCGGAGTGTCAGGCTCCACGCCTTCCGCAACAAATGTGGCTCCGGAGCTTGCGGATTGTTTCTTGGCCATCGTACGGCATCCAGGGGGTTAGAAGTTCTCGAAGGCGAGGGACTCGGAGAGACGCGGATCCTTCAGCGGCACCAACGCCTGCTTCTTGAGCCCGAGGCCGAGCACGACCAGGAACAGCCCGCCGACGAACAGGATCGCGGCAGGATCCATGAGTGAAAAGTGAAAACCTTCACGATGATGCGTCGGCATGACGAGCCAGTGGACATCCACGAGATGTATGAACAGCATCCAGGCAGCTCCACAGGCAAGCAGTGTGCGGTTGCGCTTGATGGCGCGGGAAAGCAGGAAGAAGAACGGAACGATAAAGTGCCCAACGGCGAGGAATATCGAGATCCCCCGCCACGAGTTGTCCCAGCGCTGGGAGTACCAGATGGTCTCCTCCGGAAGATTGGCGTACCAGATCAGCATGAACTGAGAAAACGCAATGTAGGCCCAGAACGCGACGAACGCGAACAGCATTTTGCCCAGGTCGTGCACATGCTCGATGGAGACGGCGTTGCCGAGCAATCTGGAGCGATCGAGAGCCAGTACGAGCAGAATCATGGTCGCGTACACGGCGACGACGCATCCGGAGAAAAAGTAGACGCCAAACACCGTGGAGAACCAGTGCGGTTCGAGGGACATGATCCAGTCGAAGGCAGCGAGCGTCACCGTCACGGCGAACAGCAACGTCATCGGGGCGCTGGCCATTTGCATCCGGCGCGTCAGGCAGGGCTCCCCACTGCTGTCCTGCGCCACGGACGTCCGGAGAAACCACAGGCCGGCCGCAGACCACAAGACCAGGAATGCGAAGCCCCGGATCAGGAAGAATGTCGGATTGAGATATACCGCCTTCCCTGCCAGCACGGGATCGCCGGCGACTGCTTCATGGTGCGCCCAGTGATAGAGATCGTGGAGGCCAAAAGCGATGGGAACGAAGAGGAGCAAGAACAGGGGCAAGGTTCCCATGAGGTTTTCGGCGAGCCGGCGAACCACGACACCCCAGCCAGCACGGGACAGGTGGTTGACGAGAACGAAAAACAACCCGCCAATCGCGATGGACACGAAAAACAGGAACGCCACCAGGTAGGAAAAGAAGAGCTGCCCGTGGTCCGCGAGGCCGAACGCGGCGCTGCCCGCAGCGCCCGCGGCGGCCAAACCTCCGCCGATGAGCGGCAGCTTGCTCCACGAGCTCGTGCTGGGAATCGATACGTCCGCCTGAGCCAGTCGCCTGGTCACACCGTGCGCGCTCACTTTACACTCCATCCCTTCTCTGTCGTGACTTCCTGCGGAACGAGGTCGACGCTGGCGTGCTGGCTAACTTGAAGGGCGCGCACATACGCCACGATCGCCCACCGATCCGGCACCGGAATCTGCTCTCGGTAGCCCGGCATCGTGCGCACGCCGTTGCTTATGGTTTCAAAAATCTGCCCAGCCGGCAGCGCCCGCGTGGGGTCGCTGGCGAGGTTGGTAGGCGGCACTGGATAGCCGCGACGCGCAATGATGCCATCCCCCGAACCCGCCTGGTCGTGGCAGGGCGAGCAGTAGATGTCGTAGCGCTCGCGCCCGCGATTCAGCAGCACCTTGTTCAGCGCCACCCGCGTGGGCAAGGTGGTAGCGTACTCGCCGCCTTCGCGCCTGCCGTTGAAGAAGTGGGGGTCGTCCCTCAGGGATCCGCGGGCAATCGTCCCCGGCACCGGCGGCCGCATGGCGCGGCCATCGGCAAAGGACGTATTGGGCTCCTGGGGATCGTAGCGCGCCTGCTGGTCCATGTTTTGCACGATGTGAATGGGAGGGCCTTGCGAGAGATCCCCGCGGCACCCTGTGGCGATCGACGCCAGGGCCGGGATCACGAGGAGGCTGCCAATGGCGAGCGCCCGGCTCCGACATTCAGCGCGCGACCGCGCCCTCGACAGTAGTCTTGTCAGCATCACCTTCATGTTAGCAAACTCCCGCTCCGCCGGTCATGCTTCTACCACGGTGACCAGGGAGGCTCCCGCCGATTCGAGCAACTTTCTGGTTTTCTGCTCATCGTATCTTGGATCCGCCGCTTCGATCGAAATGAAGAACTTGTCATCCGTAACCTTCGCGAACGCGTCGACGCGGAACAGCGCATGGTAGAGCTGGGGCAGTCGATTGAGAAAGAGCATCCCAAAGACGGCACCGGCGGCGCCCCCAAGCACGGACAGCTCGAAGATGACGGGGACGAAGGCGGGCCAGCTAAAATACGGCTTCCCGCTGATGATCAATGGATATTCGACAGCGCTGGTCCACCACTGCAGCAACAAGCCCGTGGCCGCACCTCCTAGAGCCAGCACCAGGCTGATCCAGGGTAGCCGCGAGGGTTTCAGCCCCATTGCCTTGTCCAGTCCATGGACGGGAAACGGTGTATGCGCGTCCCACCTCAGGTACCCAGCGTCGCGAACTTTCTCGCATGCCCGGAAGATGGCCGCAGGGGTGTCGAATTGGGCAACCAGGCCGAAGCTCTTCGGCCTTTCCGTCGCAGCTTTCGGTTTCATGGCCGGGTCCTCCTCAGTGCGTCTTGGCCGGCGCGTGATGGTGTGGATTGGCGATGGGCAAAATCGCCTTCACTTCGGCCATGGCCACCATCGGCAGGAAGCGCACGAACAAGCAGAACATGGTGAGGAAGAGACCGAAACTGCCCACGAACGTCGAGAGGTCCCAGAAAGTAGGCCTGAAGTAGTCCCAGCTAGAGGGGAGAAAGTCGCGATGGAGTGATGTGGTAATGATCACAAAACGCTCGAACCACATCCCGATGTTAATGAATATGGAGATGACGAATAGCAGCGGGATGCAGGTTCTGGCCTTCTTGAACCAGAACACCTGGGGAGACAGGACGTTGCAGCCGACCATGGTCCAGTAGGCCCATGCGTATGGCCCGGTCGCGCGATTGACGAAGGCGAACAGCTCATAGTCGTTCTGCCCGTACCACGCGATGAAGAACTCGGTGCCGTAGGCATACCCCACGATGGTGCCGGTAAGGAGCATGATTTTCGCCATGCGGTCCAGGTGGAGAGGCTGAATGATATGCCGCAGTCCGAATACCACGCGGCAGATGAGCATCAGCGTCATTACCATGGCGAAACCCGAGAAGATTGCGCCGGCGACAAAGTAGGGAGGGAAGATGGTGGTATGCCACCCCGGGAGCTGAGCCGTGGCGAAGTCAAAGGAAACCACGGAATGGACGGACAGCACCAGGGGCGTCGCGAGCCCGGCGAGAATGAGGTAGGCTCTCTCGTAATTTTGCCAATGCCGGTTGGAGCCGCGCCAGCCGAGAGCGAAAAAGCCATAGGCGAGCTGTCTGACCCTGGTCTTGGCGCGGTCACGGATGGTCGCGAGATCGGGGATCAGCCCGACATACCAGAACAGCAGGGAGACGGTCCCGTAGATGCTCACCGCGAAGAAATCCCAGATCAGCGGGCTGCGGAACTGCGGCCACATGCCCATCTGGTTGGGAATCGGAAACATGTAGTAAGGCAGCCACGGGCGACCGACGTGAATCCCGGGAAAGGAAAGCGCGCACATCACGGCGAAGATCGTCATGGCTTCCGCGGCGCGGTTGATCGAGGTCCGCCACTTTTGCCGGAACAGAAAGAGGATGGCGGAGATCAGAGTTCCCGCGTGTCCGATGCCGACCCAAAACACGAAGTTGGTAATGTCGAATGCCCAGAAGATGGGGTTGTTGAGCCCCCAGATGCCCGTGCCCTCCCAAAACAGGTAGGCGATCGAGATGCCGAACAGACCCAACAGTGAGCTGGACAGGGCGAGGGCAATCCACCACCCCAACGGCGGTTTCCACTCGACCGGCAGCGCCACCGCCTCGGTAATGGCGTTGAAGCTTTGTTCGCCGGCGATGAGCTGGGGACGGGCCTCGATCGGGTCAAGATCCAATGCAACTGCCTGTGCCATCTTTACACCAGCTCCGGATTGGGGTTGCGAAGCTTTGCCAGGTACGAGGTGCGCGGGAAGTCGGCAAGCTCGCTGAGGAGCACGTAGTTTCGGTTCGTTCGTTTCGCTTCGGAGACCTTGCTGCGTGGATCGTTGATGTCACCGAAAACGATGGCCTCCGTCGGGCACGTCTGTTGGCAGGCCGGAACGATGCTGCCGTCTTCGATAGTCGTGCGCCCCTCGCGCTTGTCGGCGATCTTGACCTCCTGTATGCGCTGCACGCAGTACGTACATTTCTCCATCACGCCGCGAAAACGCACCGTAACGTCGGGATTCTTCTGCATCCTCAACATCGGGTTAGCCTCGTCGTTCTCGCGCGAGAAGTTGAAGTAGTTGAACCGGCGCACCTTGTATGGGCAGTTATTGGCGCAGTAGCGCGTCCCGATGCAGCGGTTATAGGCCATGTCGTTGAGGCCTTCGGGGCTATGGGCCGTCGCCGCCACCGGACAAACGTTTTCGCAAGGCGCCATCTCGCACTGCATGCACGCGACGGGTTGAACCACGGCTTCGGGGTTTTCGAGCGCCCCGGTAAAATACCGATCAATGCGCAGCCAGTGCATTTCGCGGCCGTTCAGGATGCGTTGCTTGCCGACGATTGCAACGTTGTTTTCGGAAGTGCAGGCCATGACGCACGCGCCGCATCCGGTGCATGCGGTAAGGTCGATCGCCATGCCCCACTGGTTTCCGCCCTTGGGGTTCGGCGGCTGCCACAGCGCACGCAGGCGCTCTGGCGGCAGCAGTTCGCCTTTCTCTACGAAGCCGGGCGTCTGGCGGTAGGCCGCGAGCGTGGACTCGCGCACGATGGGCCGGCCCTCCATTGACCCGTGGTCCTGGGTAGTGGCGAGCTCGTAATGAGGGTCGCCGGTAACGGAGACCTTGGCACCGCTGCCAAAGTGGTAGGTCTGGGTCGTGCGCAGCGCATTGGCATTGAACCCTGCGCCGCTGGCGACTCGCCCGACCTGTCGGCCGTAGCCGACGGGAATGACGATGGTATCGTCCGCTGTGCCCGGGACGACAAAGGCCGGAATGCGGAGCGTCCGCCCGGCGAGCGAAATGTCCAGTACCGCTGCGCGATCCCGGCCCGTGGCGGCCGCGGTGCTCTCCGGCACGCCCAGGGCGGCAGCGGTCTTCGGGCTGAGAAGAGCGGCGTTGTCCCACGTGAGCTTGGTCGTGGGATCGGGCATCTCCTGCAGCCAGCCGTTGTTGGCGAAGCGGCCATCGTAAACCGCGGGCGACAGCAAGAAGGCGACCTCGGTTCCGGTCGCCACCGGGGCCGCCGCCGCGGCCGCGAACGCCGAGACGGCCCTGGTCCACGCGAATGCGACCGGCTCGGTGCTTCCCTTAGGCGCCTCCGCAACACCGTCATGAAGCCACTTTGCCCACTGTTTTTCGAAATCAGGCAGCGCCTGATGGCGCTGGCGCCACTGATCCTTGACGAGCTCGTATCCGGAAACCGGCGCCGTGGCGACGAGGCGGCCGAGAAACTCGAGGTCCGAGACAGCCGGGTACAGCGGTGCGATCAGCGGCTGCTGCACGGACAGGGTGCCGTCGCTGGCCTCGAGGTCGCCCCAGCACTCCAGGAAGTGACAGGCAGGAAGATGCCACGTGGCCGCGCGACCCGTCTCGTCGCGATGCAGGCCGAGGTGAATCGACAACGGCACCTTGGCAAGATGCGCAGCGAAGTCGAGGTCTGCCGGAGCGTCATAGACAGGATTGGAGCAGAGCGCCATCAGCGTCGAGATTTCGCCCGCCTGGATGCGAGCGGCGAGTGCGCCAAGCGGGCCTACTGGCGGCCGTTGCCCCGTGGCGGCGTAGTGAATCGTGTTGCCGGAGCTCCCGAGCGCCGCATTGATGAGGTGGCCGAGCGCGTGCACCCATACCGGCTGGCGCTCGCCGACAAGCACCAGGCTCTTGCCGCGGTTGCGCAGCAGATCCGCGGCAACTGCCGCGACCCACTTCGCGTTGACGGCGTTGCCGTCCGCGGCACCGAGAGCGTCCAGAGAGCCGACCGCCTCAGCGGCGCCATCAGGAAGGGGCAGCCCGCCGGAAAAGAGCGCGGCCGCGACCGCCGACAGGAAGGCCCCTACTTTCGCCGACTGTAGCCGCAGACGGTTGTCGGCGGTCATCCCCGTGACAGACAGAAACGGCTCCACGCAATACAGCCGATTCATGCCGTCTGCCTCGGATCGCATGCGACGGCGGCCCGCAAACTGCCGAGAGCTCCCGACGGCATTCGGCTCCACGCCCAGAAAGTCGCAATCGGCGGCAAGGATGACGTCTGCCTTGGTGAGATCGAGGCGCACGTTGTGGGACTGGAGCCCGCATGCCGAAAGGCCCTCGCGGGTGTTGGGAAGAAAGCCCGCGTCACCGGCGTAGAGCTCGATCGCCGGATATGCAGCGACGATCCGCTGCAGCAAGCCCCACAGCGCCGGCGACGGGCGTCCGTCAAAAACCACCGCCAGACCGCGACCGCCAGCTTGGCGAAGCGCCGCCAGAGGGGTCGCGAATTCGGCGTCAAACGCCTCCCAAGTCGCGATCGTCCCGCCCTTGTACGGGGACGCGCTACGGTCGAGATCGTATAGATCGAGGATCGACGCTTGCGCCCACGCGCTGGCGGCGCCCGCGTTCACCGGATGGCTGGGGTTTCCTTCGATCTTCGTCGGGCGCCCCTCGTGACTCTCGACAAGCAGCCCGAGGACCGACCCTCCGACGTAGGCAGCCGTGGCGTAGTACTGCGGCTTGCCCGGAATGAGGTCCTCGGGACGGCGCGTGTAAGGCAGTATCTGCTCCGCGGGCTTGCGGACGCACCCCGTCAGGCCCACGCCGGCAAGCGCCAGCGACGCTCCCATGATGCCGAGAAACTTGCGCCGATCGACTCCGCCGCCCTCCGGGGACTCCTCCGGCGCCCACAGCTCCCGGCGCATCCGCTCCATGAGCCCCGGCGTTGCGGCACGGTGCGCGAGACTCCGCCAGTATTCCTTTCCCTCTTTCATCTCGCTTCCAGTTTTCATTATCGGTGACATCCAGAGCAGTGTTCGGGGGGAGCTACCGGACGAGCACGGCCCGGATCCGCTTCGGGGTTATAGCCGGCATTGCTCGCACTCCACGCCATGTTGGTTACCTCGGCGCGTGGTCTGAGGTTCGGCGCCGGGTTGCGATGGCAGTCGAGGCACCACGACATGCTGAGCGGATTTTCCTGTCGCACGACGCTCATCTGGTCGAGCCGGCCATGACAACTGACACACCCGACTGCCGCGGCGACGTGCACGCTGTGGTCGAAGAAGGCGTAGTCCGGTAGCATGTGGACTCTTTTCCACGGGATTGCGTCATCGGCCTTGTAGGCAGCTCGCAAGGGCGCCAACAGCGGGCTTTCTGGCAGAATCCTCTCGTGGCAGCTCATGCAGGTCTGGGCAGGAGGAACGGCGGCATAGGCCGAGATTTCCACCGTGTTGTGGCAGTACCGGCAGTCGATTCCCAGGTCGCCGGCATGCCGCCAGTGACTGAAGGCTATCGGCTGCACTGGCGAGTATCCCACGTCCGTGTACCACGGAGAGAACCAGTACCACACGGCAAAAGTGACGGCGGCCAAGGCGCCAACCGCGCCCAGCGTCAGTGCGTGGGGGACATAGTTTGTCCAGCGGGGAAAGATTACAGCCACTTCTCCACACCTACCTCAGCAAGGATTGGGAAGACCTGGCTCGGCGTCCAATACGCGCGACGGCATCACACCGAACCACGGTCAATACGAGAGTTTTCGGTCAAAATTGCCGGCAAGACCGCCCGCATATTAGCACATGCGTGGATCTCCATCAACCCCGCAATTGCTCCCCTGATTCGTCATGCCCGCGCGATCCCGGCGCCTGCCCGGGCGCAGCCGGAGCCCGCCACGAAGACGAACAAGATATCCGCACCGCAGCTTCCCCGGACAGGCAAGGTCCATCCTCATGTGGTATGAAAGCACCTGGTGAGAGATCCTCCAGAACCCGACGGCCAGGAGTAGAGAGTGCACGAGCCGGACGAAGCTGACACCTCGCCCGCCGCGAAACAGAAAGTACTCGGGACGTTCTACACGGACGACGCCGTTGTGCAGTTCCTGGTTTCTTGGGCATTGCGCCGTCCGCATCGCTCGATCCTCGACCCATCTTGCGGCGATGGCCGCTTCCTGCTGGCAGCCGCCAGATTGGGCGCAAAATCCATCGTGGGTTGTGATGTGGATCCGGTAGCCATCGATGCCACCCGGGTGCGCCTCGCCAACGTCTCATGCCCTCAGCGGATTATCCGATCAGATTTTTTCGCCTTGGAGCCCGACGCCATCAGTGAAGTGGACGCAGTCGTAGGAAACCCACCATTCATCCGCTACCAGCTCTTCTGCGGTGAATCGCGCCGCCGGGCGTTGGAGTCGGCTCTGCGGTTGGGTGTTCGGCTGACCGGTCTGACTTCTTCGTGGGCGCCGTTCGTGTTGCACGCGGTCCAGTGCCTTCGGCCCGGCGGCGATTTGGCGATGGTTGTGCCCGCCGAGATCGTGCAAACGCAGTATGGCCGCCCGACGCTGCGCGCTCTGTCCGAGCGATTTGGCTCGGTCACGCTGCTGGCGTTCGAGCAGAACCTGTTCGTCGAGGCTCAGGAGGAGACCTTCCTTCTGCTTGCGTCCGATTATGGGGGATCGGCTTGTGGCGCACGTCTCATTCCCTTGCATGACCGATCCGAGCTCCTCCATGTCGTGGATGAAGCTCGCGACGGGAATGGAACAGAGGGCATCTTCCTCGGCGCGGACCCTGACGTGCGATTCGTCGAGGCGTTTCTTTCTCCACAAGAGCGCCGGGCCTGGCACCGAGTGAAGGAGTTTGCGGCGGTCCGCGAGCTGTCGTCCTTCGGTACTCTGACGAACGGCTACGTCTCGGGGGCCAATCAGTTCTTCCACCGGACGGCGGCGCAAGCCGAGCAGGCAGGGCTTCCGATCTCGTGGCTACGGCCTACGGCGAGAAGCAGCAAGTCCTTCGGCGGCCTTTTCTTCAAGATGAAGGACATTGAGGCTCTTGAGGACTCGGGTTACGCCCATCACCTGGTGGTCCCACAGCATGACCTGTTCGGCGCCGACCCTCAAGCGCTGGAGCGGTTTGTCGACGAAGGGCGCAAACAGCGGATTCGAGAGCGCTTCAAGTGCCGAGCTCGCGACCCGTGGTGGAAGGTTCCGGGCCTGGCCAGGGCGGATGTGCTCTTGGCTTACATGGCGGGCAGATATCCGCGAGCCGTCGTCAACTCCGCCGAGGCGCTGTACACGAATACCATTCATGGACTGCGCCTACGCCAGGGTGTCCTCCCTGAGCTAATGGTACTTTCTTTCCACAGCAGCTTGACTCTGTTGAGTTTGGAGGTTGACGGACGCAGCTACGGGGGGGGAATCCTGAAGCTTGAGCCAACGGAGATGCTACGTGTCAGGCTGGCCTGGCCGGAGGCTTTGACAGCGGAGCTTCAAGCCACACTGTGTGAAGTGGACAGGCTCTTGCGAGGGGGCCAGTACAACAACGCCGTCGAGTTGGTTGATGCCGTGCTGCTGGAAAGGCACCTCGGAGTGCCGCTAGCGACCATCGGGCAGCTGCGATCTGGCCGAGAGCGGCTACTGGAACGCCGTATCAGGCGAGTGAGAGGAAAGAACCGCGGTAGAAAGCGATCTCCAAATCCGGACCTACTCGGATGTACTGACTTTGGATTTGCTCGTATACCGCGTGATCTATAATAGCGGGAATGCCTCCAGATCTATTCGTCCGTCTTTCAAATGCCGCTACAGTCGAGCTAGCAGATTTCGAAGGGCCTTGAGATGAATATTCTTCATGCGGGGCACGAATGCCCTCTCGCAGAAGACGGGCACGATCGCGCGCTTGATGTGCTCAACGTGGGCTTCCCGGCGGTCACCCGCGCGTTTGCTTCCGTCCGCCGCGACCGCTCGCCACGTGTCGCGAGCGGTGAAAGGCCTCGTCGACTCCGAGCTCGTCGCTCGCGTAGCGGCCGCGCACGAGCCCGTCGCGGTCAATCAACACGAGCCCCGCGAGCTGCTCGGCAAGGAGCAAGGCGTCCCCGGTACCCGCCGGGTCAGGTGGCAAGGCAAAGAGACCGCGCACCAGGGCCTCGACGCGGGGCGCTGGCCCCGTCAACCAGGTCCAGCGCTCGGGATCCGCGGCGATGGCATCGCGAGCCCGACGAAGCGCGGCGGGGTTGTCGCTCTCGGGCGTGGCGGTGATCGCCAGCACGCAAATGTCCGCGCCATGGTGCTGATACCCCCGCTGGAGCTTGACGAGCGCATCGCGCACGCGCCCGCACGCTCCGGGACATGCCGTCGAGACGACTGCCGCGATGTAGACGCGACCATTCAGGTCGCTCGTGCGGAAGGGCTCGCCGCTGGCGGCGCTGAGCGTGAAATCGGGAACCCCGTGGAGCACAGGAGGCGGCGCGGGCTCGTAACGGGTCAGCGGTCTGACGAGGTGGACTCCGGCGATCCCGATGAGCAAGCCCCAGAAATACGGGTTTCGTAGCAGACGCCTGGGCTCCATGCGCGGCTCACGCACTCGGTCAGGGGAGGGACACGTCGATCAGCAGCGCCACGGAGAGTGCCGGAAGGTAGATGAGCGAGGCGTGAAAAAGCCGCTTCGCCCAGCCCGTGGCGCCGAGTCGCTCGAATGCGGTCGCGGCTGCCGCTGCGAAGCCGACGCCCAGCACCGTCGCGGCCGTCGCGTAAAACCACCCGGCGACGCCGAGCGGCACCATGATCAGGCTGACAGGAACCAGGAGCCCGGCATAGAGGATCGCGTGTCTGATCGCCGCGTGAATGCCGCGCTCGACCGGGTAGCAGCGGATGCCGGCCCGGCCGTAGTCGGCCCGACAGTAGATCGCGATCGCCATGAAGTGCGGAACTTGCCACAGCAGCATGATTGCGAAGAGCACGAGGCCCGGTCCGCCGAGAGCGCCGGACGCCGCCGTCCAGCCGATCAGCGGCGGCATCGCGCCCGGGACCGTACCGACGTGCAGCGCGTACGGCGTCCGCCGTTTGAGGGGAGTGTAGAGAAAGGCGTAGAAGGTGATTGCAACGGCACCGAGAAGCGCTGTCAGCGGGTTTACGGCGAGCGCCAGGACGGTTACGGAGCCGAGCGCAAGCGCGGCGCCGAATGCCAGCGCGAAGCGCGGCGGTACTCGCCCCGCGGGCAACGGTCGATGGCGCGTGCGGAACATCAGTCTGTCGCTTTCGCGCTCGAGATACATGTTCAGCGCGCTGGCGCCGCCTGCGGCCAGAGCAGTACCCGCAAGGGTCGCGAGCGCGGTCAGCGGACCAGGTCTGTGCGGTCCGAGCGCCATTCCCGCGGCTGCCATGAAGACGGCCAACCCGGCGATTCTCGGCTTGGCCAGGCTCAAGATATCCGCGCCGCGCAGGTTTGCGCCGCTCTCTGTAGTCAACACCGATGCCGCGGCTTGAGAATCTCGGCTATCGCCGATCACCTGTACTCCTGTTCTCATTCAGTAGCACTCTTCCTTGTTCGGCCGCGTGCGGCTCAAGAGCCACGCCGCCACCGAGAACGCGCCGGCAATGGGCCTCCACGGCTCGGTAGGCCAGGGCGCAGGTCTTCATCGCCCGCGGTGCGAAGCCGCGGGCACTGCACCGCGCGAAGTCGAAGCGCGTGGAAAAGAAGTCGGCCGCCACGCTCCTGCAGTAATCCGTGCGATCGGCACCGGCCAGGCAGGTGGCGGTGACGCGTGGCAAGAAAGCATCGCACATCACGACCGCCGCGCCGCAATGGCGATGCCAGTGGATGGCTTCATCCACGCACGCCTCGGCGGTGAGAGTATGACTTCGCGACGCAATCCGCGCAAGGTCATCTCGCAGCATCCTCCCCGAGGTCGTTGCGCCCCGAAAGCTCACCACGCCGAGGAGCACACCGATCGCAAGGAGGGCTCCCACGACGATTCCCCCCGCGCTTGGGTTTTGTCGACGTTCGTTCATCGGGGCCGGGTCAACCTCGGCGCGCTCACGACAGGGTATGCGCTCCCCGGCCCAGGGCGACGTCCGCAGCTTCCATGAGGGCCTCGCTCATGGTCGGATGGGGGTGGATCGTAAGCGACAGGTCGTCGAGCAGGGCACCCATTTCCAGGGCGAGAGTCGCTTCGGCAATCAGCTCGCCGGCCTCACGTCCGGCGATGTGAACACCCAGGAGCCGCTGCGACTTCGCTTCGGCCACCACCTTGACGAGCCCGTCCGTGGCGTTTGTGGTCAGCGCGCGGCCCGACGCGCGGTAGGGGAAAACGCCTTCGCAAACCTCGAACCCTTGTTCGCGGGCCTGTCGAGCGGTCAGTCCGGCGGAGGCGATTTCCGGGTCAGCGTAGATCACGGCGGGGACGACGCACGCGTCGTAGGCACTCGGCAGGCCACAGATCACTTCCGCGGCCACCTTCCCTTCGCGATAGGCCTTGTGAGCGAGCTGCACCCCGCCGGCGACGTCGCCCACGGCATAGATGCCAAGCAGGTTGGTCTCCATGCGCTCGTCGACCATTACGAAGCCGCGGGCGTCGACCCGCAGGCGCAGCGCGTCCAGCCCCAACTGCGCGGTAGCCGGCCGCCGCCCGACGCTGACCACGACCAGGTCGGCCTCGATGGTCTGCAGCGACCCATCACCGGCGCGCAACATCACCTTCGAGACCGTACCCCTTTGCATGCTTTCGGCGCGCGTCCCGGTCAGCACCGTGACCCCGAGCAACTGCAGGCTCCGGGTGAGAGCGGCCCGGATTTCGGGCTCGTGATCCGGAAGCAGCTCCGGCAGCAGCTCGACGACGGTGGTCCTGCTGCCGAGCTTGGCATAGGCGATTCCGAGCTCGAGGCCAATGTAGCCGCCGCCGATGACGGCTACCTGAGAGCTCACACTGTTAGGTCCC
>JACPHN010000002.1:23783-39807 GCA_016188575.1 Candidatus Schekmanbacteria bacterium
CCGACGACAGTCTCGCCGTCGCTTTCGAAGCCGGGTAGGGTCGCGGATTCGGTACCGGTGGCGATGATGGCGCGTTCGAAATTGACCAGGCGCGCGCTGCCGTCGTCGCCGGTGACCGCGAGCTGGCGGTCGGTAGTGAAGCGCGCGGCGCCCTGCAGAATCTGCCCTCCGGTCTTGGAAACGAGGTGCTTGACGCCGGCGGTCAATCGCCTCACGACACCGCCCTTCCATTTCATCAACCGTGCCATGTCGACGCCATGCCGGGTGATGCTGAGCCCCATCTCCGCGGCGTGGGCAGCCTGGTCGTACACGTGGGCCGCGTGAATCAGCGCCTTGGACGGTATGCACCCCTCGTTCAGACATACGCCGCCGAGGGAAGGGCGCTTCTCGATGAGAACAACGTCCTTGCCGAGCTGACCGAGCCGAATCGCGGCGAGGTAGCCACCGGGGCCGGCGCCGATGACGGCTACCTGAGAGCTCACACTGTTAGGTCCCACTACCATGGCTACAACCTCACCATGAGGAGGTCGGGGTTCTCCACGTTGCGCACCAGATCGACCATGAAGCGCGCAGCGACAGCGCCGTCGATGATCCGGTGGTCGAACGAGACGGATAGCATCATGAGCTTTCGCGGCACCACGGCGCCGGCGACGACAGCGGGGCGGTCCTTGATCGCGTGCAGGCCGACAATGGCGAGCTCGGGCTGGTGAATGATTGGGGTGGCGAACAGCCCGCCGATCGGACCCAGGTTGCTGATGGTAAACGACGCGCCGCGGAGGTCGTCAAGGGCGAGGCGGCGGGCCCGGGCGCGAGCAGCCTTGTCGGCGAGCTCCGCGGCGAGCTGAACGATCGACTTCTTGTCGGCATCGCGCAGGACCGGCACGACCAGCCCTTCGGCGGTGTCGACAGCAACACCGATGTGGTAGAGCTTCTTGTAGACGATCTCGCCGCGACTGGGGTCAAGACTCGCGTTGAGCAGGGGGTGCCGCTTGAGCGCCGCGACGACGGCCTTGACGAAGAGAGGGGTGAGGCTGAGATCCACGCCGTCCGCCTCGGCGACCAACGGCTTCATGCGATGGTAGAGCGCGAGGAGCTCGGTGACGTCGGCCTCGTCCACGTGCGTGACGTGAGCGGATGTGTGTTTGCTGAGTGCCATGGCCTCGGCGATGACCTTGCGCAAGTGCGTCAACGGGACGCGTTCCTCCTCCGCGGCTCCGGCGGCGACCTCGGGTAGTGGGAGGGAGACGCCGGGTTCCACCGGGGCCGCCGCCTCGGCCGTAGCCGGCGCGGCGACGGCGGGGGTCGCGGCGGCGATCGCGGGAACGGTGGCGCGAGTCTCGGGGCGCGCGGCATGAGCGCGTTCGACGTCCTCATCGGTGATGCGGCCCGCCCGGCCCGTGGCGCGCACTGCCGCGAGGTCGACGCCGAGCGAACGGGCGAGCAGCCGCGTATGCGGAGTCGCCGGCGGCCTCAGGGTCGTTTCGGCCGGCTCCGGCGCCGCCGCCGCCAACGTAGCCACCGGCGCGGCCACGGCAACTCCGGCTGCCGCGCCCAGGGCGGCAACACGCGCCGCGGGCTCGACCGCCGCAGTCTCCTCAGCGCTGGTGCCTGCCGGCGCTTCCAGCGAGAAGACGGCAATCACCTCACCGACGTGGATCGTGGATCCCGCGTCGGCGCGTAGCTCGGCCACGACTCCCGACCTGGGGGCCGGCAGCTCCACCACGGCCTTGTCCGTCTCTACTTTCACAAATGGCGCGTCCAACTGCACGTGCTGGCCGACGCGCACCAGCCACTCCACGACCTGGGCTTCGTGAATGCCTTCGCCGACATCGGGAAACCTGAACTCAAATAACATTACGCGCTCCTCGCCGGGTCAATAGCTCAGGGTTCGCCGGATCGCCTCGACAACGCGCGCGCGATGCGGCAGGTAATAGTCCTCGAGGAGCGCGGGCGGGAAGGCGACGTCGAACCCGCCCACCCGCTGGACAGGTGCCTCGAGGTGCATCAGGACGCGCTCATTGAGGAGCGCGGTAACCTCGCCGCCAAAACCACCGGTCTTGGGCGCCTCATGGACCACTACTGCCCTTCCGGTCTTGGCGACCGATGCGGTCAGCGTCTCGACGTCAACAGGAGCGAGCGTGCGCAAGTCGACCACCTCGGCGCTCACGCCGTCGCGGGCGACCGCGTCCGCAGCCTCAAGGGTCGGCCGCATCATGGCGCCGTAGGAAATTAGCGTCACATCCTTTCCGACGCGCACGACGTTGGCCTTGCCGAGGGGAATCGTGTAGGGCTCGACCGGCACCTCCTCCCGAAAGGCCCGGTATATTCGCTTCGGCTCCAGAAACAGCACCGGGTCGTTGTCGCGAATGGCGGATGCCAGCATGCCCTTGGCATCGTAAGGCGTGGAGGGGATCACCACCTTGATTCCGGGGGTGGCAACGAAGAGCGCCTCGTAGCTCTCGGAGTGGTGCTCGGGAGGGCGGATTCCGCCCCCATAGGGCATGCGCAGGACCATCGGGACGTTGTACCGGCCGCGCGAGCGGTTGCGGAGGCGCGCCGCGTGGCAGAAAAACTGGTTTAGCGCCAGGTAGACGAATCCCATGAACTGGATTTCCGCAACGGGCCGGAAACCAGCGACGGCGAGACCGATTGCCGTCCCGGTGATACCGGACTCCGCGAGCGGGGTATCGATCACGCGTTCGGCGCCGAAGGCTTCGTAGAGCCCCTCCGTAGCGCGAAACACGCCTCCGTCCTTGCCTACGTCCTGCCCGAGCACGAGCACGGTAGGATCGCGCTCCATCTCTTCGTATAGCGCTCGGGTGACGGCCTGAACGAGGGTCATGCGCGTCGTTTTCGGCACTTCGGCGGGGGCTACGCGTCTGTCGTTGCCGGTAATCGGTTCGGTCCTCAACATCGCGCTACCTCCGTCAAGAGCTGTTCGCGTTGCTCCTTGAGGTTCCAGGGCATGACCTCGTAGAAGTAGTCGAAGATGTCCGAAGGCGGAGGCGGCGACATTTGCTCGAACTTCTCGACCTCCGCCTCGACCTCTTGGTTAATGGCGGTGCGCAGCGCGGCTTCGCGCTCGTCGTTCCAGACGCCGCTGCCGGCGAGAAAGGCGAACATGCGATCGATCGGGTCCCGTTTCTGCCACTCGGCGACTTCGTCCGCCGAGCGGTATCGCGTGTGATCGTCAGCGGTCGTATGATCGCGCAAGCGATACGTGAGGCACTCGATAAGCGTGGGGCCGCCGCCCGAGCGCGCACGTTCCAGCGCCTCCCGGGACGCCACGTACACAGCGAGCGCATCATTGCCGTCCACCTGGATGCCGGGGATGCCGTAGGCGTGGGCTTTTTGGGCAATCGTCTCGGACGCGGTCTGGCGATTGAAGGGTAGCGAGATCGCCCACTGATTGTTCTGAATGAAGAACACCGTATTGGTCTGAAAGACACCGGCGAAATTCATGGCCTCGTGGAAGTCGCCTTCTGAAGTCGCGCCATCCCCGCCGCAGCCGACGACCGCGGCTCTTTCGCCGCGCTTTTTCAGCGCCAGGCCGATCCCTGTGGCGTGCAGGAACTGGGTGCCGACGGGGACTGCCTGGGGCAGGCAGTTGACGTGCGGGGGATAGATGGCTCCACGACCGTCGCCACGCCAAAACGCGTAGATTTGGCGCATCGGCACGCCGATGGCCTCCATCAGGCCGTGCTCGCGGAACGACGGGGTCAGCCAGTCTTGCGGTTCCATGGCCAGCGCCATTCCGGCCTGTGAAGCCTCCTGGCCTTGCAAGGATCCCCAGGTCCCCATGCGGCCCTGGCGCTGGAGGTTGAGACCCTTCTGGTCAAAGAGGCGCATACGCACCATGGTGCGGTACAGGGCGAGGAGCTGTTCCGCGGTCAGGTGCGGGTCGAGCTCCGGGTCGATGTTGCCGTGCTCATCGAGGATTTCGAGGCGCTCGGTCACGGCATGGTATATGGTCCGACGGGGCATGATTGGCTCCTTTTTTGCGCAGGGCGGAAATCGCTGGCCCGCAGAATCGGTTCCAGCGCGTCTGGCGAGGAGAAAGCCGGACGCTGCAGGGGTCCTAGCAGTCTCAGGCCGAGGTCCTGCGCCAGGCGTGCCGCGACGGCAGCCGCGAGGTCGCCGCCGTCGCCGGGCGCGGGCAGCGTCGTCATGGTCGCCGCGATGCGCGCAGCGCTGACGCCGAAAACGCGCGCCTGCAAGCGTGCATTGCAGCGAGTTTGCAGGACTGCATGCACGAGCGCGCCATACCGGCGGCGGGCCTGTGCTCCGCCGACGACCTTGCGGCCGCCGGAGGACAGGCCGTCGGGGCCTCGGCCTTCGAAG
Source organism: Candidatus Schekmanbacteria bacterium (assembly GCA_016188575.1). Classification (GTDB taxonomy): domain Bacteria; phylum CSSED10-310; class JACPHN01; order JACPHN01; family JACPHN01; genus JACPHN01. The sequence continues at coordinate 28,125 of JACPHN010000002.1, forward strand.
CAGATCAGCGAGGGACGTTCCGTCTGGCTCGCGGCACGAGCCGCCGGAGTGGCAGGGGAAGCGTCGGGCGTCAGGTCGGGACACCACGGAGAGAGGACCGCAAGCAGCGCCGCCTGAAACCGCTGGTAAAGTCTCACAATGCCCTCCGCCCACGGATGGGCGCCGGGAATCACCAGGGAGACCGCCGGTGAACCTTCGTTGAGCACCGCCAGACCGCCACTGACACGGCGAACAATGGGAATCCCGAGCTCGCGGCACGCATTCTCCGCAAACGCGGCGGACGATTGGCCGTAGCCGAGCACCAGAGCCGGGCTTCGCCAGTGGTAGGTGAACACCGTCGGGCCCGACGCGGCGGCGCCGGCAAGGAGCAGACTCTCGAACGAAAGGTCGTCGGATGGGCGGTCACCACCGCCTACAAACCAACGGAGCAGCTCGGGCATTGGAAGCTCCTCTGCTGAGCAGTGGCGCTGGTGTGTGCAATCACAGTGCAGGGTCGCAGGTCAAACGCCTCGGTGGTCGGGAGGCGTTCAATTGGTTCCGACCCTTAACATCTTGCATCTGAAAATGCAAATGTGCAAACGCCTACGCGCCGCTGCCGGACAGCGCCCGGCCGCTCAGGAGGGCGGCGATCGCCGGCCGCACGATGCTGGCGACCAGCCGCTTGCCGCGGCCATTGAGGTGGTCGTCGTTGAGGAAATAGATCGTCTCCTGTTGCCGCTTGAATGCGGGCAACAAGTCGACCGCGGCGATGCCTCGTGACGAAGCTGCCGCGAGGAGGCGATCCTGCACGGTGCGTGCCGTGAGGAGACGCCTGTCCGCAGTGTCGAACCCGTAGTGGTCATAGAGCTCGGGATAGTACCGCGCGTCGACCTGGGCGCTGGCCGGGAAGAGGAGGATCAGCGTGGTGCCGCCCCAGTCGCGGGCGCGTAGCGCGATGTCCTCCAGGGCGCGGATCACCCCTGCAAGCTGCCGCGACGAAAACGGCCGGTCGACGAGCACGGAGTCCCGGTAAAGCGTCGGATAATCGCGGGCGTAGCGCGCCACGTGGGCCGGGACATCGGCGAGACGCTCATCGCGCCCACCACCGGCGGCGGCATCGGCAGCGGCAGGCGCACCTCCTTCCGCCGCAGGGTTGGGAGGCGCGAACAGACGGGCCGCGCGGTAGTTGAGGTACCACAGCAGCGACAGGTGGTTGGCAAGGCCATAGTACACACGGCGGAACACCTGCTGCTCGCGATACGGGTCGAAGACGTTCCACAGGTCGTTTCCCACGTACAGGCCGACGATGACAACCTTCGGCGCCAGTGCCGAGCCCCAGGTGCGCAGGCGCTGGGCATACTCACGCGGCCCGGTGCCGGCAATCGCGAGCACGGCGACGTCGGCGCCGGGAAGCGCGAGGTCGCTACCCGGACGCAACAGCATCGGCCAGTTGTCCAGGCCGGCCGCGAAGGAATCTCCCAACACCACCACAAGCGGCGTTTTTCGCTCGGCCATCGCAGCCAGACCGGGGTTCTGCGCGCGCGTTTCCGCCCGGTAGAAATCGAAGCGGCCACTGCGATAGGCGAAGTCGGCGGCGACCAGGCAGAGCAGCGACGCCAACACCGTTGAAAGCGTTCCGAACGCGGCGGTGCGCAGCAGGTGGGCGGCGGCGGCCGGCGGCCGGTCGCCGGGCCCGGAAACGCCGTCGCCACTCGGAGATGGGCGGTCGCGCATTGCTCTACTCATGCCTTCAGCCTACACTACCCTAAATGTCCCCGGCAAGAGCTGGTCAACATCGACGTGCGAACTGACTCATGGCGACCGCACCCCGCAGGGATCTCGAAACGATCCCCAATCCGAACCCGCAGCGCAGCTATTTGATCCGCTTCGAGTGTCCGGAGTTCACCTGCCTGTGCCCGCGCACGGGGCAGCCCGATTTCGCGACCATGCGGATCACCTACGTCCCCGATGCGCGCTGCGTCGAGCTCAAGTCCCTGAAGCTGTACCTCTGGTCCTATCGTGACCAGGGTGTCTTTCACGAAGCCGTGACCAACGCGATTTTGGATGACCTGGTCGCCGCGCTCTCGCCGCGCTACCTGGAGGTGGCGGGGGACTTCTTCGTGCGCGGCGGGATCCACACCATCGTCACCGCGCGCCACGGCAGTCTGCCGGCACATCTCAGCACCGCGTAGCGCGCCGCCACCCGTCGAGGGCCCATCGTGGCACCAGGCCAACCGAGCTCACAGCAGTTGCAGACGTTTTGGAGCGAGTCGGCCATCGTGCGCGTCCCGGGGGAGGAACCCGCCGATCCCCCAAGGCGCCTCGTGCACGCGTCGATTCGCCTCGGGGCGCCGCTGTGGTGTCAGGGCAACTTGAGCCTCGCCAACCACGACACGGTCGCCTTCATTTGCTCGCGCACGCCACGACATCCGTCACCGCACAATCGCTGGGTGCGCCTCGTGCCGCGCCTGCTCGCCCAACAGGCTTCCTTCCCCGGCGTGATCGTGTCGAGTCTGGAGGCCGTGCAGTACGACTTCGTGTCGTACGTCGCGGGCTCGCTTGGCCGGCCGCTCATCCTGGCCTTGCCCGGGCCGCTGCCGGGCGCCATGTCCGCGGGTCGCCTGCAGGAGTGGCTACGCCACTACGAAACTATCCTCGACCCCGGCAGCACGCTTTTGGTCAGCACCCAACCGTCACCGGTCAGCCCGACGCCATCGAGCGCGGACCTGCGCCGGCGCGACGTCGTCGTCGATGGCCTGGCCGACGTCGTCGTCGCGATCGACATTCGCCAGCGCGGAAGCATGGAGCAGCTCCTGTCCAGCCGCCTTCCCGAAGGGCGCCGCCTGCTCGTCGTGCCGCCGGGCGGCCACGGAACGCGAGGCAACCAGGTGTTACTCGAGCGCGGAGCCCAGGAGCTTGTGCCGGAGCTCGGCGAGCTCCCGCCCGAGGAGTGGAAGCAGCTCATCGCCCCACGAGGTCGCCCGGAGACCGACGCCGTGCAATGGCCCGGCGCCGCCCCGCAAGGTGACACCGAAGCGCGCGAGAGCGCCCCGCTCTCGACCGCCGACGATCTGGACGAGTATCTCTTCCATTATACGCGGGCGCGCCCCGGACCCTGGCCCGATCAGAGCCGGATGGACTATTTCGCGGAGCTCCGCAACGGCGGCCAGTATTCCGGACACCGCGGCCGCGATGCGCTGGAACGCATCCTGGATCACCGCAAAATCTACGCCAGCTCGCGATTGATTCGGGGCGGCGTGAGCGTCGTGTGCTTTACGGATCGATCTCCTGCCGCGATCCGGAGTCTCACGCGCTGGTCTCGCGGGCAGACCCGGTGGAGCTTCGAACCGTATGCGATTGCCGTTCGCCGGCGCTACGCCGTGGCCAGGGGCGTCGCCCCGGTGCTGCACCTGTCGGCCGGGCACCACGCCGAGCTGGCTCGCGAGCAGCAGTTCCGGTATCAGCGATTCGAGCCACCGGAGTGCGACTGGACGGCGGAGGGCGAGTGGCGCCACGCCGGGGACTTCGACTTCTCGGACGTCACGCCCGAGGACCTCACCGTCATCACGCCCACAGCGGCAGAAGCGCTATCGCTGCGCGCTCGAGGTGATTGCCGGGTCCTCTCCCTGGATACCATCCTCGGCGCGGCGGCGCGTCCGGCTCAATAATCGGACCTCGTTCAGCTTTCACAGCATCTGCATTGCCGGAACGGGCTTCGCTTCCTGATCGGTGGTCGACGGGCCGCCGCCACTGGCCTCCTGGACGTACTGCTCGAAAATCCCCATCTCCCGAACGGCGCGCGCCTCGTTGATCATGCCGCGGCGGTAGGCCAGGCTGTAGATCGCAAAATAGAAGGCGTGCGGCCACCGCCACGGCAGCCTGCGGAGAATGGACGGCCAGGAGTAGAACGCCCGGTAGGTCCGTTCGCGGCCGGTGAGCAGCTCGAGCCGGGACATTTGCTTGGGATGATAGGCGACGTGCCAGCGGTTGTATCGGGACCAGTCGCTCTCCACGATGCGCCCCTCTGTCTGGATCTGCGCGTACTGGTCGGTGCCGGGCAGAGGCGTCAGGGTGCAAAAGTTGCCGAAGTCGACGCCGATCTCGTGAGCGAAGGCGATCGTCTTGTCGAAGGCGTTCGTGTCGTCGTGGTCAAAACCGAGAACGAACGACCCCTGGACCATGATTCCGTGGCGATGGAGGCCCTGGATGACGCCGCGATAGTCCTTGACCTTCTGGTGCTTACGAATGTCGCGGAGATTGGCGTCGGACACGGTTTCAAAGCCGACGAGCACGCCGATGCAGCCGGCCGCCGCTGCCAGCTCCATGAGCTCTTCGTCCTTGGAGATCGCCAGCGTGGTCATGCACCCCCACTTCTTGCCCAGAGGGGCAAGCTGCTTCATCAGCTCCTTCGCCCACGGCCGCATCGCGAAGAGGTGGTCGTCGAGAAACATGAAGAACCGCGAAGGAAAGCTCGTAATCTCCTCGATCACCGCATCAACGGGGCGGGTGCGGTACTTGAATCCGAAATACTGCGTCGTGGAACAGAACGAGCAGCGATAGGGGCAGCCGCGGGACGCCATGACGGTGTAGGGAAAGCGGTAGCGGTGCAGCGGCAGGAGATCGCGGCGCGGCATGGGCACGAGCGCCATGTCCAGCCGCTCCTCGTTGCGGTAGACCGGCAAAAGCTCCCCGCGTTCGGCGTCGTCGAGCAACCGGGGCCACAACAGCTCCGCCTCGCCCAGCACGAGCGCGTCGGCGTGCAGCGCGGCCTCGTCCGGGCAGGCGGCGATGTGGATCCCGCCGAGCACCACTTTGGTGCCGAGCGCGCGAAAGCGATCGGCGATCGCATAGGCGCGGGGCGCGTTGGGCGTCATCACGGTGATGCCGACGAGGTCGGGGCGTGGCGCGAAGCTGACGTCGTCCAGCGCCTCGTCGAGAATGCGGACGCGATGCCGGCTCGGTGTCAGCGCGCCAAGAATGGGCAGCGCGAGGCTCGGGAAGACGAAGAGGCTGCGACGCCCTTTCCAGACCTGAGAATGGTCACAGGGCGCAATGAGCAGGATGTCCATGGAACCATCCTCACGATACGAGGGACGGAAAGGCAGCCGTGACATCGGCGAGGGCCAGCGATCCGGAGCGCAGCTCATCGAGGATCTTGTCGAGGGCGGTGCGCTGGCCTTCGGCGCGCGCGACGCCCATGACCTCACGGGGTGACGCGCCCGCGGCGAGCGCCACGCGCATGTCGGGGGAGGCCGCGATGAGCTCGGTCACCACGACGGTGCCATTGTAGCCGTGGTGGCAACGATCGCAACCGCCCGGCCGGTAAACCTCGGAAACGCCAGGCAGGCGCAACTTGACCGGGGCCTGCTCGGGGACACGGCAGGCCTCGCACAGCCGCGGCAGGGGGCGCTGTGACACCAGGCCGGTCCAGGCGGCGACGAATGCGGGATTTCGCCGCCCGGTTTCGCGCATGTAGGCGAGCAGCGGATCCGCCCCGGAAATAGCGACGCCGAGCATGGCCAGGGAGCTATCGCCGGCCACTCTGAGGACGGCGTCGAGCACGTCGTCGTCCGGGTGGCGATCGGCGGGAAAGGTATCCAGGAGTAGCAGCGAGGGTTCATGGGGCAAGCGCCGCAGGGCATCGATAACCGAAAGGCCTTCGACTTCGAGGTCGATCTGATGGGTGCGCGCCAGGAGCGCCGCCGGCGCCTCTTCGATTGCGACTTGCCAGCGCGCCCCGTTGTGGAGATGGCGCGACGCGGTAGCGCTCCGCCAGGCGCAATAGACGAGCGCCTTGCGATTGAGGCGGCCGCGGCAACCGACGAGAAACAGGCCGGGGTCCTTCAGGATGGAAGCCAGATGATCCGCGTCCAGCTCGTCGAGGGCGGAGCATGCCGGCCCCGCCAGGAAGGCGTCGCAGTCGGCGAGTACGGCGAGCGACAGCGCCGGGCCCATGAGCGTCGGCAACGCGCGCCCCCGCAGCAGCACGAGGCCGCGTCCGGGGATGGCCAGGCGCAGCAGGAAGGGGCAGGACGCCGAACGCGCGAGCTCGATCAGGCCGGCGGCCTCGGCCTCGGGCCAAGGGATCGTTGCACACGCGGTTTCCACTCCCTGATCGCGCGCCCGCAGCGGGTAGGAAACGCGCAACCCAGACGCCTCGGGGCTCAACGCGATCTCGGTTTCGCCGGCCTCCAAGGCGGCTCGGGCAATTGGCAAAAGCAGCTCGGAGACCGCGCCGCCCACCCCGGGAATCGCCACCGTCTCGACCGCGGCCGCGACCGCGGGGGGGCCGACGGCCGCCTGCTCCCGCTCGATCCCAAGCACCGTCCGGATCGCGCTCGCCGACGCCAGCGCCATCTTCACCTTCCGCCCCGTGACGCGCCGAATCTGGCGCACCACGTCGTGCTCCGTGGGATCCGCGAAGACGACCATGATCTCGTCCGCGTCGGCCATGATCGGAACGACCAGGTGCTCACGCTGGAATTCCACCGGGAGCAGCGCACGGGCGGCTTCATCGAGGGCGAGGTTGGCGATATTGACGAGCGGCAGGTCGAGGTGGCGGCTCAGCGCCCAATTGATGGCGTCCTCCTCGAGCAACCCGAGGTGAATCACCGTCTCGCCCAGGCGCATGCCGAGAGCTCTCTGCTTCTCCAAGACGCCGTCGAGCTGCTCCGGCGTCAGCAAACCCGCCTGTATCAGGATGTCGCCCAGGCGCAGCCGGGGCGTCTCGCCGGTACCCGCAGCGCTGCTGCTATCCCTCACGTTCTCCACTGCCTCTCCTCACTGCGCGCATCACCTTACGCTTGGACTGGAAACGCCATTATACTCAAGGCGGCTGCGAGCGTCAAAAGCCGCCGCCAGGGCTCCTCATTGACGCATTGCGTTAGCGTGCTTATTTCACCGTCACCCGCGGCCGTGTCCCCCCGCGACGAGGTTCGTGCATTCGCCGATGTCAGGCATATCGTATGATTCCCCCGTGCGCGCCCTGCCGGCCACCATCGGCGAGTACCCCGTGGTCCGCTTTCTGGGTGAGGGGGGCATGGGCCGCGTCTACCTCGTAAGCGACCCGCACAGCGGCGCCGACTGCGCCCTGAAGTGGCTGCATCGCACCGAGCCGCGGCACGCGCTGCGATTCCGGCGGGAATTCAACACGCTGGCGCGCCTGCGACATCCGGGCGTCATCCAGGTCGGCGGCTGGGGGATCATGGATCAACGCCCATTCTTCACCATGGAATACGTCGAAGGAGTCGATCTGCGCGTCGCGGCGGGCGGCCCCCGGGGAGGTGACGCGCGCCCGGATGCCGCGGCGATCGGACGGGCGGTGTCACTGGTGCGCAGGCTCCTGGAGCCGCTCGCCTATATCCACGGCCAGGGCGTGGTGCACCGTGATCTGAAGCCCGCCAACGTGTGGGTGCGGCGGGGTGATCGAATATGCCTCATGGACTTTGGCCTCGGCCTCGACGTGGCGGCCCAGACGCGAATCACCACCAGCGGCTTCACCATGGGCACGCCGGCGTACATGTCACCGGAGCAGGCATTGGGGGAGCGGGTGGACTACCGCGCCGATCTCTATGCGGTGGGCGTGCTGCTCTACGAGCTGGTCGCCGGGGAGCTTCCGTTTCGCGGAGAAACGGCAATCCAGGTGGCGATCAAACACGTTCACGAGACGCCGACCGCGCCGCGCGTGCGCAACGCACTGGTGAGCGCGGAGCTGTCGGATCTGATTGTCCGCCTGCTCGCGAAGGATCCGAGCAGGCGACCTGCCGATTGCGCGGCGGTTCTGGCGGTGCTCGGGGAAGCGGTGCCCGGGACGGCGGCGACGGTGCCGGAATGGGGAGCTGCCGGCCCGGCGGCGGACACGGTGGCCATGCCTGCCGTGGAGCGGCGGGGGCGGCCGCGGGCGGCTGATCAGGAGGCACCTGAGGCCGAGGCGGCGCACGGGGAACACAGAGCGCCCGCGACGACGGCGGCGCAGGCCACGCAAGAGGCGCAGGCGGCGCCAGAGGCGGCCGGGGCCGCAGCAGCGCCGATGCCGCTGGCGTTTGTGCAGGCGCGGCTCGTGGGGCGGGAAGCGGAGCTCGAGCTGCTCGAAGGTCTGGTCGACAGGCTCGAAGGCGGTGGCAGCGGTGTGCTGTTCTTGTGTGGCGAGGCCGGCTGCGGCAAGACGCGGCTCCTGCGGGAAATGCGAAAGTCGGCTCAGTTCCGCGCGATCCGCGTCGAGGAGACGGCCGCGTCCGCGGTCGATGCCAGCCCGCTCGGCCTCTTTCGGGGCATCCTGGCGACGCTGGCGGCGGACGTGAGGCGGCAGTGCGGGCGCGCACCGGCCGAGAGGAAGGCCGGGCCGTGGCGGCGCCTGGTTCCCATTCTCGCGCGGACGGACCGGCACTTCGCGGGGCTCGCGCGGGAATGGCGGCTGGCACCTGCCGCAGAGCTGGCGGGTGAGCAGGAGCGAATGCGGCTGCTCGACAGCGTGCAGGAAGCGCTCGTCGCCATGTCCCGCTGGCGCCCGTTGCTGCTGGTGCTCGATGACTTGCAGTGGGCAGATGAGCTCAGTCTGGAAGCGCTCGCGGGAATCGCCGGCGCGATCCTCGGTGGGGGAGCGGCAGGCGGCGCGGACGGCGGGTCCGCCCAGGCCGAAGCGACGCGCCCGCCGTGGCCCGCCGAAGCGCTGCAGGAGCGCTCGCCGGTGCTCCCTGAATCCCCCACCTGGGCGCCCGCAAGCTGCGCGGAAAGCGCATCGCGAAGACCCCCCATCTCACCGTCCCCCGCAAACGGGGGGAGGGACGGAGAGGGGCGCTGTCGTGTCGACGGCAAACAGGCGGTGGATTCCGCCCTCGCCGTCGCCGGGGCGTTCAGGACGGACAGCATGGCGGCCGCACGCCCGCTGGGGCGGCTGCTGGCAGCGCTGCCGGCGCGGGTGGTGCATCGTGTGTCTCTGCTCGGCGCCGGCGAGACCGCGGCAATGCTGCAGTCCATGGTGCCGCGCGCCACGCTCGCGGAGGATTTGCTGCGGCGCATTCATGCGGCGAGTGGCGGAAACCCGTTCTTTGCCGACGAGCTGCTGCGCGCGGCGATCCAGCGACCGGCCGCGGGCGATGGCGCGGCCGCGGTGGCGGGCGACGGCGGGGCTCCCGCGGCAGCGGCGGAACCAGGCGAGCCGCTTTCCGGTGATGATGCCGCCACCCAACACCTCCCCCTCCCGGTCGCGGTGCGGCGCACCTTGCTCGCGCGCCTGCACGGCCTGGACGCCGGCGTGCGCCAGCTCCTGACCCTCGCCGCGCCGATCGGGAACGTCTGGGAAGTGGAGCTGGTGCTCGCGTTGGCGGACCGCTCCGAGGACGAGGTGCTGGCGGATCTCGACCGGGCGATGCAGGCAGGAGTAGTTTGCGAGGTTTCGGGAACGCGCGCCGAGGTGCTCTCTTTTCGGCACGACAAGTTGCGTGAGGTGGTGCTCGACGAGCTGCGTCCGGGGACGCTGCGGCGGCTGCACGCGCGCATCGGGGAGGTGCTGGATTCGTGGATCAGCAGCCCGACCGTGTCGGAACGGACCACGGGGCGCGCCGAGGAGCTCGTGTATCGCGCTGCGCATCACTTCGAGCAGGCAGGAGACGCGGCGCGTGCGCTCGACTACCTGTGCCAGTCGTCGCGGCTGGCGCTGAGCGCCGGAGCGACGCCGCTGGCGCTCGGATACACGCGGCGGGCGCTGGCAGTGCTGCCCGACACCGCGCCGCGAGCCCGGCGGGCGGCACTGCTCGGTGAGCTGCTCGGCCTGTTGTCGCGGGGCGCTCACTACGAGGAGGCCTGGAACGTCGCGAACGATCTCCTGACAGCGGCAGTGCTGACGGGAGATGCGCTGGTGATCGCCCGTGCGCACCACGCGCGCGCGAACTTGGCCTTGCGCGCCGGCAGGCATCAGCGCAGCGTGGAGGAGCTTCTCAAGGGCCTGCAAGCGCTGCGGCAGCGCATGCCGAGCGACGCGGCGGGACTGGTGCTGACCATCGCGGCGCTGTGGGTCACGCGACTCGTGCCGTTTGCCTATTACCGGTTCAGGAACCGTCGCTGGGGAGGGCGGGGCGCGGGCGCGGCCGCCCGCCGGGCCGGCCAGGAGCGGGCAGAAGCGCTGTATGAGCTCTACGAAGAGCTCAGCCAGAACTACCTGTTCGTGCTCATGCGGAATCATCGCCTCTTCTTCGGCCTCGCGGTATTGCGCAAATCCTATCTCGCGGAGCGACTGGGGCAGCCGGAGCCGTTGATGAAGACCTACGGATCGCTGGCGCTCGCCTTCACCATCTTCTCGCGACCGCGGCTGGGAGCGGCGATGCGCTATCTCGACCGCGCCGCCCGGCTGGCGCAGCGCCTGGCAAGACCGCTCGACGAAGCGAGAACGCGACTGCAGGCCGCGTTCGCATATCTGCTCGTGAGCGACTTCACGGCGAGCCTGCAGGCCAGCGGGGAGGCTCACGAGGCGTTTGTCGCCCACGGCGACGTGTACTGGTCGCTGCTGGCCGTGTGGTCAAAGGGCCAGGCGCTGTACTTTCTCGGCGAGCTCGACAGCGCCGAGGCGACCATCCGGTCCCTGATCGGTCAATCCGAGCGCGCCGGCGATCGCAGCCGAACATCGCTCGGGCTGGGGTCACTGGCCTTGATCCACGGTGCCCGCGGGGATCACGACAGGGCGAGCGCCTGCGTGCGCGAGGCCCGCCGGCAGGGCGAGGAATACACGCAGTGGGGGCTCGAACCGATCTTGCGGCGCGCTCATGCGCGCAGCCTCGCCGCCGGGGGCCGGCTCGAGGAGGCAATCGCGGTGCTTCGCGACGCGGTGGAGGGGTTTCCGCCGATCGTCGTGGGCGCCTTCATGGCAGGCCTCATTCGCGCCGACCTCGCCGACTTGCTGCTCGCGACGCTGCGCCCCGAGGCCGCTCCGCCGTGGCTCCGGGCCGCGGGCGCCGCGCCTCGCCGCTTCTCGACGACCGCCGGGAGTGACCGCGGAGAGCGCCGAAGACGCGCGGAAGGCGGCACGCCGTTTGACGAGATCGAGCTGTACCGGATCCTGGTGGAAATGAAGCACTTCGGCAAGGCGGTGCCGCTGGTTGCCGGCCTGGGCTGGCGGCTGCGGGCGCGCGACCTGGCGGCGCGAGACCGCTTTCGCGCCGCGCGGAGGGCGTTTGAAAAGGCCAGTGGGCTGATCAAGCGGCCTGGACGGACGTGGAGCACGCGGAGCTCCTGCTGCGCATCGGCGGAAGTGAAGCTGCCGCGGCGAAGTTGCTGCTCGACGGCGAGGCCGTTTTTCGCCGACTCCGCGTGCGCGCGGGTCTCGATGCCGCATACGAGCTCCTCGGGCGGGTGTGAGCACGGTCGCGGCGGGGCGCGGTCGCCGCGGAGCGCGGGGTGGCACCCCTGCGCATGGCCAACCGGCGCCCCTGGCGCCTGGTGCCGCGATCCGCTACTCGCGGTCGGACTGCAGGAGATCCAGGCGGCGCCGCAGCTCCTCGATCACGCGATCGCGCTCGGCAAGCTCGGCGTCCTTGTCGCGCAGCTCGGCGTCCTTGCCGCGCAGCTCGGCGTCCTTGTCGGCGAGCGCTTCCAGCAGCTCAGTTCCTGCCGCCAGCAGCTCTTTCCCTCGAAACATGCGCAAGTAGCCATCCCACAGACCCAGCTCCACTCCGAGCTCCGCGCTTCGCAGCCTGCCGGTCCCGAGACGCTC
>JACPHN010000063.1 GCA_016188575.1 Candidatus Schekmanbacteria bacterium
TCTCTTTGGGGTCGAAATCCGTTCTGCAAGTGACAACGTGGTGACAGGTGCAATTGCCGACTGCGTAACCATGCACCTTTCGGGGCAAGGTGGATCTATTCTGCTACAAGGGCTACAAGAGCTACCAACCGTTCAACTTCTTCTGGGCGGAGCTGGGGATGGTGCTCTACACCCAGTTCCGCGACGGCAATGTGCCCGCCGGATACGGTCAACTGGAGGCCTTCAAGAACGCGCTCGAGCTCCTTCCCGCCGGTGTCGAGGAGGTGTTTTTCCGCGCCGACAGCGCGTCCTACGACCATGAGCTCCTGAAGTACATGGCCCGGGGCAAGAACGCGCGCTTTGGGGTGATTCCGTTCACGGTGAGCGCCGACATCAGCTCCGAGCTTCGCGGCGCGATCGCTGCGGTTGCCGAGAAGAGTTGGAAGCCGCTGCTGCGAAGGAAGTGAGACAGGTTGGTCCCGACCGGTCAGGAGCAGTCGGTGGTGGACTTCGTTCCCAGCGCCATCGCCGATACCAAGAAGGACGAAGGGTATCGCTACGTGGCGACCCGCGAGCTGCTGCCCAAGCAGCCGCTGCCGGGCGTCGATCCCCAACAGCTCAACCTTCCTTTCGCGGCGACGCGCCTGGGCCCTCGCCAGCGTCTCTACAAGATCTCGGCCATCGTGACCAATCGGCAACTGCCGGGAGACGAGATCATCTGGTGGCATCGGCAGCGCTGCGGCAAGGACGAGCCCAGTCACGGCGAGCTGAAGGGCGCTTTGGCCGGCGGTCAAATGCCCTCGGGCGACTTCGGCGAGAACGCCGCGTGGTGGGCTTGCGCGGTCCGGGCCGACAACCTGAACCAGGCGATGAAGCTCCTGAAGCTACCGGGCGAGTGGGTAGGAAAGCGACTGAAGGCGATTCGCGCGCGCCTCATCAACCTGCCGGGGCGCGTGGTGACGCGGAGCAGGCAACTGGTGATCCGGCTCACGGCTGCTCACCCGTCCAACTGGCTCATCCAGGCGGTATGCCGCGGCGTGGCAAAGATCGCGCAGAGCCAAGCCGTCATCTAATGGACGACATCCACGGCAGCTCCGGCGAGGCTGGGGACGGACAGGTGCGCGCGGCGCGCCCCATCAGGCACACCGCGACGCGAAAAAGAGGCGAAAATGACATGAAAAGCGGCAGAGACCCTCCACCATAACGTCTGGCTGCCCCTCACAGCCGTCTCCCAGGGATGCGTTTGGCACAAGCTGGACGCAACCGAGCAAAGTCGCCCGCGGGCCGGTGGATTTAGGCATGCCCCTCCCATTGCAAATCGCGGCGATCACGTGCAGAATTCCGCCTGTCTCGTCCAGTCGGTGAAACGGCTTCGCCGCCGCTCCTGGCCCATGGCCGGAGCGGCGCTGGCCGCCAAGCCGAGCTGCGCTCGTTGGGTACTTAGCGGAGGAGCTTCGTGATGGCCGAGTCAATCGTTGTACACCATTCCTTCCATTCGTCGGCGCTGGGGTACGAGAAGCGATACTGCATCTACCTGCCTCCGAGTTACCCATACCGGCCGGATTTGCGCTACTCTACCCTGTTCCTCTTGCCCGGTCTGCTGGACTACGAACGCACGTGGGTCGACCGTGGCCGCATTCAGGAGCACATGGACGAGCTCCTCTGCGCCGGGACCGTCGGTGAGATGATCGTCGTGATGCCGGACAAGGACGACGCTGCTCTCGATGAGAACCGGCGCACCGAATTCGCCGGCTACCTCGGCCGCGACCTAATCGACCACATCGATCGCGAGTATCGAACGCTCGGCTGGCGCGGCCATCGCGGTATCGAAGGCCTATCGCTGGGGGCCAGTTGGGCGATTCGCATGCTGCTCTACTTCCCGGAGCTGTATTGCTCCGTAGGGTGCCTCAGCGGCGCGTTCGGCGAGGAATGCTGGCGGCTGCTCGAGCAAAAGCAGTGGCATCTGCACCGAGCCGGAACCCGTTTTCGCGTGGGCGTCGGCAGCAGCGAGAGCGACTTGATTCCGGGGAACCTGGAGTTTGTCAACCACCTGCGTGGTCTCGGTTTCTACTGCGAGTATGATCAGATGGAGGGGCCGCACGATTGGGAGCTGTGGTCGCGGCAGGTGCGGCATTCGCTGCAGTTCCATTACTTTTCGTTCAATCCGAAGTAGGCGTGCGGCAACGGCGCGCCGTTGTTGGCAAGGAGGTCCGTTGATGTCGAGCGATGAGCCGGGCTCCGCGCCTCGGGCGATCGCCTATGTTCACTGGCACGCTGAGGAGGGGCAGCAGCGCGCCGCCGTGCTCACGGGGCTCGGCTACAAGGTGACGTTCTGTCGGCCCGAGAACGCCGCGGACCTGCGCGCCCTGCGCGATGCGCCGGTGAGCGCGTACGTCATCGACCTGTCGCGACTGCCTTCCCATGGGCGGGATGTCGCGGTGGCGCTCCGTAATTGGCGAGCTTCCCGGTCTATCCCCATCGTGTTCGCGGGAGGCACACCCCAAAAGGAGGCGCGCCTGCGCGAGACCTTGCCCGATGCTCACTATTCGTCGTGGGCAGGCATCGGGGATAGCGTCTCGGCGGCCCTTGCGACTCCCCCCCAGGACCTGGTCGTTCCCGGCCACAACCTGGCGGGCTATTCCGGAACGCCGCTGCCCAAGAAGCTGGGCATCGCCGCGGGATCGCGAACCGCGGTCCTCAACGCGCCTGCTGACGTCGCGGCCATTCTGGGGCCGCTGCCAGACGGTGCGGTGCTGGAGCCGGCAATCGGTCCGGGTTGCGACCTCGCGCTGTGGTTTACGAGCGAGCGGACGGCGCTGGAAGCAGAGATCGCTCGCCATGCCGCCGCGGTGCCGGGGCGGGGGCTGTGGATCCTGTGGCCCAAGAAGTCCTCGGGCGTTGGGTCCAACCTGACGGAAGCCATCGTGCGGAGCTGTGGCCTGGCAGCAGGGCTAGTCGACTATAAGGTCTGCTCGGTCAACGAGGTCTGGTCGGGCTTGCGCTTTACGCGACGGAAACCGTGACCTCACGATTCGGCCGCCCGCGCTGATCGGCGCGACAGTGCGCCTCCGTCCCTCCCCCGCTTGCGGGGGGGTCTTCGTGATGCGCATTCCGCGCAGCTTGCAGTCGACAAAGCGGTGGATTCAGGCCGTGCTCGGCCTCTTGCGGCGAACACACAGCACCCCGCGCCTTGCCCTGACAACCCCGCGGCGCGCTGATGGCACCCCGCCCGCTCCGCATCCCGGCGGCGGGTCCGTCAGTGCGCAACCAGCGCTGCCGAAAACGTCTCGGCCGTCATCGGGGGCAATGCGGCAACGGCGAGGTTTTCCTCTACGTGGTCAAGGTGCTTCATGCCGACGAGCGCGACCTTGATTCCCGGCGCCGACCGCGCAAATTGCAGCGATCGCTGCGCGTCGGTCCGCAACCCCGGCAGTGCCGCCGTGACGCGCCGCGGCAAGTCCCGGCACAGGCGCGCCTGCAGCAGCGAGGCCGAGGCGACCACCGCGATGTCGAACCGGTTCGCAGCCTCCACCAGCGTGCAATGCTCCCCGCGCACCACCTGATTTGTCTTGGTAAGAGCTTCGCACATGGCCACGTTGAACGGTAGCTGCACGACGCGGAATCGGTGTCCTTCCCCGCCGACGGCCATGGCGATGTCGACCACTTCTGACAAGGATAGATAACCGGGCTCCCCCTCGCTCAGGCGAAAGCCGTTCCACGTGGCGACGCCGTACATCTGGATCTCGCCCTTCGACGCCGCATGCTCGAGGGCCTCGAAAGCCCCCGTCAGGCGCTTCACGAAGGTGGAGCGATCGATCTCGTCCAGTTGCTCCTCGGGATTGTGCAGGTAGTAGATGTCGATCGTCTCCAGCTCCAGATTGCGCCGGCTTCGCGAAATCTGGTCGGCGATGAAGCGCGGAGAGATGGCATGGCAGCCCGAAACGACCTCGCGCTGGTCAAGAATAGCGGGGCGGTAGTACGCGTCCATGAAAGTGGCGTAGGGATCGTCGGGGATATCGCTGTCGAACGGCAAGTATCCGCCTTTCGTCGCGACCAGCACCTCGTCGCGCGAAATCCGGCCCGAGAGCAGCAGACGCTGCAGCGCTCGCCCCGTGGTGCGCTCGCTGCGCATGCACCGGTAGTTGATGGCGGTATCGATGAGATTGACGCCGCCCTCGACCGCGTGGCAGATGGCGTCCTCGTACAACTGGTCGGTGGTCGCATCAGCGCTGCCCAAATAGGTGCCGATGCCAATCGACGAGACCGTCAGGCCGCAATGCGATCGGAAATGCTCCGCGGGCAGGATGCCGGCAAATCGCGCCTGGAATCGCGCAGTGCCCTCAGCAGTAGCGTGCGACAACGACATTTCCGAGCTCCAGAAAAACCAGACCCTCTGCCCCATGGGGCTACAGACGAAAACTGTGTTGAGAAGATACTCTCCCAGTTGCGGAAGCGCAAGGATCAACCCGCAGGAGCGACACAGGCGTCGCTCCTTCAGCGTGCGCGGCAAGGTGCCCCGACGGCGCCGGCAGGTTGGTTTCGAAACGCCAGGGGGTCCCCTATTTGCGCCTGGCCGGCTATCAGGCTTCGCTGCGGTGTGCCTCCGTCAGTTTCCGCCTGGCGCCGCGCCGCCCGCGCCGCCCGCGCCGCCCGCGCCGGCCGCCGCCGCGGCGCCTGTCCCGCCGCTCAGCGACTTCGCCAGCCGCACCAGCTCCACGAGCTCGCTCCGATATCCGTGCGGATCCTGTCCGCGGGCGCCGCGCGCCAGCTCCTCGACGCTGTCAAAGCTCGCCGTGCCCCGATAGCGAGATTCCCGCAGCAGCATGCCAAATCCTGCCACCGCCGCGGCAAATCTGAAATCGCCCGACGCAGCCTCCACCTGGCGCGGGAGATCTCTCACTTTCCAGCTCAGGAGCTGGCTCGTATCGGCGGTCGGATCCTTGTAGCGCAGCTTGACGAGCACCATGTCGTTGGTGTCGGCGGCGCCCGAGGGTGCCGCGGGCTTCTGAAAGGTGAGCGGATCTACGGAGCCGGCGCTCGAGACCTCGAAGCCGGCTGGCACCACCTCATACAGTGCGGTGACCGTGTGACCCGCGCCAACTTCCCCGGCGTCCTTCGTGTCGTCGTTGAAGTCCTCGGATCGCAAAATGCGGTTTTCGTAACCGAGCAGACGATAGCCGGCGACGGTCTCGGGATTGAATTCCACCTGGATCTTGACATCCTTGGCGATGGTCACCAGAGTGCCGCCGATCTGCTCCACAAAGACCTTCCGGGCCTCGGCCGCGTCATCGATGAACGCGTAGCTGCCGTTGCCGTGGTCCGCCAGCTCCTCGAGCGTGGCGTCCTTGAGATTTCCCATCCCGAAACCCAGCACTGTCAGAAAAACGCCGCTCCTGGCCTTCTCCTCGATGAGGCGTTTGAGGTCCCCGCGGTTGGTAATCCCCACGTTGAAGTCCCCGTCGGTCGCCAGGATTACACGATTTGTGCCAATCTGAAGAAAGTTCTCCCGGGCGACCTGGTAGGCCAGCTCGATCCCGGAACCTGCATCCGTGGAGCCGCCAGCCACGAGATTCTCCAGGGCCTCCAGGATGGCCTGCGAGTTGTCGCACGCCGTCGAGGGCAGCACCAGGCCCGAGGCGCCAGCGTACACGACAATCGCCACGCGGTCCTGCTTGTTGAGGTTATTGACCAGCATCTTGAGTGCGGTCTTGAGCAGCGGGAGCCTGTTGGGAGCCTTCATGGAGCCGGAAACGTCGAGCAAGAACACCAGGTTTGCCGGTGGCCGTTGCTCGGTCGGGATTACGCGGCCTTTCAAGCCGATACGGACCAGGCGATGATCGCGGTTCCAGGGGCACGATGCCGCCTCGACCGTGGCGGAGAAGGGAGCGCCTCCCTCGGGTTCGGGGTAGTCGTAGTCGAAGTAGTTGACCAGCTCCTCGAGGCGAACCGCGTAGGGCGGCGGCAGTTGGCCCTGCCTCAGGAAGCGCCGGACGTTGGAATATGACGCGGTGTCGACATCAATGGAGAAGGTCGAGAGCGGATAGCCAGCGACGGTCAGGAAGGGGTTCTCGTCGATGCGATCGTATTGCTCGGCGTTCGGACTGCCGCTCGGTTCGTCTCGTTCGCCCTGCGGAGGCTGTGCCATTCTGGACGCAACAGCTCGCATCTTCTCCAGTCCCGGCGAACCGGCGTCGAGTGACATGCTGAGGAGCTTTTCCGGCACCGGGGCCGGCTCCGGGGATCTGCCCTGATCTTTCGAGCCAACCGAGCACCCTGACCCTCCAAGCGGCAGCAGCAATAGCAGCGCACTCGTGAAAACCGCAGACATCGCAACCGCAAATCGTGTTCGCTTCATCGTGTTTTCCTCCATGTCGTGTGCGTATTCTGACATCGGGGGCGGGCCGATGTTCCCTGGTTGGCGGGCCGTGGGGGTTCGCAAGAGCAAGCGACAGAGCCCTGGTCAGCGCCTCCGCCTCCGGGCTCTTGGGGGCCACGGGCGGTTGACATGACCATGCAAGTGGACTAAGTTGGCCTCATGATAGAAGTTACCATTCACGAAGCCAAGACCCAGTTGTCGCGCCTCATCAAGGCCGTACAGGACGGTGACGAAGTCGTCATCTGCAATCGCAACACGCCCGTTGCGCGGCTCGTCGCACTCCGGAAGCCTCCCGTTGTCCGTCCACTCGGGTGGGGCGGAGCGGACGGGATGTGGATGGCGGACGACTTCGACGCGCCCCTTGACGACTTCGCCGACTCCATCTGAGGCGCCGTGGCCTACCTCCTGGACACCCACACTTTCCTCTGGATGCGACACGCGCCAGACCGCCTGGGCGAGAAGGCCCATGCGGTCTGTGGCGAGGTGAATAGCGAGCTGGTCATGAGCCTCGCCAGCGCCTGGGAGATGGCGATCAAGCTCTCCATCGGGAAGCTGAGGCTGCACGAGACGCTCCGCGAGATCCTCGTCGATGCGCGCACGACGAGGGGTATCGCCCCGCTCGCCATCAAGGAGACCCACGTGCTTCGTGTTCGCGAGCTGCCTTTCCATCACCACGACCCCTTCGACCGCATCCTGGCGGCCCAGGCGCTGGAGGAAGGGCTGACGCTTCTGAGCGCGGACGCCTGCTTCGACGCCTACGCGGTGCCGAGGGTCTGGTAGGACGACATGCGTGAGCGTCTGCATCCGATGGACCTCTCCGAGAGCGACCGACCGGCGCTGGGACGCATCGCCGACGACCTCGTGTGCGAGCTGGAGGGCCTGTGCTTCGGCCCGCCGGTCACGCACGTCTACCACCCGCTCAGCTACGCCCGGGCGCCGTGGGACGCCTATTGCGAGCGGTACGGCGTAGGCCCGCGTGAGGTTCTACTGCTGGGCATGAATCCCGGGCCCTTTGGCATGTGCCAATCTGGAGTGCCGTTCGGCGAGGTTAACCTCGTCCGCGACTGGCTGGGCATCCAGGCCCGCGTCGGCAAGCCGCCCGTCGAGCACCCGAAGCGCCCGGTGACGGGGTTCGCGTGCCACCGGAGCGAGGTCAGCGGCGCTCGCCTCTGGGGCTGGGCACGGGACCGCTTCGGCACACCCGACCGCTTCTTCCGCCGCTTCTTTGTCGCCAACTACTGCCCGCTGGTGTTCATGGTCGAGAGCGGAGCCAACCTCACCCCCGACAAGCTCCCGTCCCGGGAGCGCGAACCCCTCTTCGCCGCCTGCGACCGCGCCCTCCGGCGCACCGTCGAGCACTTCGACCCGCGTTTCGTGATCGGGATCGGGAAGTTCGCCGCGGCCCGGAGCAGCGCTGCGCTCGGCGAGTGCCCCGGACGGGTCGTCGGCTGCGTGCCGCACCCGAGCCCGGCGAGCCCGCTCGCCAACGGAGGCTGGGCCGCGCTGATGGATCGGGCCCTCGCCACGCTGGGAGTCCTCTGACGTGGACGCTCCCGGAGCCCGGAACGAGAGGCGGCGCTAGCTCCCCGAACGCCCGCGCACGATCGTCGGCTCGGCGATCGAGGTGTGCAACCGGGCGTCCCTGGAGAACCGCCTCGACACCCGAAATGGATGGGCAGTGACGAGCCGGCCGCCAGGCAGCGGCGTCACGCGCGTCTGGCCCACAACAGCCAGCCCGGGGCGCCGGGCACCCTCTCGACCGACGCCGGCGCCAGCGGCAGGCCGGCGAGCAAGGCGCGGGCGTCGTCCAGGTCCAGCGAGCGCCCCGCGACCAACGTGCGGAAAAACACCCGCGCGACCGGCTTCGCCAAACCAGGCACGCGCCACCCCTCCACGAAACGCGCGACGTCATCAGACCTGCAGCCCCTGTCCGCTTCCACCACGGCCAGAACACCGCCGGACCGCAGCACGCGGGCGCATTCCGCAAGGCCCCGGGCCGGCTCCGGCCAGTGCTTGATCGAGCCGACGCTGACGACCGCGTCAAAGCCGCCGTTCGCGAATGGCAGCTCCAGCGCACTGCCTTCGGCGCAGCGGACGCGGTCGCCGAAGGACCCCGTCCGCGCACGCGCCCGGCCGATCTGCTGCGGCGACAAATCGATGCCACACAGCTCCAGGTCCTCCCGCGCCGAGGCCAAAGTGGCGAGAAGCTGCCCGCCTCCGCAGCCGACCTCGAGAAGCCTGCCGCCACTCGGAATTTCCGGCAACAGGCGCTGCCCGATCTCGCCATCGAATTGGCGGAGCGAGGGGGCAATAATCGTATCGTAGAACCACGACTCAAGTCGGCTGTATTGCGCCACGGGGTTCCACAAGTTCGAAAAATACATGTCCGCGCTCCTGCTCGTGTCTGTTTCCGCCGCGCCACGTTCCGGTGTTGCCCGCACGTCGTCACGACCGCACTTCCGCGTGCCACCGGCCGCGGCGCCGGCGCCGGTGCCGGTGCCGGCGCGACCCACATTGTAGGGCGACCGGATGTTCCCTGCCACTCGCCAGCCGAGGCCACGCCAGCAGGTGACGTTGCCGCGGCGAAGGCAGGGAGCGATAATGAGCACCGGAGACCCTGTCCTGAAAACTCGCGGGGAAAATCGCATGCACCGCATCCCTCAACTAGCAGCCATCATCGCCACGGCCGCCATGCTCAGTTGCTCGCCCGAGCGCGCCGGCCAGTCGCGCCCGCCAAGGGCGAGCACCGCGCCACCCGCCGTGCCACTGTCCTCGCTCACCATTCCCATAGAAGTGTCGCTACCCGATCTGGCGGCGCAGATCAATGGCAAGGTGCCTCGCATCCTGCGACAGAAGGGGTTCGAGGGCGACCCGGAGGGAGTGAAGCTCGAGGTGCGCCGCGGCGATATCTCGCTTTCCGCGGCGGGCCAGGTGCTCACGATCAAGGTGCCGATATCCTTCTCCGCGGAAGCGCGACCACTGGCGGGAAAGCTTTCGAATGGGCCACGGCGGCTGCAGCGTCTCGCGCAGGAGGATCGCCCAGGATCGGGGCCGCTCTCATGTTCGGCGGCGATGGATGTGGAGCTGACCAGCTCGCTCTCGGTCGACGCGGACTGGAATCTGGTGGCGCGCACGACGCCCGGGAGCTGGACCTGGGCCGAACCGTGTCTGATGACACCGCTGAAGATCGACGTGACCCGCAAGATCGACGAAAAGCTCGGGGACAAGCTTGCGGAAATCTCCAGCACGCTCGACGCGCGAATCAGCGCCGCCGCCGACATCCGCGACAAGGTGACCAGGGCCTGGGAGGCGCTACAGCAGGCAAAAAAGGCCGAGCAGGGGTTCTGGCTCGCGCTGGCGCCGGAATCGCTCGCGCTTGGTGCCTTTGATGGTAACGGCGAGATCTTGCGAACGCGAGTAGCGGTGCGATGCCGGCCAGCGCTGACCCTGTCGGAGCCGGTAGCGGCGCGCTCGGCGGCGCTGGCGGTGCCGCGAAACGGGGGCGCCGGCGCCATCGCCGAGAGCGACGGCTTCAGCATCGCCGTCGAGGCGAAGGTCGCCGTTGCGGACGCCACGCGGCTGCTGGCGGCACGCCTGGAAGGAAAACGCATGACGTTGGCGGGCCATCACGTCGAGGTGCGAAACCCCCGTGTAAGCGCCTGGGGCGACCAACTGGCCATCGACGCGGAGCTTTCCGGCGCCGTCGATCTTGCCGTGACGCTCGTCGGGGTTCCCGCGTACGACGCCGTCGCCGGCGAGCTTGTCGTGCGCGACCTCGACTATGCCGTAGAGACGAAAAACGCGCTCGCTCAGAGCGCGGACTGGCTGTTGCACGAGCACCTGCAGAAGGCCATGGCCGACCACGCGCATTTCCCGCTTGGCGAGAAGATGGCCGAGGCGCGGGCGAGGGTCGAGAAGTCTCTGAACCGCGACCTGCGGCCCGGGGTGCACCTGGAGGGAACCGTTTCCGCGGTTGAACCGCTCGGGGTCTACGTCGCGGGTGACGCATTTCTTGCGATCGTGCTCGGCAAAGGGCAACTGCGAATTCGCGTCGCGTAGGCGCGTGGGCCCACGCTTTTCGGCCGGTGAAGGATCGTGGTACCATGTAGCGATCGGACTCGAAGCAGGCCGGATCCCTGGAAAGGCACGGTGGATAGATGAATGGCGCAGACCTCGTTATCGGCAACAAGAACTACTCCTCCTGGTCGATGCGCGCGTGGCTCCACCTGGAGCTGAGCGGTGTGCCCTTTGCGGAAACGCGCATCCCGCTGTGCACACCGCGCTGGGACGCCGAGATTCACCGCTATTCGCCGTCGGGCAGAGTCCCCGTGCTGCGCGACGGCGCCATCACGGTCTGGGAATCCACAGCAATCATGGAGTACGTGCTCGATACGTTTCCGCGGGCGATCGGCTGGCCTCTGGATCCGGCGGCCCGGGCCGTCGCCCGGGCCGTCAGCGCCGAAATGCACGCCGGCTTTCTCGCCCTGCGCACGGAGCTGCCGTTCAACTGTCGAGCGCGGATTGCGGGAGTCTCCATTTCTGAGGCGGCGCAACGAGACATCGCGAGAATCCGGGAGGTGTGGGTGGGATGCCGCGAGCGCTTCGGTGCCGGCGGTCCCTGGCTGTTCGGGGCGCTCTCCATTGCGGACGTCATGTACGCGCCCGTGGCGCTGCGCTTCGTGACCTACGGCGTGACCGTGGGGGCGGCGGAGCAGAGCTGGATGGAGGCCGTGCAAGTGCTTCCGGCAGTGCGGAAGTGGTGTCAGGACGCGGAAGCGGAAACCGAGGTGGTTGAGCGCTACACGAGAAAGTCAACTACCTCGGCCTGAAACGCATGAGTGATATTGTCGGACGCGAACGAGATCCTGCCGCGGTTCTCCTCACCCCGCTACCCGTGTCCAGGGGGAAAAAGAAGGAAGTCGACAGCGCCGTCATGCGGTCTGCCGTAATCTCGCTCATGCGTTGAAGGCCGGCGCCGCGCCCGCCACCCCCTACCTCCGATAGGCCTTGATCACCCCGGCCAGCCGCTGAACGCGCAGCAGCACCTTGTCGAGGTGCTCGCGGTCGCGCACGCCGAGCGACACGTGGACGCACACATTCCACCTCGAGCGCAGCGGTTTGGCGTGCAGATCCGTGATGCGTCCGCCCTCGTCACCGATCGCCGCGGTGAGGTCACGCACCAGCGAGGCGCTGCTGTCGGCCTCTACCTCGACACTGGTGCGAAAGTCGCCGTCGCGCTTGGTCGCCGCCCACTCGACCTCGATGAAACGCCCGGCATCCTGGGTATTGACGACGTTTGAGCAGGTTCGGCGATGAATGGTGATGCCGCGGCCGCGCGTCACGAAGCCGATGACGACGTCCCCAGGGATAGGTTCGCAGCAGCGTGCCGGGACGGTCAGCAGGCCCTGCAATCCCCTGACGGACGTGCCCTCGACCGACTTCTGCCGCTGGCGCTGCTCCTGCGGCGTTTCGACAACGCTCGCCGCGGCCTCCGCCTCGGCTTCTGCCGCCTCCGCCTCGGACTCCTGATGCTGCACGCGCTGGACGGCGCTGACCACTTGCTTCAACGCGATGTCGCCGTAGCCGACGGCGGCGAAAAGCTCCTCGGCGCTCTCCTTCGCGAGCAGGCGCGCCAGCGACTCGAAGTTGAGCGCGGTGGCGGCGAGCCGTTTCAGCTCGCGCTCCACCATCTGCCGCCCCGCCGCGATGCTCTCCTCTCTGCGATGTTTGCGAAACCACGACCGCACCTTCGCGAGCGACCGCCGCGAGCGCAAAAAGCCGAGCGCAGGATTGAGCCAGTCGCGGCTGGGGTTCTGCTGTTTGCGCGTCAGCACCTCGACGACATCGCCGGTCGCCACGGTTGTCGTCAAGGAGACGAGCTTGCCGTTGAGCTTGGCTCCGCGGCAGCGATGCCCGACATTGGTGTGCACGGCGTAGGCGAAGTCGAGCACGGTGGCGCCGGCGGGCAAGTCGATGACGTCCCCGGCGGGCGTGAAGACGTAGACCTCGTCGGCGAATAGCTCGGCGCGCACCTGCTCGCTGAGCGCCCCCGACTCGCCGATTTCCGCGCCCCACCCGAGAATTCGGCGCAGATGCGCGATCTTGTCCGCGAAACCCGCTTCCCGGTCGTCGTCGTCGTCGCTGCCTTCCTTGTAGCGCCAGTGCGTGGCGACGCCGTACTCCGCAACGTCGTGCATCTCACGAGTGCGAATCTGCACCTCGACGGGTCGCCCGCCAGGGCCGATGACCGCGGTGTGCAGCGACTGGTAGCCGTTGGCCTTGGGGGCGGCGATGTAGTCGTCGAACTCACCCGGAACCGGGTTCCACAGCGAATGCACGCAGCCGAGCGCGGCATAACAATCGTTGACCCCGGGGACGAGCAGGCGCACCGCGTGGGTGTCGTAGATCTGATCGAGCCCGACGTCCTTGCGCATCATCTTGTTGTAAATGCTGTAGATGTGCTTGGGCCGACCGCTGATCTCGGCGGCGATGCCCGCCTCCGCGAGCTTGGCGGCGAGAATGTCGCGAACCTCTCTGACGAACGCCTCGCGCTCGTCGCGCTTCTGGGCGAGCGCCTTGCCGATCCCCTTGTAGGTTTCCGGCTCAAGCGCGCGCAGCGAAAGATCCTCGAGCTCCCACTTGATCTGCCACACGCCGAGCCGGTTGGCCAGCGGTGCGTAGACGGACAGCGCCGTGCGCGCGAGCTGCGAGTACACCTGCTCGCCGAGCTCCCGGGCGTGCCGCAGCGCCTGCATGCGATGCGCCAGCACGAGCAACACGGCGCGCACGTCGCGGGCCATGGCGAGCAGCATCTTGCGGAAGACCTCGACCTGTTCGGCGGACTGGACCTTGCCGGCAGCCTTGCTTTCTTCGAGCACGCGCACCGCATCCTCGATCTTGCCGACGTCCAGGAGCAGGCGCGTGATCTCGCCGAGCGGTTCGTCGCGCAGGCGCTCGGTGATCGCCTCGGCCTCGGTAGCGGACGGCAACGGCATGAACAGCGCGGCGGCCGCCGCGATCGGGTCGGGGACGATCTCGAGAAGAATCCCCGCGATTTCGATGGCTTCGAGCCCGGCCCGCCCGACGCTGTGGGCCGCCGTGTCGCAACGCAACAGCCGCTCGCAATCCTCCGCCGTGAAGCTCGGAGGGATCGTCCGGACGAGCTCCTCGATGCTCGTTGGCGCCGCCTTACCCTTGGCCATGCTCAGAAATGATACGCCAGCCCACCCGACGCGAAAATGAGGTTATCCGTGAGGTTTGCCAGACCGGGATGCCAGATGTGGTGCAGTTGTCCCTCGACGCGAATGCCGAGCACGTCCGAGATCGGAAACTCGGAACCGGCGCCGAGGTGGATGCCGAGATCTCGCTCGACGGTGTCGATGGTCTTGCCAAACGGCGGGGGACCGTCGACGCGGGTTTCGAACTTCCCGCGGTAGATCCCGAGGCCGCCGAGCAGGTAGACGGGCCCCACGTCGTAGACGGCCGATCCCATGAGCACCGTCTCGGTGGCGTCCGTGCGATCCGCATCGAGCGAAAAGTGGGCAACGGTCCCGCGCAGCGAGAGGTCGTCGACGAATGCGTCCATGCTCCCCTCGAAAAAGCCCGTGAGGCCGACACCCCAGGAGGCCGAGTCAGCCCAGTCGCCGGTTCCCAGACCGAAGTGCAACTGACCACCGGCGGCCATGAACGAGCTCGGGTACTTTCGGTAGCCCTGCTTCTGCTGCGCTCCGCAGACCGTCGCGCCGGACAGCGCCACGGCCACGGTGGCGAGCGTCACCGCGATAACTTTCTTGAGCATGATCTGTCCTTTCCTTTGACCGGGGGTGGCAGGCGCGCGAGCCCGGGTCTCACTCGCGCCGGCGCCGCAAGATGCTGTCGATATCGTCTCGCAC
Source organism: Candidatus Schekmanbacteria bacterium (assembly GCA_016188575.1). Classification (GTDB taxonomy): domain Bacteria; phylum CSSED10-310; class JACPHN01; order JACPHN01; family JACPHN01; genus JACPHN01. The sequence goes on from JACPHN010000063.1 coordinate 14,248, forward strand.
GCTGCGTCCCATGAGATCGTCGAGCACCATCTGTGGGTTTTCTCCCGCAAAGAGCACCCGGTGCACGCCTTCGGTCACCGGGAGATCCATGCCGAGCGCGCGCGCGTGCCGCATCACGGCTCTGGTCGTGGATACGCCCTCCGCGACCGCTCCGAGCCGGGCCACCGCCGCTTCCAGCGTGCTACCCGTAGCAACAAGGCGGCCGACTCGAAAGTTTCGACTGTGCGGGCTCGTGCACGTGACGATCAGGTCCCCGACGCCGGCGAGGCCGCTGAACGTGAGCGGGTCGGCGCCGAGCACCGCGCCGAGCCGGGCGATTTCCGCAAGACCGCGCGTGATCAGCAGCGCCCGGGTATTGTCCCCGAATCCCATCCCGTCCATCATTCCCGAGCAAATCGCGACGACATTCTTGAGTGCCGCCGCGATTTCGACCCCCACGACGTCCGTGCCGCTGTAGACGCGAAAACGCGGAGAGTGCAGGCTCGCAATCCCCGCGTCGACGACCTCGCGGTATCGCGACGCGATGACGGTGGCGGCGGGCTGGCCCTCCAGGATCTCGCGTGAGATGTTCGGGCCGGACAGCACCCCAATCCGCCGGACGCAGGTTTCCTCGCGGATGATCTCGGTCATCCTCCGAAACGTCTCGATCTCGAATCCCTTCGATGCCGAGATCAGAAAGTGATCCGCCCGGAGAAAGGGCCCCATGTCGCGCATCACCGAGCGAAAGCTCTGCGACGGCACGACACCGTAGAGCAGGTGGGCGCCGCCGCACACTTCCTCGAGGTCGAGCGTTGCGCGCACCCCCCGAGCGATTTCGAGATTCGGCAGATACCGTGGATTGATGCGCTTTTCGTTGATGCTCGCGGCGACGTCGCCGTCGCGCATCCACAGCAGCACCTCATTGCCGTTTGCCGCCAGCAGATGAGCGATGCCCGTTCCCCAGCTCCCGCCGCCGAGCACGCCGATGACCGGCCGGTCCGCCGCCGATTGCCGGCGCGTGGTGGATTCGCGCTCCTGGCTCATGTTATGACCGCTCCTTTGCCGATCCCGCGAGGACACCGGTGGCCGCGGATGCCTCCAGGCCGTATCCGGTCGCGCGATTGTGATAGTAGTAGAGCAGGTTTCGATCCACGGCATACAGCCGGTCGCCGCGTCGCTCCAGCACCGGCCGGCGGTGGTAGGTCCCGAAGTAGCGGAGCGCGTTGGAGATGAGCTGCTCGGCGCCGCTCTTCGCCAGTCGCTCGTCGCACCGCACCGCTCCCGCGCGCGCCAGTTGACGGACGGCGTCCAGCACCCGGATCATCGCTTCCTCGACCTGGTACATCGAGAAGCTCTCCGTGGTCCCCCCGGTGCGCAGCAGCCGAAACAGGTCCACACCTGGGTTGTCGGCGACGAGCATGCGGAAGACGCAAAAGGCGACCAGGTGGGTCGACATGAGCAGGTTGTCCCGCGCAAACGCCGCGGCGACCTCCCTGCCGAGCTCCCGAGTATACTCCTCGTCGCGCGCGGGAAAATGCTCCGGGCTGCCATTGATCGACACGTAGCGCCGGATGTCGATGGGCCTGCCGGCGGGGTCGAGGCTGCGACCTTCATCGTCCACGCGGTTGCCGAACGGATCGAGCGCGCGCGAGACCACCAGGTAGATCGTCGAGTCCAGCCCCATGATGTTGCGGAGAAATTCGGCGATGCGCTGCGGCTGTGAGAACTCGTCGTCGAGAATGACGAAGCGGCTCTTTCCGGTCTCCGCGAGGTAGTCGGCGATCAGCGTCTCGGCCTCGAGCACGAGCTGATAGTTCAACGTGCAGGGCACGACGTAGATGTTGGGGCGGTCCTTGCCGCGCTTGAGGTTGTTGATGTAGGCACGCAGCCCGGCGCCGAGCAGCCCGAGCTTCAGGTGCCGCTCGACCGCGCCACTGCGCGAGCGCGTCCCGCCAGGGAAGAACAGGTTGTCGTAGCCGAGCTCCATGGTCACCGTCGCATACTCTTTGAGCGATTCCTTGTAGAGCGGCGCGGTCTTCTTGCGGTCGACGGTGTAGGCGCCCAGGTGGTGCATAAAAAAGCTCGTCAGCGGGTTGATGAACAGGTTCAAGCCCGCTCCGTAGGTAAACGGCGGCAGCCCCAGAAAGTGCAGCGCCCAGCCGACGGCCAGGGAATCGAGGTTGGAGAGGTGGGTCGGAGCGAGCACGACAGTGCCGCGCGCGCGCAGCCCCCGCAGTTGCTCCGACTCGCCGCGAATCACGAGCCGGCTCGTGAGGTCCTGCAGCTCCGGGAAGGATGAAAACAGCCGCCGCGGGCTGAGCGCGTGCAGCAGCAGGGATAGCGCGGGGGGCACGACCCGGGTCGTGAGCTGGTAGACGGTGGGGCTGAAATGGCCGATGATCTCGCCGGCGAAATGCGCGACGATGCGGCGCGTCAGCTCCAGCCGCTCCGCTTCGGCGTGCCGCGGGAGCGCCCGTGAGATCTCCTCCCAGAAGACCCGGTCGCGCCGCGCGGAAGGCGCGCCGGGATCGCGCTCGAGGCGCTGTCGCTCGTGGTAGAGCGTGTCGAGCAGCACGAGCTCTGCTTGCTCCGCGTCGGAGTCGCGGCGCGCTCCGGCGGCCGGGGCACCGCCGCCACTTTGAGCCATGCTCGGGGTGTAGGCCGGAATTGGCCCGAGTGGGTGGTTCGCGCCGCGGACGACCCGTTCGACGATCCGACCGATGACTTCGCTGAGTACCTGTTCCTTGTGTTCGGTGCGCAAGATTGTTCCTCGGGGCTCTGGTCCAGGCTGCCTGTGTGTGCGCGCATCCTAGCCCGACTCCGCCGCGCCCTCAACGCGCACCGCTCGCGTCGCGCGCGACCGCGCGCCAACCCGGCACCACATGCCCTCCCCCGCTCGCGCGGGGAGGGCAGGGTGGGGGGAAGGGGATCAGCGCGCCGCCCGAATCCGCATTCCGTAGAAGGACCGCCACACGAAATACAGCGCGACCAGCAGAAACGCTCCGGACATGACGTACGCGACGTGGCGCTGGTCGGTTTCGATCAGCTTGACGGCCATCTCCACGGCGAGCAGCCCGAATAGCGTCGTGAACTTGATGATCGGGTTGAGCGCCACCGACGAGGTGTCCTTGAACGGATCTCCGACCGTGTCACCGACCACTGTCGCGGCATGCAGCGGCGTGCCTTTTTCCTTCAAGTCCACCTCGACCACCTTCTTGGCGTTGTCCCAGGCGCCGCCCGCGTTCGCCATGAAGATTGCCTGGTAAAGGCCAAAAATGGCGATCGAGATCAGGTAGCCGACGAAGAAAAACGGGTCGTAACAGGCGAACGCGAGCGTGATAAAGAAAACCGTGAGGAAAATGTTGATCATCCCGGCCTGCGCGTACTTCGTGCAGATTTCGACGACCTTCCGGCTCGTCTCGGTGCTCGCCTTCTCGCAGCCGGCATCCAGCTTGATGTTGGCCTTGATGAACTCGACTGCACGGAAGGCACCGGTCGTCACCGCCTGCATCGACGCGCCCGTGAACCAGTACACCACGGCACCGCCGGTAATGAGCCCGAGCAGCACGTGCGGGTCGATGATTTCCAGCGCCATGTTCGCGTACTGAGGCACACCCTTGATCAACAGAATGATCGAGAAGATCATCGTGGTCGCGCCAACCACCGCGGTGCCGATCAGCACGGGCTTTGCCGTCGCCTTGAAGGTGTTTCCCGCGCCGTCGTTCTCCTCCAGATATTGCTTCGCGCGCGTGAAGTCGGGTTTGAAGCCGAACTTTTGCTGGATCTCCTCCTCGACGTTCGGGATGCTCTCGATGAGGCTGAGCTCGTAGACCGACTGGGCATTGTCAGTCACGGGGCCATAGGAGTCGACCGCGATCGTGACCGGACCCATGCCCAGAAAGCCGAACGCCACCAGACCAAACGCAAACACCGTTTCATATGCCATGACCTGGCCGAGGCCCAGCGTGCTGATGCCGTAGGCGACGCCCATGAGGCCGACCACGGTGATTCCCATCCAAAAGGCGGAAAAGTTGCCCGCCACCAGGCCCGAGAGCACCGTGAGCGAGGCGCCGCCCTCGCGGCCGGAATCCACGATCTCCGCCACGTGACCGCTTTTCGGCGAAGTGAAGATCTTGGTGAGCTCCGGAATGACCGCGCCGGCCAGCGTGCCGCAGCTTATGATCGTCGCGAGCTTCCACCACAGCGTGCCGTCGCCGAGTGCGGACAGCATCTCGTAGGAAACGCCATAAGTCAGCAGGATCGAAAGCGCCGAGGTCACCCGCACCAGCCAGGTAAGAGGCAGCTCGAAGTCCATCTTGATCGCCTCGCGAAAGCGCGGCGCCGCGACTGCCTGCGTCAAGTAGTAGGATCCGACGGAGGTGATGATCATCATGATGCGCATCACGAAAATCCACGTCAGCAGCTCCGGCTGGACCTCCGCGGCCACCGCGAGCGCGATGAAGGTGATCAGCGCCACGCCCGTCACCCCGTAGGTCTCAAAGCCATCCGCCGTTGGGCCGACCGAGTCACCGGCGTTGTCACCCGTGCAGTCGGCGATGACACCCGGGTTGCGCGCATCGTCTTCCTTGATGTTGAAGACGATCTTCATCAGATCCGAGCCGATATCGGCGATCTTGGTGAAGATGCCGCCGCAGATGCGTAACGCGCTCGCCCCCAGCGACTCGCCGATGGCGAAGCCGATGAAGCAGGCTCCCGCATGCTCGCGCGGAACCACCAGCAGAATGAGCAGCATCATGATGAGCTCGACGCTGATGAGCAGGGTCCCGATACTCATACCGGCCCGCAGCGGCACCTCGTAGACTCCCCAGGGGCGGCCGCGCAGGCTGGCGAAGGCCGTGCGCGAGTTGGCCAGCGTGTTGATGCGAATGCCGAACCAGGCAACGCCATAGGATCCCAGGATGCCGATCACGGACATCATCAGCACCAGCAGCACCTGGGGCAAGCTCATGTGCGCCAGGAAGAAGAAGTAATAGAAGATGATGCTGCCAATGAAGATTTCGAGGATTACCAGAAAGCGCCCTTGCTGCAACATGTACGACTTGCAGGTCTCGTAAATGAGCTCCGAGATGTCCAGCATCGCTTGATGCGCCGGCAGCTTCTTGACCTCGGAGTACTGCATGAGCCCGAAGAGTCCGCCGAGAATGCAGACGACGAGCCCTGCAGACAGGAGGCCGGTAGCGGGAATGAGGAAGCCGAACAGGTTGAAGCTCGTTTGCGAGAGGTCGGGGAGCACGATGTCGGCTTCACTGGCGTGCGCGGGCGCCGCCAGAAGCCCTACTGCGAGCAGGCTCCCGAATCGCTTGAGAAAGGAAGGAACGCGCGGCACGTGAGTGTGGCCTCCTGAAGTCGAGCTCAAGGTTCACCAAATCCCGGGCTCTCCGGGACCGCCTTCGGGAAAGGGCCCGCTGCCGATCACGATTGCGCGTGTCGGCGGGCGAGCGGCGGAGCGACCGGAAAGGAAGCTCGGTGTTTTCTTGCGCGGGAGCGCTACCGCCGGCACGCTAGAGTAGCCCGTTGGCCTTATCCCGTCAATCGGTGGTGAGTCATCGGGGCCGGTAAATGGGAGCGGGGACCAACAAGGATGCCGGCAGCTTGCCGACGCCCGGCTTTTCCGGTATCGTCCATAGTGATCGCGAACCGAAGCAGGAAGGAGGATAATCATGCGGAAGTACCGATCGGGTGCGGGATCCACTATCCGGGTGAACTTTGGGATCGAGCTTGTCGAAGGACTTGCTGCGTTCCCCCAGACAACGCCGCTGGCGGCTGCCTTCGAGCAGCTCAACGACCGGTTGCAGCAGGCCTACCTCGCGCGCATGAGCACGCAGAAACCTTTCCGCAAGGCGCGCGCCGCCCTGCGGATCGCGGAGTTTCAGGCCGAGCAAGAGGTCCGAAAGCTCCTCCGAGCGGCCGAAGCGGCCGACGGGGGACGGCGGGGCCCACTCGCCGAGGCGCTGTTTCCCGTAGGCATTGGCCCCGTCGTCGACCCTGCTGGCAGCAGTCAGCCGCAACCTGTTGCAGACCTGATCGACCGCCTCACCAAGAGCAGCCGCGAGGGGATGGCCGCGCTTGGGGATGAGTGGAAGTCGAGGCTGGAAGCGGTTCATGGACGCCTCCTGCAGGCGCTCGACACCTACCAGTCGGCGCGCCGGGCGAGCTACGACGCCTTCACGACGGAGCTAGCGCTGCGGGACGAGCACGAGCTGGCCGTCGAGCGGATCATGGGAGCGGTCCGGGGTGCCTTCCCGAAGGATAGGGCGCGGCAGGACATCGTCTTCCCCGCCGTCGTTTCGGGATCGCGGGGCGGCAACGACCCTGACGACGAGGACGAGCCGGACGAGAGCAAACCTGCCTGAGAGGCAAAAAAAACGTTGCAGGTCCCTGTTCGCCCGAGCCGAGGGGCACAGGTCACCCTTGCAGGTGCCTCATCCGTCGTTCCGAGGGGCATCTGTCACGATTGCCGTCGCCTGTCCGGACGGCCCGACAGGCACCTGCAAGGGTTGCAGGCATACGAGCAAGCGCGCCGAGTGGCATCGGTCATCGTTACCTGTGGCCCCTGGCCCGCGCCGAGGGGTCCTTGCAGTCCTTGCAGGTGCCACATCCGACGCCCGGAGGGGCTCATGTCACGATTGCAGGTGCCTGTCCGGACGGCCCGACAGGCACCTGCAATCAAAATTCAGACCGTCCTCTCCACTGCCCTCGGTGGCATGGCCATGGCGCCCAGGAGGTGCTGATCGAGCGTCGAGACACCCACCTGGATTCCCTCGCCGTGCGACTCCGAGAGGAACGCGTACGGAATTGGTCGCGCGGGAGTATGCGGTCGGGAGCGGCCGCATGGACCTGCTGATCCGCTTCAGACACCCGGGCGGAGAGCAGCGAGACGCAATCGAGATCAAGGTCTGGCGCTCCAACAGGCCCGATCCCCTCCGCCAGGGACGCGCACAGCTCTCGGGCTACCTCGCGCGCCTGGGGCTGGACGAAGGCACGCTCGTCGTCTTCGGCCGCCGCGAACAGGCTCCGGCGCTGCCCGACCGAGCTTCCCTGGCCCGCATCGAGCACCCCGGCCGCCAGATTCGCCTCCTTCGCTTGTAGCAGCCCGTCATCTCCGAGATGCGCCCAAGGACTTGCGACGGGCCGTCCGGAACCCCGGCCTGAAACGCGTGCTGCCCATTGTTTGGGATCACCAAACCAGACGCTCGAAGGTTACCTGGTGCAACTGCGGTTACCATCCCGCGCCCGAGCGGTGCGAGCGCGCCCGCGGGAGAATGACGAGAACAGGCGGCGCGATGCCACCGGCGACCTCACGCGGGAGGCGCCGTCGTTGGCACAAGCATTGCATATCCGCCGCCGGAGACCCCAACAACAGGAGCAACCCCCATGTTTTCCGTCATCGAAAGCAGTTGTCTTCAAGGCGTGGAAGCCTGGCCCGTGCGCGTCGAAACCGATATCCGCAGCGGCCTGCCCGCCCTCAACATCGTCGGCCTCCCGGACGCCGCGGTGCGCGAGAGCCGCGAGCGCGTCCGCGCCGCGATCACCAGCGCCGGATACAACTTTCCCGCCCGCCGCATCACCGTCAACCTCGCCCCGGCAAACCACCCCAAGGACGGCACTGACCTCGATCTCGCCATCGCCCTGGGGATCGTGGCCGCCGATGGCGCGTTCGACCCGGACCTCAGCGCGAGCGCCATGGTCGTCGGGGAGCTGTCCCTGGACGGCCAGTTGCGCCCGGTGCGCGGCGTGCTCCCGCGCGCGCTGCTGGCCCGCGAGCTCGGCAAGGAACTGATCGTCCCGAGCGCGAACAGCTCCGAAGCTGTGGCGCTGCGGGGCCTGAGCATCCGGCGCGCGGCCACCTTGGGCGAGATCGTCTCGCACTTCGTCGGCGGCAGCCGCCTGCCGCTGGCAGAGCCGGCCGAGCCGGCGGAGGACGACTCCGTCCCGCCGGGAGCCGACCTGAGCGCCGTCCGCGGCCAGTCGGAGGGCAAGCGCGCGGTGATGGCCCTGGCCGCGGGCGGCCACAACGTCCTGCTGTGCGGTCCCCCCGGCACCGGCAAGTCGCTTTTGGCGAGCTGTATTCCGGGCATATTGCCGCCGTTGACCGCAGAAGAGTCGCTGGAGGTAACCGCCGTTTATTCGGCCGCGGGCCTGCTGCCGCGGGGCTGCTCCCGGGTGCGGAGGCGACCTTTCCGCGCGCCGCACCATAGCTCCAGCGACGCGGCCATGGTCGGCGGCGGCCCTGAGCTGCGGCCCGGCGAGCTGACCCTGGCGCACCGCGGTGTGCTCTTTCTCGACGAGCTCGCGGAGTTTCACCGCAACGTCCTGGAAGCGATGCGCGCCCCGCTCGAGGACGGCGCGCTGCGGCTGGCGCGCGCTCGCAGAGCGCTCACCTTGCCGGCGCGCTGCTCCCTGGTCGCCGCCATGAACCCGTGCCCCTGCGGTAGCTATGCCGGCCGCGGCGGCCGGCAGCACGCCGCGACCGGCGGCACCGGCGCCGGGGAATGCCGCTGTCTTCCCGGGGACACGCGCCGCTATCAGGCGCGCGTCTCAGGCCCTCTCCTCGACCGCTTCGACGCGCTCATCGGCATGGCGCCCATCAGCCCGGACCTCTTTTTCGCCGACTGCCACGGGCCAGGCAGTGCCGCCGCCCGCGCTCTCGTCATCGCCGCCCGCGAGCGCCAGCGACGGCGCTACGCGGAGCTGCCCGGGGTCACGACCAACGCCGAGCTTCCCGCCGCGGCGCTCGAAGCCGCCGGCGGGTTCGGCCCGCGCGAACAGACGTGGCTGTTCGACGAGCTCCGCGGCGCCGCCCAGATGTGCTCGCCTCGCGGCATTGTCCGCATCGCCCGCCTGGCGCGAACGCTCGCGGATCTCGGCGACCGCGACGCCATCTCCCGCGAAGACGTTCAGGAGGCCGCCGCCATGCGCTTCGGTGCCAGCGAGCTGCTCTCGACGTAGTCCGCTCAGGTGAAATCGAGCTGATATTCCAGCACGCCTTCCTCGCAACGGGCGCGCACGCTCAGGCCGCTGTTTTCGAAAACCCGCTGCATCGGCCGGTTGTCGCCCAGAACCGAGGCAGTGAACCCGCCGATGCCGTGGCGGCGCGCAATGGTCGTCAAATGGCGCAGCAAGAACGAGCCAATGCCCTTTCCCTGCCAGTCGTCGCGCACCAGAAAGGCCACTTCGGCGTGGTTGGTGCCCGGTTCCAGGCAGTAGCGCCCGATCGCGATGATCTCGTCGCCGTGCGCCGCGGGGACGACGCCGACGATGGCGACGTCCCCGCGGTGGTCCACATACAGGAAGCGGTCGATCGAACGGTGCGGGAACGTGCGCAGCGGCGCAAAGAAGCGGTAGGTAATCGTCTGCGGCGACAGCGCGTAAAACATGTCCCGCATGTTCGGCTCGTCGGTCGGATGGATCGGTCGAAAGTCGATGAGCGTGCCGTCCGAGAGGCGCAGCGACGCGCGCTGGTCGGAGGGGCCGACGACGACGTGGCGGCCGTGCGCGTCGAGCCGGGTGCGCACGAAGCCGGCGGCGATCGCTTCGTCGAGAAGCTGCTGCCGGAAAACGGGATCGGCGATGGCGATCAGCGACATGGCGCGCTCCTGCACGGTCTTGCCGTGCAGGTATGCCGCACCGTGCTCGGTGACCACGTAATGAACGTCGCCGCGCGTCATGACCACGCCCGCGCCGGCGCTGAGGTGGGTGACGATACGGGATACCGACCCCTGCCTGGCGGTCGAAGGCAGCGCGATGATCGCTCGCCCGCCCGGCGACGCCGCGGCGCCGCGACTGAAGTCCACCTGCCCGCCCACGCCGGCGTAAAACGCATCTCCGAGCGAGTCGGCGCACACCTGTCCGGTCAGGTCGACCTGCAACGCCGCATTGATCGCGCACACGCACGGGTTTCTGGCGATGGTCGCGGGATCGTTCACGTAGGCGGTGGGGCGGAACGAGATCGCCGGGTTGTTGTGCAACCAGTCGAAGAGCCGCTGCGAGCCGACCGCGAAGCTGGCGACGATGAGGCCGGAATCGATGGCCTTGCGCTTACCGGTGACCGCGCCGGTCGCCACCAGGTCGGCGACAGCATCGCTGAGCATTTCGGTGTGAATGCCCAGATCCTTGCGGCTGCCAAGGTGCTTGAGGATCGCGTGCGGAATGCGGGCGATGCCGACCTCGAGGGTCGCGCCGTTGGGGATCAGCGCCGCGGCGTTACTGGCCACCCGCTCCGCGGCCTCGCCGAGCGGCTGGCGCGCGACCTCCACGAGCGGCCGGTCGACGGGCACGAGAATGTCGATGTCATCGAGCTGAACGAAGGCGTCCCCGAGCGCCCGCGGCAGGCGCTGGTTGACCTCCGCGATGACCAGGCGGGCGTTCGCGGCGGCGGCCTTGACGATGTCGACGGAAACCCCGAGGCTGCACCAGCCCCGGGAGTCGGGCGGCGTCACCTGAATGAGCGCCGCGTCGAGCGCGATCTGGCCACTATCGAAAAGGCGCGGGATTTCGGACAGCGAGATCGGCACGTAATCGCCCCGTCCCTCGTGGAGCGCGGCGCGGATACTGTCCGTAATGAAGAAGCTCTGCAGCAGAAACGATCCCAGGCACTCCGGATCCGCGTGCGGCGCCACCGCGGTGCTCAAGAGCTGCACCACGGTAACGTCCGCGAGCTCGTGCCGGCGGCTCGCCAGGGCGCCGACCAGCCCCGCTGGCTCTCCGCACCCGGTTCCGAGGAAAACCCGCTGGCCGGAGCGAATGACGGCGACGGCCTCCGCAGCGGTGCGAATGCGGTCGCCGCACCGCCGCTCCCAGTCCGGGTCGAACGGTTCGCTGCGGTGCGATCTCACGGCGGCGTCTCCGGGCGGCTCACGGTCATGCGCGCGTCTACTACCCAGGCGGGCTGGCCGGCGCCTCCCACGATCAGGGGATTGATCTCGATTTCCGCGAGCTCGGGGAAGTCCGCGGCGATCTGGCTGAGCCGCTGCAGCGCCTCGGCGACTGCGGCAGTGTTCGCGAGGGCGCCGCCGCGCGCTCCCTGCATGCGGTCCCATGCCCGCGTCGAACGAATCATGTCCCGGGCCTCGTCGGCCGTGATCGGACCGAGACTGAACGTGACGTCTCTGAGCGCCTCGACGAAAATACCGCCAAGGCCGAACATGAGCACCGGGCCGAAGCGCGGGTCGCGGACGACGCCCACCACGAGCTCCTGGCCCGGAGGGCACATCCGCTCCACGTAGACCGTGTCTGCCGGCGCCTCGGGCCACATCGCGCGCATGCGCAACGCGAACAGATCGTAGGTATCCCGGACCGCCTGCGGCGTGGCGATCGACAGGCGGACGCCGCCGACGTCGGTCTTGTGCGCAAGGTCGGGCGAGCTCATCTTGACTGCAACCGGAAACCCCAACGTCTCGGCGACGGCGACGGCCTCGTCGGCGCTGTCGGCGAGAAACCCTTCGGGCACCGAGAAGCCATAACAGCGCAGCATCCGCTTGGCGTCGGGCTCGCTGACCAGAGACCTGTGGGCGCGCTCGAGGCGCCGCAGGACCCGTTCAGCGCCGCGGCGGTTCACGGGAAAGCGGCGCACCTCGCGCGGCGGGCGGCCGCGCCAGGAGGCGTACTGCCACGCCGCCGAGAACGCCAGCGCCGCCCGCTCGGGTGAGCAGAAGTCGGCGACGCCCGCCTGCCGCAGCGTTTCCTGGCCACGGCGCACCGACGCGCCGCCGAGAAACGCCGCATAGATCGGTTTCGCGGCGCACGCAGCCGACGCGATGCGCGCGGCGGTTTCCTCCGGCCGCGTCATGGCCTGGGGTGCCAGCACGACCAATACCCCGTCCACGTCGCGGTCGCTCACGGCGGCGCGCACCGCCTCGGCATAGCGCTCCGGGTCCGCGTCGCCGAGCACGTCGACGGGGGTGCGGGTGCCGGCAGCGGCGGCGGCGGCGCCGGTGACTGCGCCTCCGCGCGGCAGCCTGGCCCGCAATGCGGCGCTCGTCGCTCCGGTCAGTGCCGCCACCACGAGGTTTTGCTCCGCGAGCGCGTCAGCGGCAATAATTCCGGGACCACCCGCGTTGCTGATGATGGCCACGCGCGGGCCTGCCGGCAGGGGTTGTCGGGTCATCGCCAGGGGAATATCGAGCAACTCTTCGATGCGGCGAGCGCGTATCGCCCCGGCGCGGCGAAAGGCCGCGGCGTAGGTGCTCTCGGACCCGGCGAGGCTACCGGTGTGGGACATCGCAGCGCGACTCCCCGCTTCCGAGGTCCCGGACTTGAAGACGATCAGCGGTTTACGTTCCGACACGTACTGGGCGACTTCCAGGAACGCCGCTCCATTGTCGATGTGCTCGAGGTAGCATGCAATGGCGCCGGTGGGCTCGTCCTCGGCCAGGTAGCCGAGCACGTCGATTTCGGTGAGGTCCGCCTTGTTGCCCAGGCTGACGATCTTGGCGAAACCAATGCCGCGGCCGTGAGCCTCCTCCACGATGGCGGTGCACAGCGCGCCCGACTGCGATACCAGGCTGATCCGCCCCGCCGCCGGGCAGCCGAGCGAAAAGGCGGCGCACATGCGGTTTTGCGTGTTGATCACGCCAAGGCAATTGGGGCCGAGCAGGCGGGCACCGTGGCGATGACACAGCGCGCGCAAGCGCTCCTCCGCGGCGATCCCCGCCTCGCCGGCCTCGCGAAACCCCGCGCTCAACACCACGATCGCCCTGGCCTGGGCGCCGAGCGCGTCCTGCACCGCCTCTTCCGCGCGCTCCCGCGGCACGGCGACGACCGCCAGATCCACCTTTTCGCCGGATGCGGACAGCGACGCGCGAGTGGGTCGCCCGCAGATGGTTTGCGCGACGGGATTGAGCGGAATGAGCTCGCCGGCAAACCCGCCGGCCACGAGGCTGGCAAAAACCTCGGCGCCGACCTTGTGCGCCGCCTGGGACGCCCCGTATACCGCCACCGCGCGGGGGGCGAAGAAGGCTGAGAGATCGCTCTTGCGTAGCATTCCGGCAGCTCCCTCCGGAGCCCCGCCGAGGGCGGCGGGGCGCGGTTGTTGTCGCTGACTATAGCACTCCGCCGCACGGTTTGCGGTAGCCACACCGTTGCTGAATCGCACCTGCTCACCTCCGCCCGGGTGCGGGGAGAGGTCAGGTGGGGTGTCTTCGTGATGCGCTTTCCGCGCAATTCGCAGGCGCACAGGAGGTGGATTCACATATGCATCACGCCTTGACGGGCGGCGAAATCGCTGCGATCCTCTGGCCGCAGCGATCCCACCAGCTCGAAAATCAGAGGCCCGGAGGCGTCCCATGCAGCTCGTCATCAACACCTTTGGCGCGAGCCTTCGCAAGACCGGAGACCGCTTCGTGATCCAGGCCGGCGAGCGCTCGCTGGCAGTCTCGGCGAAGAAAGTGCAGAGCATTCTGATCGCCACCGCGGCGTGCTTCTCCACCGATGCCATCGAGCTCGCGAGCCAGCACAACATCGACGTCATCTTTCTGGACAAGTACGGCGATCCCTATGGGCGCGTATGGTTGCCGCGACTGGGCAGCACGGCGGCGATCCGCAGGCGCCAGATCGAGATCGCCCGCGAGCCCGAGGGGTTGGCCCTGGTGCGCGACTGGATCGTCACCAAGCTGCGGAACCAGGAGGAGTTTCTTGACGAGCTGTGGCGGCGGCGCCCGGGCACGGATGAGCTGTTCGCCGCCGCCGTGGAGACGCTGCGCGACAGCCGCCGTAAGCTCGGCGCGCTGACCGGCGGGATCGACGAGCTCCGCGGCACGATCATGGGTATCGAGGGGAGCGCCGCCCGCGCCTATTTCCAGTGTCTGGGGGCGCTCATGCCGGAACCCTACGCCTTCTCCACGCGCAGTCGCCACCCCGCCAAGGACCCCTTCAACGCCACCCTCAACTACGCCTACGGTGTCCTCTACAGCATGGTCGAGCGCGCCTGCATCGTCGCCGGCCTCGACCCCTTCGTCGGCTTCCTGCACACCGACAACTACAACAAGCAGTCGCTCGTCTTCGATCTCATCGAGCCGTTCCGCATCATCGGCGAGCGCACCGCCGTCCTGATGTTTACGGGCCGGCGCGCTCACCAGTCCTACTTCGCGGAGATTCCGGCAGGCGTCACCATCAGCAAGGACGGCAAGGCGGCGCTGATCGAGTCGCTCAACCAGCGGCTCGACCGCGCCGTGCGCTACGGGGTCCAGGCAGACAAACGCAAGCGGCGTAACGTCAAACAACGCCACGTCGTCCAGCTCGAGGCGCACGCGCTGGCCAATGCGCTGATCGGGCGCCGCGACTTGCCGACGATCGTCGAGACCCGCGAGCTGTGGAAAGAAGACGCCGAGCCGGGCGCGAGCTGAGAGGGGCGCTGGTCGACGGGGCGCGGGTCGACGGGGCGCGGGTCGACGGGGCGCGGGTCGACGGGGCGCGGGTCGACGGAGCGCTGGTTGACGGGGCGCAAGCATTTGAAGCCGATCTGCGTCAATCGCTTGCACCTTGTAAACTGCGCTTGGGCGTGGCACAATCTTCTCCCGGGCAACAACAAGGAGGCGTGACTGTGCTGACGTGGGTCATCTACGACATCTCTGCCGACAAGACGCGCACACGCATCGCCAAAGCTTGCCTCGACTACGGGCTCTACCGCGTGCAAAAGAGCGTCTTCCTCGGCGACATCGATCGCAACCAGGTCGACGAGATCCTGCTGTTCTCCAAGGAAATCCTCGACGCCGCGGCCGATTCCTTCTACGTCTTCCCTATGTGTCGCGAGGATTTCAAGCGCGTCCGCATCCACGGCCAGGGTTTCGACCGGCAGCTCGTCGCCGACGAGATCCTCACCAAGATCATCTGAGCCGCGCGGGCGCGATGGACGTCTACATTTCCCCGAGCCACATCGTAGAATACCTCTACTGCCCGCGGTTCACCTACTTTGAGCTCGTTCTGGCTGTGCCGCAGCGCGAAGAGCTACGCTTCAAGGTCATGAAAGGGCGGGAGGTGCATCACGAGCGCGAGAAGGTGAACCCGCACTATCTGCGCCGCCGGCTCGGCGTGGTCGCGCGCCGGCATGCGGTGGAGATGTCCTCGGCCGAGCTCCGGGTCAAGGGCATCGTCGACGAGGTGCTGGAGCTCGCCGACGGCACCATGGCGCCGCTCGACTACAAGTTCGCCGAAGACACCGGCCACCTGTACGAAAACCGCAAGATGCAGTCGGTGCTCTACGGGCTGTTGATCCGCGACGTTTTCGGGCGCGACGTGCGCGCCGGCTACCTTTGTTATGTGCGCTCGGAGCACAAGATCGAGGAGATCCCGTTCACCGCGGACGACTTCGCGGCGGCGCGGCAGGCGGTCGACGAGGTGTTCGCTATCATCCAACAGGGGGCGTTCCCGCAGGCGACGCGGTGCGCAGCGCGTTGCGAGGACTGTACCTACCGCAACCTTTGCGTGCAGTGAGGCAACCGTCACCTTCTCCATCCAACCGCCGAAAGGCGGTATGGATGGAGCTTGGGGGAGCAATCCCCCGGGCTCCGAGGTGACCAGCCCCAGCCAGGAGGAGAAGTGATGAGCTGATCTTCAACGGGCTACGTCGGGCGGGTGACGACACCCGGGAGTGCGAGCGCCAGCTCCCGGCCCTGTCGCCCCGGATCATGAGCGGCCAAGGAGACCACCGCGAAGGTCCGGGGTACTCAAGCCTGTCCGACATCGGCGAGGCGCACGTTACCGCCCCTTCGGGGGCGAGAACCCAAGGTAACAGGGCCCCTTCGGGGGACAGGAGGAAGCGAATGGTCAATCGGGCGTTGGTCCTCGACAGCGAGCGCAAGCCGCTCATGCCGTGCCACCCGGCGCGGGTGAGACGGCTCCTCCGCGACGGCAAGGCGGCGGTCTTCCGTCGCGAGCCGTTCACGATCATTCTTCGAGAGCGAGTCGGAGGAGAGACCCAGCCCATCGAAGTGAAGCTCGATCCCGGATCGAAGACGACGGGCATCGCCCTCGTCGCTCGGGGCAAGCGAGGCCGGAAGGTCGTCTTGGCCGCCGAGATCACCCATCGGAGCGGAGAGATCCGCGACGCCATGACGAAGCGCCGGGCGCTCCGGCAGGGGCGACGATACCGGAAGGTCCGGCACCGAGCGCCCCGGTTCCTGAACCGGCGGCGGCCCGAAGGCTGGCTCCCTCCGTCACTCGAGAGCCGGGTCCGCCAGGTCGAGACCTGGGCGCGGCGGCTCGCTCGCTTTACGCCGGTCACGGCGGTTGAGGTCGAGACCGCGCGGTTCGATACGCACGTCCTGTCGGTCGGCTACGACCTCGAGGGCGTCGAGTTTCAGCGCGGCACGCTCTTCGGATGGGAGCTCCGCGAGTACGTCTTCCACCGGGACGGCCACCGGTGTCGGTACTGCGGGGGCGAGTCGGGAGTTCCCGTGCTCGAGCTCGAGCACGGGATCCCGAAGGCCCGGGGCGGAAGCGACCGCGTCGCCAATCTCGTGACGGCCTGCCGGGCGTGCAACCAGGCCAAGGGCAACCGAACGGCGACCGAATGGGCCGAGGCCCTCGCAGGGAGCCCGACGAAGCTCGATCGCGTCCGCCGGGCTTATGCGACGAAGGTCGCCGTTGGCAAACACCCGAGCCTCCGGGACGCGGCGGCGATCAATGCGACCCGATACGCCATCGGGGACCGACTGAAGACCCTGGGGATCCCAGTCGGGTTCCGGACGGGCGGGCGGACGAAGATGAACCGAACGACCCAGGGGTACCCGAAGCGCCACTGGATCGACGCGGCGTGCGTCGGGGAGACGGCACATCGCGTCAGGCTCGACCCGGGGATGACGATCCTGCGGATCCGGGCGAGAGGCCACGGGACACGCAAGCGGTGCGGGACAGACGCCCATGGGTTCCCGATTCGGCACGCGCCTCGAGCCAAGCGCTTCCTCGGGTTTGCGACCGGAGACCTGGTACGTGCGGTGATTCCGGTCGGGAAGTATCGGGGCATCCATGTCGGCCGGATCGCGATCCGGCACCGCCCGAGCTTCAAGCTCGCCAGGTTCGACGTCCATCCGAAGTACCTTGCGCTCCTCCAGAGGGCGGACGGCTATGAGTACGCGTAACGAAGGCAAAAGCACCGCTTCCCCACCCCCCAACCGCTGCGCGGTGGGGGAGCACCCGCGGCGCGATCCGGTGGAAGAGCTGACCTACCTGGAGATCGCCGAGGCGCGGTTGCGCTTTCCGCGCGTGCTGCTCCCGAGCGAGACGCCGAAGCTCAGGGGCTACCTCGGGACCGCGTTCAGCGAGGCCGAGCTGCTGCACAACCACAACGCGGCGGGCGGGCTGCGCTACGATTACCCGCGCGTGCAGCTCAAGGTGGTGGCCGAGGAAGCGCTGCTCGTCGGCATCGGCGAGGGCGTGCCGATCGTCGTGGACGTGTGGTCACGGTGCGACGTCGCGCGCCTCGGCGACGAGCTGCTGCCGATTCTCGAGGCGACGCTGAACCGGCGGCGCGCCGCCATCGGCGCCCTGGAGCAGCCGCTGCGCTACACCTTCCGCAGCCCCTGGCTCGGCCTGAACCAGGACAACCACTTCGCCTATGCCTGCACCACCAACGAGGAGGTGCGCGAGCAGCTCCTGCGGCGCGTGCTGATCGGCAACTGCCTGTCGCTCGCCAAGAGCTTCGGGCATCGGGTGGCGACGCGGCTTGCCGCCGACTGCCGGGCGCTGCACGCGCTGCCCTGCCGCCTCAAGGGCGTTTCGATGCTGGGCTTTCGCGGCAGCTTCTCTCTCAACTTCTCTATTCCCGACCGCCTCGGTATCGGCAAATCCGTGTCGCGAGGCTTCGGCATTGTGGAGCGATGGAACGGTGATTATTGAGGACCTGATACGGCTCGGGCGCGCGCTGCTGGCCGGGGAGCTGGAAGCGCGGGTGCTGGTGGAGATGCTCACCGACGTGAGCGAGACGACCACGAAGAACTTTTATCAGAATGTTTTCGTCGTCGAGCTTGGAGACGGCGGTGGCGAGGCCGGTTTGCCGGTGGTGTTGCCGGTGCAACGGTGGGGGGACGAGGTGCCGGTGCCGGACAAGCCGAAGAAGACGGAGCTCCGCGTCGACGTGGAGCGGGCGGCCGGGGCGCCAATTGTGCTGCCGAGGGGAGGCAATCCGCTGGTGCCGCAGGGGCGCTACGGTTTGCCCGCCTACCCGCTGTATGAGGCGCACGTCCGCGGTTTCGCCGAGGGCGCGGGCAAGGCGGCGGAGTTTCTGGCGGGACGCGTAAAGCGAACGCAGGGGCTGACCCTGGCACCGGCGGTGCTGCACGCCGCGGCGGAAGGCCTGCACGCGGAGGCGAAGCGGCTCGCGCTCGACTCAAAGCAAAAGGTGCTGGGCGTGCTGGTGCTGGCGCGGTGCGGCGAGGCGGACCCGTACCGGTACGCGCCCGGCACCTCATCGGACCGGGCGATCGGCCGCAGCGCGAAGCGCCCGGGGGAACAGATCCTGCCGCGCGCGGAGGTGTTCGGCGAACGCCTCTGGGAGGGCAAGATCGAGGAAGGGCGATCGGCCGGAGCGCGGGACGGCAGGTGCTCGATTTGCGGCGGGCCGGGCCCTGTGGTCTCGGCGTACAACAAGGCCTGGCCGTGGCTCACGCCGACCTGGACCTGCCCGCTGCCGCACGCGGGCGACAAGGATCGGATGGTCGAGATGGTCGCGCTCGACGACGCGTGCTACCGCGCGTTGACCGCGGGCGCCTCCGTATTCTCCAAGCTGTCCCGCCAGGTGCACGTCGAGGTGACCCGCGAGCTGTTCTCGCCGGTCGCCGACCCGGAGGCCCGGCGCATCGCGGGCGAAAAATCGATCACGGATATCCCGAAGATCCTCGGCGGCGCCTTCGTGGTTCCCGTGCATCGCGACCTGACCGAAGATCCCGAGGAGGCGGCTGATCTGTGCCGGCTCACGCTGGAAATGATGGCGGAGGATGGCAAGGGTGCCGCGGCCGCGGGCCGCATGGGCCATCATCTCGCCGACATCGTCGGTTTTGATTGTTGGTTGCCGCGGGCAGCGGCCCAAAGAGCCGAATACCGGATGAAGATCCTCTACTATTCGGGGGATCCGAGCCGTGCCGACATTCACCTGCGCGCGGTCATCGACGACGTCGCTCCCACCGTCATGCCGCGTCTGGAGGCGCTGGCCCGCCGCACCGGCGACGAAGCGGTGGCGCTGGCCCGCGAAATCATCCGCAAGCCATCCGACAAGCAGCTCGCGTTTTACAAACGCCGCTTCGGCGCGGTGCCCTACCTGCTCGGCCGCGGCTACGGCGGTGCCTACCTCTGGGAGCGGCTGCAGTCCGCCTTTCACCGCCGCCCGATGGACGCGGCGCGGCCGACCGCCAACAGCGCCCACCGGCTCGCGGGTCTCGCCGCCCACTATCCCGATTCCAACCCGCAGGTCGCCGAGGAGGTCGTTTTCTTCCTCGCGTTTCGCGGTTTTCTCGAGCGCTACAATAACCAGCTCGCCAACACCAGGAGCACCCCGATGTCGATGCGGCCTTGGAGAGAGTTGCTATCCGTTGTTTTCGAGGCTCCGATCGAGGAGATTCATTTCCAGAGCCCCGCGGAGATCGGCTTCGCCGCGGGCGCGCTCCTGCGGCGCTTCGGCCGCTGGTATTATCACGCTACCGATCGCGATCTGCTCAAGCATCGCGTCATGACGTTCGGCTCGGATTTGTCGCCGCTGGCGGTCTGGCATCGCGGCGTGGCGCGCATCTTCGACGTGGCCGCGCGCCATGACAAGATCAAGATGCCGGAGGACTTCCGGCGCCGCGTCGGCGCGATTCTGGCGGAGCTCGACCGCCTGGCAGACGGCGTTCGCTCCGACCGCGATGGGTTCATGACGGGTTTTTGGTCCGGGCATGCGCTTGAACCATCCACGCAGCACAAGGAGGAAGTCTAAATGAGCGACAATACTGTGCGATCCGGCGAGATCCTTTTCATCAAGGCGGTCAAGGATGGCATTCCCAACCGCGATCCGCTGCGCGACAGCGACGCGCGCCGGCTCTTCGGCGAGGAGGACGGGCGCATTTCCCTGTCCGACGTGAGCATCAAGCGTGACGTGCGCGATTACGTGCTCGCCCGCCACGCCGACGGCGGTCCCGGGCGCGACCGCTTCGTGTTCGTGCGCAAGGAATTCAGCGACGGCGGCAAGCTGCTCGGCCGGGAGAACCTGGCAAAGACCCTGCTGGCGCGCGCCGGGCGCAGCGTCAAGGACACGGACAAGGCGTCGATCCTGTCGGTGGCTTTCGACGCGCGCGCGTTCGGCATCGTGTTCAGCGTCGGCGACAAGGCGTTCAATCAGGTCGGCCCGGTGCAGTTCGGCTGGGCGCATTCACTGCATCCGGTCGAGACGCGGTACACACAGGGCACCGTGGTGATGCCGTCCAAGGACACGAACACGGCGGCGGACGCGGGCGCGGAGGCGGAGGGCAGCACGCAGGGGACGATCTGGACGATGTACACGGTGCCGTTCGCGGTCTTCGCGATGCCAGCGGTGATCAGCAGCAGCATCGCCCGCGACACCGGGCTGTCGGCGGCTGACCTGGAGCTGTTGCTCGAAGCGCTGTGGCGGGGCACCTCGGCGCGGCAGGCGCGCGGCCGCGGGTTGCAGCGGCCGCTGCTGCTGCTCCACGTCGAGTACCGCGACCCGTTCGACCGCATCGGTTACCTCGAGGAAGGAATCGCGCTCGAACCCGGGCGAGAGTCGTGGCTCGGCGGCAAGCAGCCGACGTCGGTCGCGGACGTGTCGCTCGATGTGCGCGGTCTGGCGGGAGTGCTCGAGAAGAACGTCGGGCGCATCGCGCGGGCGCGGGTGTGGCGCGACGAGCGGCTGGCGATCCGCGGCGAGCTGCCTGCCGAAGTCAGCGTGTGGCCGCCGTGCGACCCGAGCGCGGCGGAGCTGGGGAGATAACCGCTCATGCGGGTGCTGAGCTTCGACCTGCGTGGCGCGATTGCGCACTTCCGCCGTCCCGACACGTTCGGCACACAATCCACCTACCCGATTCCGACGCCCACGGCGCTGAGCGGTCTTGCTGCCTCGGTCCTGGGCCTGCCGGAGCTGCCGGAGCGCGCCATGCTCGGCCTGGAGCTGCTCGCCCCCGTGCGCACCGTGGCGCAGGAGCTGAGCCTGCACGGCAAGACGTGGGTGAGCGGCGGGGATGCCGCCGGTTTCTCGCGGCCCACGTCCATCGAGCTGGTCGTCGCGCCGCGGTATCGGGTGCATTACCATGGCCCGCTGCTCGACGAGCTGTCGGCGCGCATTCGCGACAGCCGCAGCACCTACCATACCTACCTGGGCGCGGCCTTTTGCCTGACGTTTCCGCTGTTCGTCGCCGAAGGCGAGCGGCCGGCGATGGCAGCGGCGCCGGAAGGCCAAGGCGCGATCACCTGCCGGTCGGCCGTCCCATCGGCGGCCGTCGCGCGCCTGGAATGCGCCGAGGAGCACCAGTATTGCCGCGTCGGGGGGGTGCCCGTGCGCGTCGAGCCGGGCCGGAAGTTCCGCGGGACGACGAGTGTCCTGTTCGAGTCCGCCGGCGGTCCGATGCGCATCGTGCCGCGAGCGAGCCCGGACGCGAGCTGGGTGTTCTGCGACGGCGGCGACGGGACGTGGATCTGCCTGTGGTAACGCCGTTTGCACAGTGCATCGCGCGGCCGCCCGAGGAGGGGCGGCCGCGGCTGTTGGTGGAGCACCTGACCGCGGTGGCCGCCGGGTGTGGGTCGCGCGACGGCGACCCCGCCGAGCGCCTCGGCCACCTTGCGGGATTGCTCCATGACGCCGGAAAGGCGACGACAGGCTGGCAGCGCTACATCCGGGAAGGTAAGGGAAAGGGGCCGCCGCATGCGCCGCTGGGCGCGGCGCTTTTTGCCTACTGCGCGGCGCCGCTCGTTGGGGTATGGGCGGAGGGCAACCGCGCGGCACGGGAGGCGCTCGAAGACCTGGTGCTGGACTGGACGCGCGCGGTCTATGACCATCATGGCGTGCTCGAGAACCTCGAGGATCTGCCGCCATGGGAGGCCACGGCGCACCCGATCACGGTTCGGGACCTGGTGGGCGATCTCGATCTCGCGGGAGCGCTGAGGCTGGTCGCGGATGCGTTTGCCGGCTTTTCGGGCACAGCGGAGGATTGCCGCGACTGGCTAGACAGATGCGAGCGGGACTGGGCGCGAGCGAAGAAGCTCACGCGCGCCAGGGTGCTCGAGCGCGACCTGGGGCGCGCTCCGGCGGCGCTGGCGGTGGCGGGGCGCGGGCTGCGTCTGGCCGGATTATCCGCGCGGCTGGTGCGCGCGGATCGCGGCGACGCGGGACAGATGTCGCGCTTGCCGCTGTTACAGGAGCTGGCTCTCGAGGCCGGCGAGGCGCTCGTGACGACGTGCCGTGAAAAGGCGGCGGCAGCGCTAGGGGAGGGGGCCAACGCCGCGCTCGTCGGCGCCCGCGGGGAGCTCCAGGCGGCCGCGGTGGCGCGCTATCGCCGGCACCCCGGCGCCAGCCTGTTCACCCTGCTCCTGCCGACCGGCTACGGCAAGACGCTGGCGGCGTTGCGGGTAGCGCTGGCGGCCGTGGCGGCCGGGCGCTGTGACCGGATCATTTACGTAGCGCCCTACCTTTCCATCCTCTCGCAGGCGGCACGCGAGATCGCCTCGGCGACGGGCCTGGAGGTGTTCGAGCACCACCACCTGACGGTCGCGTCGGAGGCCGCGGACGTCGCCGACGAGATGGGGCCGCTCGACAACTGGGAGGCTCCCGTCCTGGCGACGACGTTCAACCAACTCTTCCGTGCCTTGTTTCCGCGGCGCGCGCAACACACGCTCCGCCTGGGAGCGCTCGACCGCGCCTTCATCATCGTCGACGAGCCGCAAATTATCGACAGCGCAGTGTGGGCTGCCTTCGTCCGTGCCCTGGCCGCACTCTGCGAGCTGCGGAGCTGTCAGGTCCTCTTTGCCACAGCCACGCTGCCGCCCATCGCCCCGGCCGCGGGCGCCGAGCCCGTTCACCTTGCCGGGGAGCTGCCGCCGGCACGACCCGGGCGCTATCGGGTGCTTCCGAGGAGCGTGCCGTTCGCCGCCCGGGAGGTGGCGGAGGCCGTGCGGCTGGCGCGGGGCGGCGACGGCGCGGTTTCGGGGCCACCACGCTCGGTGGCGGTCGTCATGAATACGATCGCGGATGCCGTGGCGGTATGGCGGGCTGTCGAGGAAAGCATCGACGATGGCGACGGCGAGCGGTTCTTTCTCAGCGCCATGATGCTCCCCGGACACAAGGCTCTGACCATCGCGCAGATCGCCGCGGCGCTGAAAGCGGGATCCGGTCCCATCGCCATCTGCACCCAGGTCATCGAGGCGGGCGTCGATCTCAGCTTCGACGAGATCCTCCGCGCCTCGACCATTCTGCCCTCGGTAGCACAGGTAGCGGGTCGGGCGAATCGGCATGGCGAAAAGCAGCGGGCGCGCGTGACGGTCTTTCCTTTCGTCCGCGGCGACGGCAAGGACTCGCGGCCGTATGTCTATCGCGATGCCGTGACCAGGGAAGAGACCGACGCGCTGCTGGGGGCATCGCCGGAGCTCCAGGAGGAGGAGATGGGCGAAGCGCTCGCGCGCTACTATGATCGCGTGTGGCAGCGATCCCAGGGCACCGCCTGCCTGGAGCGTTTTCGCGAGGCCGCGCGCGGGAATTGGAAGGAGCTTGGCGGCTTGCAGCCGTACTCCGACGGCCCCCCGCGCCGCGAGCTGCTGGTCCCGCGCGAAGCCGAGGGCATGAGCGCCGCCATGTGCCGGCTGCGAGAGCGATTCGCGCCGGAAGGTGTTGACCAGCTCATCGACCGGGTGCAGAACCCGAGGTTCCTCAAGCGGCTCGCCTTCGCGGACCGGAAGCGGCTGTGGGCGCTGGTTCGGCAGTATTGCGTGGCGGTGCCGGAGCGGATCGCCCGCGACCAAGGCGCGGCGCTCACCGAGTGGCTCGCGGTGCTCAAGGACCTCAAGGATTATGACGAGCGGCTGGGGATGGCGATTCACTTCGCCGAAAACGTGGAGGAGGCATCGTGCACGATCTTCTGAGGCGGTGCTCGTCCGGAATACCGGACGTAGCTCCTGTGACACGTAGCGACGCCTGATGGCCTGGTAATGCGCTCCGCAACGCCTTTCCGTTTCGTTTCCCCCCACTTATCGCGTGTCCCACCTGGCACGCCCAAACGAACTACCCAGCAATTCCGGCGAGAACCGGTTGCATGTTGACCAGCCAGGGGCATTATCCCCGCCCTCGCCGCCCCAGAAGAACGTCGCTGACAACGCCGAATCCAGCGAAAACGCCGTTGCCATCAACGACGCCCTTCTGAGGGCGCGCCACAGAGCTCTCAGTCGTCGCGTCTTCCGGTCGCAGCGCCGACAATTTCTCCGTCCGATTTATCGAGCCCACCGCCCATCTCCTCATCGGAACGCGTTTCTCATGCGGCTTTCAGGCCAAAAAAACCTGCGCAGGTCGTCCGCGATGGCCTGGATTTTTTCGTTCTGCCGGCGTATTCTGCTGAAAAAGAGGCAACGAGAATGCCGCCGAAATGACGCTCTGATGCCCATTTCGGGCGCCGCATGAGGCCTCTATGCTCAATCCAGAAGAACAAGGATTGAAACATTTTCTCTGGCGCCTTCGCGGCCGAGAAATCCACCAGCCTCTATGCTCAATCCAGAAGAACAAGGATTGAAACTAGCTTAGATAATGGTAGGATGCTGTATTTCAGCACGCCTCTATGCTCAATCCAGAAGAACAAGGATTGAAACATGCAACAGTGCTTCCTCGTGCCAATGAAGCATTGGGCCTCTATGCTCAATCCAGAAGAACAAGGATTGAAACCATGTAGCCTGAGCATCTTGCCAGTTTTCTTAATCTTGCCTCTATGCTCAATCCAGAAGAACAAGGATTGAAACAT
>JACPHN010000064.1 GCA_016188575.1 Candidatus Schekmanbacteria bacterium
GCGGCGGTCACCTGGGCCATCATCATCCCCGATTCGAGACCGGGAATCCCCGCCAGAAACGCCGGCAGGCTGGACAGGCTCGGATTCACCATGCGCTCGACGCGGCGCTCGGACAGAGCACCGAGCTCGGCGAGCGCGATCGCGAGGTAGTCGAGCGCCAGCGCCACGGGCTCGGCGTGGAAGTTCCCGCCCGAAAGCACCGCGGTGCCATGCTCGTCTGCAAACACCAGCGGGTTATCGGTCGCGCTGTTCATCTCGACGAGCAAGACGCCGCCGACGTGACCGAGAACGCCGTATACCGCGCCGTGCACCTGGGGCATACACCGCAGCGAATAGGCATCCTGAACGCGCCCGCAGTTGGCGTGCGACGCCTTGATGCCGCTGCCGGCGAGCAGCCCGCGCAGATTGCGGGCGGACGCCGCCTGGCCGGGATGGGGGCGCGCGGCCTGGATGCGCGGATCGAAGGCGACGTCAGTGCCGAGCAGCGCATCGACGGTCATCGCGCCGATGAGATCGGCCGTGCGCGCCAGGCGGTGCGCGCGCAGATACGTCAACGCGCCGATCGCCAGGGTAACCTGCGTGCCGTTGATCAACGCGATTCCTTCCTTCGGCCGCAGGCGATGAGGCACCAGGCCGCAGGCGGTCAGGGCTTCGGAGGCGGCGAGAATTTTGCCGCCGAAGCGCACCGATCCCTCGCCGATCAACGGTAGCGCGGCGTGCGCGAGCGGCGCGAGATCCCCGCTGGCGCCGACGGAACCCTGCGCCGGAATCAGCGGGTGAATGCCCGCGTTGAGGAAGGCGAGTACCAGATCGACGAGCTCGCGTGACACGCCCGAATGCCCGCGCGCGAGCGATGCACAGCGCAAAAAGAGGATGGCGCGCGTTTCGTTTTCGGTGAGTGGAGCGCCAACACCGGCAGCATGGCTGCGCAGCAAGTTGACCTGGAGCTGTTCGAGGTCTGCAGGTCCAATCCGCACCTGGCTGAGTGCCCCCACTCCGGTATTGATCCCGTAGACGACGCGATCTCCGCTGAGAACCGCGGCCACGACGGCGGCGGACATCTCAATTGCGGCATGCGCCGCGGCCGACAGGGTGACGCGCCGCTGCTCGTGAACGACAGCACCAAGGGCTGAAAACGACACCGGCTCGGCGCCGATGGCTACTGGAGGCTTTTCGGACAGCACGCTTTGGCTCCCACGCGTCGGCCGCTCGCCGTCGAGAGGCGCGCCTAATGGCCGCCCCGCTGCTCTTTCATCTTGCGCTTCAAGGCCTCGAGCTCGTCTTCCGCCGCGCTTTCGGCCAACTTTTCGGAAAGGGCTCTCTCCTCCGCGGTCGATCCCACCAGGGCGTCGAGCTGCGCCGCGAGATCGCTCGCATCGACGCTCGGAGTGAAGGCGGCGTGCCGCTTGACGCGCTCCCGCAGCAGGTCGTTGACCATTTTCTCGGTCTCGGATTCGTGGCGGATCTTGGCGGCCCGCCCTTCCAGCTCGTGCAACCGGGTCTCGGCTTCCGTGGCCAGGTCCAGGGCGCTCTTTTGCCGCGCCAGGGCCACTCGTCCGCGCCACTTCTCGAGCTCGGGTTCGAGCTCCGCGGCCGCTCGCTCGAGCTTCTTCTGATAGGTGACCCGACGTAGGTAGTACTCCTGCGCCGCTTCCGGCGTGAGTCCCTCGACATCAAGAGCGTCCGCGTCGAGCCCTACGTTCGGCGGTCCATCGTCCAACTCATCTATCATGCTTTGCTCGCTCGCCTGTGGCCTAATTCGCTCGCCCGGTCGCCAGGTGCTCGAGCACCTCGCCGTGCAGTCTCCGCACTCCAGCGGAGAGAATGGCGCGCAGCGCCGCGTGCGAGCCGAACTCGGAGTAGCCGCGGCTCCGCCGCAGCACCTCGCCGCCTGTGGTGCGCACGGTGCAGCACACGGCCGGCTCGGCGCCGCTGTCGATGCGCGTTTCGATCTCGTAAACGGTATCCGCCAGCGCGATATGCTCGCGGATGCCCTCGACCCGTTGCTGCCAATGGTCCACGGGAATAACGGGGACGCGGCGTCGCGCGCGGCGTTCACGCTGCTCGGCGAGCGCCCGCTCGACCGCCTGTAACAGGTCATCGGCGGTAAACGGCTTCGGCAGAAACTCCAGGGCACCGGCCTTGATGAACTCGGCACCGAGGTTGCCGCCCTTGCCCGTGATCACGATCGCCACCGTCTCCTCGTGGTGCTCGCGAATGTAGTGCAAGACCTCCAGACCGCTGCGCTTGGGCATCATGTAGTCCAGAATCGCCAGGTCCGGTCGCACGCTGTCCAGGATGCAAACCGCCTGCTCGCCATCATAGGCGGGGTGCACGGTGCACTCAACAACATCCTCGAGAATCAAGGAAACGAGCTCGACGATGTGCTCCTCGTCGTCCGCCAAGAGAATATCGCTCACGACACTCCTCCGCGAATTACGGCGGAAAAGGCATTCACTCGAAAACCAGACGATTCGGTTCTCAAGTATATGGCAGCGGGAGATGCCTGTCAACGTAGCGAAAAACGGGCTCCTCGGATAGACTCTGGCGGCAACGGCCGCCGCTGCCGCCATCTGCCTCGCCGTGCCGCCAAGCCGCCGCCTCTGCCCCCGTTCTCGCGGACTCGGGAAGCGCCGCTCCCGAGAAGCTGCCCCAAGGAGTAATCGCACGTGACCGCAAAATTTTTCATCCTGGCTGCTCTTTTTTTCCTTTCGGTGCTCGGACACTCCTGCTCGCCAGCCGTGCGGGCAAAGAAAGCGCACCCTCCCGGCGATGGACCGGGTGCCCCGGACAAGGCGCAGGCGCCTGCTGACGCCGATCCCTATCTGTGGCTCGAGGAGATCGAGTCCGCGGAGGCGCTGGGCTGGGCACGCCACGAGAATGAGATGACCGAGAAGCGACTGATCGGAGACGCGCGGTTCGCCGACCTCAAGAAAAACGCTCTCGACATCCTGCAGGCGACCGATCGCATCCCCTTCGGGCGGATTCGCGGCGGCTACGTCTATAACTTCTGGCAGGACGAATCCCACGTGCGTGGACTGTGGCGGCGGTCGCCGCTGGCATCCTACGTCGCACCCGAACCCGCGTGGGAGGACCTTCTCGACGTCGACGCACTGGCGGAAAAAGAGGGCGAGCCGTGGGTTCTCGCCGCCATCACGCCCGCCCCTGCCCCCTCGCTGCGGTGCATGATCTCGCTTTCCCGCGGCGGCAAGGACGCCACCGTCAAGCGCGAGCTCGACGTCGCTACCAGGACCTTCGTCGATGGTGGATTCGCGCTGCCGGAGGCCAAGTCCGAGGTGGCATGGGTGGACGCGGACACGCTCATCGTGGGCACCGACTTCGGCCCGGGCTCGCTGACCGATTCCGGCTATCCCCGCGTCCTGAAGCTATGGCGGCGCGGAACCGACCTCGCCGCGGCGCCGGTCGTCTACGAAGCCGCCGCGAGCGACGTCAGCGCGTTCACCCTCACGAGCTTCGCACCCGGGGGCAAGACCGTCATCGTCGGGCGCGCCGAAACCTTCTTCGAGAGCGCCTACGCGCTCCGCGACGACGACGGCACGCTGCATCCCGTGGCCTTCCCCAAGTCATCCGAGCTGCAGGCGGTGTGCGCCGATCAGGTGCTCGCGAAGCTGCGACAGCCCTGGCAGGTCGGCCAGCGGACGCTTCCTGCCGGGTCCTTGGTGGGATTGAGTATCGCTGACATTCGCGCCCATCGCGACGCCGCCCCCCGGGTCGTGGTATTGCCCGAGGAGCGGACCACGATTCAGGAGGTCGTCGCGACGGCGGATCGCTTGCTCGTCACGCTGCTGCGCAACGTTCAGGGCGAGGTACGCGCCTATCGAACCGGCACGAACGGCGAGTGGACCTCGGAGACGTTGGCGCTCCCCCAGGCGGGGACGCTGTCGGCATTCGGCGCGGAGCCGATGTCCTCTGCAGCCCACGACTCTGTATCTGAGCGACGGGATAACGCCGCCGCGCCTGGTCAAGTCGCTGCCGGCGCGCTTCGACGCCGCGGGGATGACGGTAGAGCAGCTCGAAGCGGCAAGCGCTGACGGCACCAGGGTCCCCTACTTCCTGGTGCACCCGGTGGGATGGAAAAGCGATGGCTCCAACCCGGTGATTCTCGAGGGTTATGGCGGCTTCGAGGTGCCAATGACGCCGTACTATGGGGCGCTGCGCGGCAAGCTGTGGCTGGAGCGGGGCGGCGCCTATGCGTTGGCGAACATTCGCGGGGGTGGGGAATTCGGGCCGCAGTGGCACCAGGCAGCGCTCAAGGAGCACCGGCAACGGGCCTTCGACGATTTCATCGCGGTCGCGGAAGATCTCATCAAGCGGGGGCACACCTCGGCGCGGCGCCTCGGCATCGAGGGCGGCTCCAACGGCGGGTTGTTGGTGGGTGCGGTGCTCACCCAGCGCCCTGATCTCCTCAACGCGGTCGTCTGCAGTGTTCCGCTACTCGACATGTTGCGCTACCACAAGCTGCTTGCCGGCGCGAGCTGGATGGCGGAGTATGGAGATCCGGACGACGCGGCCATGCGGCCCTTCATCGCCGCCTACTCGCCCTATCAAAACGTGCGAAAGGAACGTCACTACCCCGAGGTTTTTTTCTACACCTCCACGAAGGACGATCGCGTGCATCCCGGGCACGCGCGCAAGATGGTGGCGAGAATGCGAGAGCAGGGCCATCCGGTGCTCTACTTCGAGCACATCGAAGGCGGGCACGCCGCGGCCACGAATCAGGAGCAGCGGGCGCGCAGGTTTGCGCTGGAGACGGCGTATTTCATGCAAAAGCTGATGGACTGACGCCGACCGGCCTGGCGGCGGCAATGGGCCGGCGGCGGGCGGCGCGCCGGCGGCCCGCGAGCGCCGCGATCTGCGCAGATAGCAACGCCGCCGACACGGCCCACCGACCGCCCGCGACGGTAACCGCGGGCACAGTCGCCGGCACGGCAAACTCGATCCGCTTGATCAAGAGCAACGCCGGCTGATCCCCGGCGTAGTCGAACATGTCCGCGTGATTTCGGTAGTCGCGGCCCGTCTTCGGCCCCGCCGCAGGATCGAGCCCGTCGCCATCCTGCTGCGATACATCCTTGAGCGCGAAGTAAACGGTCGTGCCCGCCCCGACGCTCGCCTCATCCGACGGCTGCAGCCGAAATGCCGCCCACACCGCGTTGTAACCGGAAGAATACTTCCGGAAGCGACCGGTGTCGGTCGCCTCGATCTCGAACTGCGGTGCCGCCTGAATCAGCGCCGGCGTCGCGGCCGCAAACGATGCGTTGGTGATCGCCGCGAATGCGTAGCGAAGCTCATACGTGCCGTACCCATACCCTTCGCTCTTGTACTTGTCGTTGAAACTGACCTCCCAGAGCCCCGAGTCCGCGCGGAAGGTCACCGCGGGCGAGGCGATCGTCTCGTCATTCTGCGGCTCGGAGTCCGTGGTGAAGACGACCTCGTCCAGCCATACCGGATACGCCGCCGTGCCGATTCCCGTGTAGGGTCTGAAGGTGACGTACCAGCGAAAAAGGTTGTTGAAGTAGAGCACGCCGAGGTCACGAATCGCCCGGCCGGGGTAGTGGTAGAGCGAGGCATCGGAAAAGGAGTTGTTGTGCACGGGATGGCCGTCGAGAAGGACGTGCGCCCAGTCGCCGCCGTTGGTGTAGAGCTCGTGATACCAGTGCCCCGTGACGTCGGGTTCGCTCAGGTCATTGAGCTGCGGGTGGCCCGGCGGATAGAGGTCGACCTTCGGGATGTAACTGTAGGGGCCGACGCTCATCGTCGCGGCGACGTGCCGGCTCTCCCCGTCGTTGCGCAGGGTGGCGGGAGCGCGAACGTAGAAGCTGAGCCGGTTCGCTCCCTGGGCGACAGCAAATGGCACTGGCGAGCTCGTGGAGCTGTTGTTGCCGAAGTACAGCGTCGGGTGCCCCGCCGGGCGCGCCGAACCGATCGGGTCGTAGCCGGCGCCCACGAGCTCCAAGTACTCTTCCTTGCTCGTCAGCTCCATTCCGACCGTGACCACCGATGAGTATGCGTCTGCCGGATCTTCGAGCGTTTTTCCGCCGGTGACGGTGAGGCGAAGACTGCGACCGGATACCGCGGTGCCGGCATCCACTTCGAGGTAGCCGTAGGTTGCGAAGCCCATGTGGACGCTGTTGTAGGTGTTGAAGTAGTAGGAGATCTGATCACGTATCGCGCTGTCGGTCGTATACGGAGTGAGATTCCAAAAACCGCAGCGCGGTATCGTCTCGTAGGGATTGGTCCGGGAAGAGGAGTAGGTCCACCCGCCGCCGCCCGCCGGAGCTTCCGACGCACCGGTGGGTGGGAAGTCGTCGAAGGTCTGAAACGGGGCGGCACGTGCCGCAACGGCGCCGATGACC
Organism: Candidatus Schekmanbacteria bacterium; assembly: GCA_016188575.1. GTDB lineage: Bacteria > CSSED10-310 > JACPHN01 > JACPHN01 > JACPHN01 > JACPHN01. The sequence continues at coordinate 6,375 of JACPHN010000064.1, forward strand.
ACCCACAGCAGCGCGCCGGCCACCGCCACCCGGGCCCTTCGCTTCCACTGCAACGCATGCCCTGCGGACAACCGCGCCTCCTCTCCGTGCCACGCCCAGAGCGCGCCGCGCCGCACCTGGCGGACGCGCGCCATCAGGGAATTCGTAGGCGGCTGCGGGCGCAGATGCAAGAGTGCGCCCGCCTTTCGGGTCACCGTGAGTTGCGCGCCCGGAAGCCAGCGTGTAGAGGTACCCTTTGCAACCTCGGCCGCAACACGGCACGCCCATATCCCCCACTGCAACACGGAAAGGCGGGCTCCCATGCACGATCAGGCGTCTCGGACATACGGGTGTAGGCGGAGACCACGGGCAAACGGCGCACTGGCGCTGGCCATGATGTGGGTGAGCGTCCTGGCGGGGTCGCTCGGCGCGGCCGGCGCGCACGCCACGTCCCTTGATCCGGACGGCGGTGGCCGCCACGCAATTCGCAGGACCGCGCCCTGCCTCAGCGCGGCAGCCCGGTTGCGGGTCGCCGCCCGCCTGCGCGCCAACGTCGAGGCGTTGCGCCGGCGCGGCCTCCTCCCGCCCGGGCGCGCGACCGAGCCCGCTGTGGCTCGCGCTGTGGCGATGTCCTGGCCCGTGGTGGGCGCTACCGGCCTGACCGCGCCGGGCGTTCACGGCATCGGAGCCTTCGTCGATCACGATGCGACCTATCCAGATCACCTCCGCGACTACTCGTGCGGCGGTCGCAGCTACGATGTGTCGTCCGGCTATAATCACCAGGGTACGGACATCTTCTCCTGGCCGTTCTCATGGTACCGGATGGATCGCGACGAGATCATCGTGCTCGCCGCCGCCCCCGGAACGATCGTAGGCAAGGATGACGGCAACTACGACCGCAGTTGCGGTTTCGGCAGCACGCCATGGAATGCCGTCTACGTGCAACACGGCGACGGCTCGACAGCGTGGTACGGGCACCTGAAATCCGGCTCGTTGACCACCAAGGACGTTGGAGAAACCGTCGCGGCCGGCGAGTACCTGGGCGTCGTCGGCAGCTCCGGGTCCTCGACCGGTCCTCACTTGCACCTCGAGCTGTATGACAGCGCGGACCGGCTCGTGGATCCATATTCCGGCCCGTGCAACGACACGATCGGCACAAGCTGGTGGGCGAATCAGCGGGAGTACTATGACTCCGCGATCAACCTGATCGCCATCCACTCGGCGCCGCCCGAATTCCCGGAATGCCCCGAGCCGGAGGTCCCCAACCTGCAGGACGTGTTCGCGCCCGGTGATGACGCGTATTTCGCCGCCTACTACCGGGACCAGCGGGCGAACGAGAGCAGCACCTACACCGTCGTGAACGCCGCGGGCACGGAGGTGTGGCGCTGGGACCACAGCTCGCCCGCGGAGTATTATGAGGCTTCCTACTGGTACTGGATGCGGCGCCTTCCGACAGACGGCGTGCACGGGAAGTGGTGGTATCGGGTAACGTATTTGGGGCGGGAATACGAGCACGAGTTTTGGGTGGGCGACGCCCCGACGCCGACACCGACCGGCGATGTGACGCCGACGCCAACGGCGGGGGGATCCGTGCCGAGCTCGGGGCAGGGGTCCGGGTTGACGCTCGTGGCGCTCATGGGGCTGGCGCTGGCCGGACTGATACGGCGGCACCGCGGCCGGCGTTGCGTCCCAGCCCGGGCGGCGGTACACTATCGCGCCGCTGAGATGTAGAAGGTGCGCGCGGCACCTGCGCCGTGACCTGCCGGAGGAGATCGCCGATGCATACCGCGTTGCTGCACAGAGCCCATGACCAGCTACTGGATCGCCGCCGGCGGCTCGCGGATTTGGTAGGCGAGGTCGGCGACGGCGGCGACCTCGTCACCCTGCTGCGGATGGTTGACGCGGCGCTCGAGCGAATCGACGGGGGGACGTACGGGAGTTGCGCCGTGTGTCAGGAGACCATCGACGAGGACACCCTGATGCGCCACCCGCTCATCGAATACTGCCTGTGCCGCCTCAACGCGCATCAGGTGGGAGCGCTCGAGCGTGACTTGCAGCTCGCCGGCCGCGTGCAATTCGCCGTCCTGCCGCCGCCGGCGGTGCGCTTGCCGGGGTGGCTCGGCCATTTTCGCTACGTGCCCCATGGCGCGGTGAGCGGCGATCTGTGCGATCTCGTTCCCGATCCCTCCGGCGCGGGTCGCTTGACCTTCATCGTCGGCGATGTCTCCGGCAAGGGCGTGGCCGCTTCCTTTTTGATGGCGCGGCTGAGCGCGCTGTTCCGCAGCCTGGCGGAATCGGGTCGAGCAGTCTCGGAAATCCTGGACACGGTGAATCGGCACATTTCGGAGACGACCTTGCCCTCGCACTATGCTACGGTGGTCTGCGGCCGGGCCCACGAGGACGGGACGGTGGAGATCGCCAACGCCGGGCACTGTCCGCCGCTCGCGATCCGCTCCGGCAAAGTGGCCGAGATCGGCGGCGCCAACGTGCCGATCGGCCTGTTCGAGGCAACGCGATACGCCACCGAGACCCTGTGGCTCGCCCCGGGCGACAGTCTCTTCCTCTACACAGACGGTTTGACAGAGGCGAGAAACCCAGCGGACGAGGAGTTTGGAGAGGAGCGCCTGCGCGACTATCTGGAATCTGCCGCGGCGACGAATCCGGCGGCCATGTTGGCGGGATGCTTGCGCGAGCAGCGGGAGTTCGCCGGGCCGGACGCCGCGGGTGATGATCTGACCGTCATGGTGCTGCGCCGCGACCACGCCGAGGGCGACGCCCGCACGGCTTGGGCGAGTTGAGGAGCGCGCCGCCGCTGCCAGGATCCTGAGCGCTTCGCCACATCAGGCAGCGACTCCGGTTGCCAAGCTCGGGGCTTGGCGTGCGCCTTTTTTCGTCAGGGGCTTTTCCTGCCGCTAGCAGTCGAAGCGGCGGGGAGCTCGAGACGTGCCACCACCTTGACATCCCGCGCCATCGGCAGCACGCTAGCGGCCGCAGGCCGCGGAAACTCGGCCGGCGCTCAGAGGTTAACACCGGTCAGGTCTCCTGCCCCATGAACCGCCGTCGTGAGGGATCGTGAAATGAGTTGGAAGCGTCTTCTCGTCAAGTGGCTGCTCATTCTTTCGATCTTTCCGCTCACGACCTTTTATCATGAGTGCCTCCACGGCATCGCCGCCGAGCTCACGGGCGGCACCTGGGAAGGGCTCACTTTGAACTTTTACGACTGGCACTACTATGCCGCCAAACCGTTCGAGCTGCTGACGCTCGGTTTCATCCAGATCGAAAAAATCGCGCCCCCGGACGGACCGTATGCCGCCGGGTTCGCGCGTATTCTCGGTGGGCGCCTGACCCATCTGGTCAGTGCCGCAGCGCCGAATTTCGCATTCGCGTTTCTTGGCGCGTACCTCCTGCTGGGCTGGCTGCCTTCCCGCTGGGACGCCTCCGTGGGAAAGGTCAAACAGCTCGCCGAGAAAGTGTGCAGCTCCGCGGTCGGTGCGTATCTGATCTATCAACCGTACGAATATGGGAAGATCACGCTGACCTCGAGTGCGCTGGCGCCGGGAAACGACTTCGGTCTCATTATCCACTTTCTGGGGCTCGCGGGACAGAACCCCTCGCCATTGCAGGCCATGCTCGGCTGGATCCTCTGCGTCGGCGCCGCGCTAGCCGCCGCGTTTGGCACGCACACGATCGCGGGTCGCTTGATCGGGTGGCGGGCGCGCCGCGTGGCGACGCGGCAAACGAGCGCCCGGAAGCGGGCCCCTGCAGCGCCGTGAGCAGCGCCGCGCTTGACACTCGGCCGGGCCGCTTGTACTCTAGCGATAGTTCGCGGGCGGCCGCTCAGGGCGATCAGCAACGCGAATTGCTTCAAACCGCGGAGCCGGGCCTCGATGACATTCGGCAACGCTTCCCACGCAGGGATCGTGCCTGTGCTCTCGCGCCGCACAGCGGCGCGGCGGCTCGGGCAAGCGGTACTTCCTTCGCGCTCCGCTGCCGCCGCCATCAGCGCCATGTTCACTTCAAACCCTTTCTCGCAGACGGCTCGCCGCGGCCGCGCCCGCACCCGTGGGACGAGCCCGGTCCCCGTAGCGAAGCAGCGCCATGAGTAATCGCGACCGCATCGGGCGATATCTGCTCGTCGATGAGATCGGAATTGGCGGCATGGGTGCCGTCTACCTCGCGTACGACACCATTCTCAAACGCGAGGTGGCGCTGAAAACGATGATGGCGTCACTGATCCGCGATGAGCGACTGCGGCGCCGCTTCTTCATCGAGGCCCAGTCGGCCGGGATCCTCCATCACCCCAACGTGGTCACCATCTACGACCTGGGCCACGACGACCACGGCTGTCCCTACATCGCCATGGAGTTTCTCACCGGCCTGGATCTGGACCAGGTCATCAGCGAGAAGCGCCGCCTCCCGCTGAGCAAGAAGCTCGACATCATCTTGCAGGTCTGCCGCGGCCTCGCGTACGCGCACGCGAACGGTATCATTCACCGCGACATCAAACCATCCAATGTCCGGATCCTCGACGAGGGTCTGGTCAAGATCATGGACTTCGGGATCGCCAAGCTTGACAGCACCGAGGTTACCAACACGGGGTACGTGGTCGGCACCCCGCATTATCTGGCTCCGGAAATTATACGCGGACAAAAGGCGGATGCGCGATCCGACGTTTTTTCCGTGGGCGTGCTGCTCTACGAGCTCGTTTCGTTCAAGAAGCCGTTCGACGCCGACAATCCACACGCCATCCTCTACCAAATCACCAACGTCGACCCCCAGCCGCTCATCGAGCTGGACAGCTCGATTCCCAAAGCGCTGTCGGACCTCGCCGCCAGGGTGCTCGCCAAGGACGCCGCCGAACGATATCAGACGTGCGACCACCTTGCCGATCAGCTCCAGCGGGTTTACGCCGCCGCCTATGCCCGGGAATCCCGGATCCTGGCCTCCCTGCACGCTTCGGAAACCGATATGTCGGGCACTGGACAGGCTTTCGAGCTGAGCACGTCCCTCCGGGAAGCGTTGCGCGATACACCGGCCGAGCCCGACCTCGCGGACTCCCCCGCCGGGCGGCGTCGCGGGCTGGTCGACGTGAGCGCTACACCGAGCGGCTCCGGCGTGTCCCAGCTCGTCGAAATGCTGCTCGACAACCTCCAGCTCTCCATCCCGGATACCAGCAGCACGCGCAATCCGGGCCCGCCGGTGCCTTTTCTGGCGCTCGACGTGCTGGAAGAGATGTGCCGGACTCACTACTCGGGCGTGGTGACAGTCAGCCTCGGCAGCAAGAAGAAGAGCTTTGTCGTGCGCCAGGGGTCGCTCATTCTTTGCCAATCCACCGAGCCCGACGATGACGTCTGGGCGAGCCTGCTGCGGCGCAATGTGATTTCTGCGACACCGCCGGAGCAGGCATCCTTTCGCAAGGCGTTGTCGATCAGTCTCCTGCAGGGGGAGCTCAGCCTGGAAGCCTTCAAGTCCGCATACCGTGAAACGCTGGAGTCGGCTTTCCTCGGGCTCTGGGATTGGCCAGGTGCCCTCCTGGAAACTCACCACCGCGAAATCGGCAAGACGCCGCTTGTGGTCGTGCCCGCGGCGTCGCTCATTGTGCGCCTGTCCATCGACCGGGTCGACTATGCCACGGTGCGCTCGCCCGACAACAGTGGGTTCCTGGTCACGCCGCTCGAGCCCTTCAAGCAGGTGATTTCCACCTTGAGCCTGAAGCCGGAAGAGGGCTACCTTGTGGCGATCATTCAGTCAGAGTCCGTGAGCTTGCACATTCTGCGCGTGCTGACGGGGCTCTCGGAGGAAACGATCTGCCGGTTCGTGTTCGGGTTGTCGCGCGCGGGAGCGGTCAAGCTCCAACCGGAGGAATCTCCCGCGGCCCGCATCAGACGCGCCACGCCGATACACGTGCCGCTGCCCGCGGACCTTCCGGTAGATCTGCCCGAAGAGCTGCCGGCCGAGCCGTCCCGCGCTCGCGCCGCGGGAAACAATCGGGGTTCGGACCCCCCACAATCCATGGGGGGGCCCGCCGCCGGCGGTGGACTGGTCATTGTGGATATTGAAAAACAGGACCGCAAGGCCCTCATCCAGAGCCAGCTCGAGGAAGCAGCGGCCCTGCGCAAGCGGGCCGAGGCCAGTCTGGCTGCCGGCGACTACCAGTCCGCCATCGACTTCTGCAAGCGGGCAACTCGCCTCGTCCCGGATGACGCGGCATTCTACGCGCTGCTGGCCCGAGCTTACGCGGCACATCCCAAGTCCAAGCGGCATGCGGAGAGGTATTTTCACGAGGCGATCGGCCTGGATCCGTCAAACGTCACGTACCACCTCGAGCTCATTCGCCTGTACTTGCAAAGCTCGCTGCAAGTAAACGCCCGCACGCATTGCTTGCGCATCCTGCAGATCGAGCCGGGAAATCGCGTCGCCCAGGCGCTGCTCAGGAAGCTCGACGCCCCGGAAGTGGGGCCGGGCGACTGCTGGTGTACGGGAGCGAATCGCTCCGCGATCGGGTGACTCCGCCGGCTTTCGCACGCCGGACGGCTGACGGCGATGCGCTCACGGGGCAATCACGGCCCGTCGCAAGGTCGAGACCGCCTGCTCCACCGCGGCACCGGTTGCGCCTGCGACGCTGCCGGGGTCCAGGCCGCCCAATCTTTGGAGCGCCGCGGCGGCGCTCGCCCCGAGCTCCAAGTCCACCTCACCCATGCCCATGGCCGCGCCAGCGCGCCCGGAGCTTCGCTCGACGATGCGCACCTGGATGCGCACCCTGGTCGCGAGCCGGACGCCGCCGGAAATCCCAGTTACGGTTTCTGCTCGCTGCGTCACGACATCAACGATTTCCCCATACACGAGGTAGGCCACCGCGGCGGCCGGAGCGTCGGTATTCTCCTGACCTGTAGCTCCGCCCGCCCCCCGCGCGAGCTGTTCCTGAACCCGCTCCGTAACGTCGGCCTTTTCTTCCACCAGCCGGAACAGACCACTGCCATACAGCGCTTCGACCACGCGCTCCGCCACCCCGAAACCGACTTGCGGCTCGACCAGACCCGGATACGCGGCAAGAACCGCCGCCGAAATCCCGAGCTCCACAACGTAGGCGCGCACGGGAAGATCCTCCCTCCGCAGCGTCAGACGGTCCGCGTAACCGTCCTCTTGTCTCCATGGCATCTCTGCTTCCGGGGGTCGGGCCACCGTCCCCGCGCAGCCGAGGCCGAGCACCACCTGCGAGCAGCAGCCGACGCCGACAAGCAGAAGCGCGAGCGGGCCCCGATTGGCACGAGCCGGAGGCTGCAGCCCACTGTTACCTCCCATACGCCTCCTCCCACTCCGGCATTAGCGCGTTAAAGGCGGCCACGAGCGCCTTGTCGACCGCCTGAGCCGGACCGGCTTCATCGAACGCGACCTCGTTACCGCGATACTCGACCCCCACCCCGTATACGGTCGTCGAGCTTTTTCCCTCGCCGGGCTTGCAAAGCTGCAGACGATCTGCCCCATGCGCGCAAACCGTCAGCGCGACGCGGTAGCTCCACCGCCGCGCGCTGAAAAAACCCGATACCTGATCCTGTGTCACGCCCACGTACTCCAGCGTCCCGGCAATGACCCAGTCCGCCGTCGTGGATACCCGCAGGCGCTCGATCTGCTCGAGCGACTCCGCGCTGGCCTCCGTAAGCCAGTAGCCGGCAGCAGCCTCCTGAATGGACGCCGCCAGCGTTTTCTCCTCGACGAGCGAAAAGGCGCCGCTGTCGTGGACAAACTGTGCCAGCCGGCCCCGAATACCCATGCCGAGGCGGGCTTCTCGCCACTCGGGGGCATCCACGCGACTGCGCAGACCGAGGACAACGGCGCGCGGAGCCGTCTTCGGCCCGGCGCCGCCCGGTTCGCCCGCGGCCGGCTGGGCTCCGGCGCCGCTCCTGATCCCGAGGCCGCAGACCACGGCCAGAGCGGCGATTGCCAGGCAGCGCCCACCGACATGGTTCCAGGCGCACCCGGCGCTACCAGCGTGTGCTCGTCCCAAATGTAATTGCCGTGCTCTTGACATCTTGAAGTCCGAAGAGTCCGCGCGCGCCCAGTGCCAGGGCGAACCGCGGACTGATGTAGAAGCTGAAAATGCTCCCGACCGTGTAGAACACATCGGAAAAACTGTCGGGCCTGAGCACCTTGACGCCGTACACGTCGAAATCGACCGCGAAGCGGTCGGCGAATGGCACGCCGAAGGCCGCGCCGGCTCCGACCGAGGCGGTATCCTCATCCTTGCCGTAGCTCGCCTGACCGACGACCCCGCCGCTCAGCGCCATGCCATTTGCAAAAAACTTGTTGACATACACCTTGGCATTGCCGCCGAGCAGTGTGGAGTCGAAGGTGACCGCATCGAGGTGCGTTACCGCCAATCCCAATGTCCATCGCACGATCCGCTCGCGGCCGATCGTATGGCCGAAGAGCATGTTGAGGTTGGACAGCGACGTCTTGTCCGATGCGCCATCGGGCTCCGCCTGCTGGTGGCTGAGGTTGAACCCGAACAGACCGCCGCCTTCGCTCTGCCGCACCCAGTTGAAGCGCGCCCCCAGGGTCGTGCCGTCAATGGTCCCGGCCCCGAGCTTGGTGTAATCGAGCGACCAGCTTTCCCGTTCGAGGTTGGTCGTCATCGTCGAGAACTGGTAGGCTCGCCGCTTCTTGGCCGCCTGCACGCCGGGTTTGACCTCCTCCTCTCCCTCTTCTTCGTCGCCTGCTTCCTCCGCCTCGAGGTCCCGCCGCAGCAGGCGGGGCGCCGCACCCTGGCGGATCTCGCCCGCGAAGATGTTGTAGGAGCCGATGAAGGTCGGCGCGAGCGTCGAGGTGGCCAGCGGATCGTTCAGCGCCCGGTCCGGACAGGCGTCGGGCCAGCGCCCGACCTCCTCACAGTTGTCGTCCAGAGCGTCCCAGCATTCCTCCCCGGCCTGGCTGACGCCGTGGCAGTGCCACCCGAGCTTGCCTGCTCCGCAGCTTTCGCCGATGCAGTAGTCGCCGTGAGCCGTCCCGGCGAGCAGCGCGAACATTCCGCAGATGACTCCAATTCTCATCGGGAAGCGATCGAAGTTCCTCATTGGTTATCCTTCTCCAGTTTCTGGGAAAATCGCTCCAGCAGTGTGGGCACAGCGGCGTCGAGCGCGCGAACGGTCGCCTGCCCTACGGTGCTCGCAGCAAAATCCGCGGAGCCCGCGCTCACGCCGTCGGCGAGCGCGCCCGTGGCGGTGCCGCGCGCCGAAGCGGGGACGTACTCGGCGGTCTCCACGTCGATCATGCGAAGCTGGAGCTCGACGCTGGTTTCGCCGCGATCCCCTGCGCCACTCGTCGCGAACCCGTAGACTTCTCCGTAGATCACGTAACGAGCGCCGAGGAGCCGCCCGAGCTCGAGGGCGCCTTCGGCCGCAACCGCGCCGCTGGAAGCGAGCCACTGCCGCTGCAGCACATCTTCGACTACCTCGGGCTTTTCCTCCACGAAGCGAAACCAGCCCGTCTCGTAGAGCGCGTCCACGATCGCGTTATGCACGCCAAAACCAACCTGCCGCTCCGTGAGCCGCGGATAGCGAGCCGCGGCCTGCGCGGTCAGGCCCAGGGGCAGCACGGCCACCGGAATCGGGTCACCGCGGCGCGCGGGATACTGCGGGCGCGTCCGCGGCGGAGGTCCCTCGTCGACGGGGTCCACCGTCCGCGTCCGGGTCGGGCATCCCGAGACCCCGGCCAACACGGCCAAAAGAAGCATCGCCGCCACACCCATACGCGCTCGTCCACTCACGATTTCCTACTCCTGTTCACGGCGCCACGCCGAGTTGCCACCACAGAAAACCCAAATCGTCCGCAGCCTGCTCGATCCGCTTGTTGTGAGGCGTCCCCGGCCCATGCCCGGAATCGCGTTCGACGCGAAGCAGAATCGGCCGAACGCTGGCGGGAGCCGACGTCGCGGCCTGCAGCGCCGCCGCCATCTTCCGCGCGTGCAGGGGATGCACGCGACAGTCGTTCTCCGCGCTCGTCAAGAGCATCGCCGGGTAGGCGATGTCGGCCGCGACGCGATGGTAAGGCGAATATCGCCAAAGCCACGCGAATTGCTGCTCGTCCTCCGAGCTGCCGTACTCGGGAATCCAGTACCGCGCCATGAGAAATCGGTGATACCGCAGCATGTCCAGCAGGGGGACGTGGCACACGACCGCGCGCGCGAGCTCCGGTCGCTGCGTGCCGACCGCCGCGACCAGGAGCCCGCCGTTGGACCGTCCCACCAGACCGAGGCGCTCGGGGCACGTGTATCCTTCGTCGCAAAGGTATTCCGCAGCGGCGATGGCGTCATCGAACACGTTCTGCTTGTTTTCGAGCATCCCGGCGCGGTGCCACTCTTCTCCGCGCTCCCCCCCGCCGCGCAGATGTCCGAAAGCGTACACGCCGCCCCGCTCGACCCAGGCGGCGACCTCGGGGCGGAAGGTCGGCTCCATGGAGATTCCGAAGCCGCCGTACCCTTCCAGGACAGTGGGATTGTCGCCGCAGCGGCGCACGCCGTCCGCGTGAATGATGACCATGCCGACCTTCTCACCGTCCCGCGAGCGGTACGTGACGTGCCTGATCACGGGCCGATTGGGGCCGACGGGAACGTCCGCCTGCCACCAGATGTCCATTTCGGCGGAGCGGAAATCGACCTTGAAAATCGCGCGCGGCTCGACGTAGCTCTCATGCGCGAGGAATCCGCCGGTGCGGTCCGCATTGGCGCTCAGGGTCGCGCTGCCCGCGCCCGGCACTGGTAGCTCGCCGAGCGCCGTTCCGTGCAGATCGAAACGGTCGATCCGGCTGACGGCGAAAGACGTGGAGCATACCAGCACCAAGCCGCGCGCAAGGATAACCGCGCCGATGGCGGCATCCCGCCGTGCGGCCAAGAATGGCCGCCAGCGGTCGCGCTGGGGCGCGTTCAGATCGACGGCGTAGATCATGCCCATGGGGGCGCCGAGAGTCGTGCGCAGATACAGCGTGTCTCCGTGCACCGGCCCCGCGAAAGTCGCGCGCTCCCCGACGGCGATCTCGCGCCGGAAAAACGCACCGGTCCGCCGCCACTCGTCGAGGTCGACGACCCACAGGTCGTTGGCATCGGTGCCGGTCGCGTAGGAGACCAGCAGCCATCGGCCATCGTCACTGATCGCGCTATCCGGCCCCCAGGTCGTCGAGTACTGTTCCAGAAAGACGGGATCGTGCCGGTAGTGAGTCCCGACGGCGTGAAAGCGGAGCGCGTAGGAGTACGGGTCGGTGCGCACCGAGCGCGAAAGGTAGAAGAACCCGGTGCCGTCAGCCAGCCACTGGACGCTCTGCACGCTGTTGGGGATGGCGTCGGCGCGCCAGCGCCCGGTGCCGGCGTCAATCAAGTAGAGCGTGTCGTGCTCGTCGCCGCGGTCGGCGAGACCGACGGCAACGAGGCTTCCAAGCGGGCAAGGTGCAAACCAACTCAGCGCCGCAAGCCCGCCCGGTTCGAGGCCGGCGGGGTCGAGGAGCAGGCGCGGCGAAGCCGCCGGCCCATCGGCGACCCACAGGCAATTCTGGTTCCGCCCGGCCTCCAGTCGCCTGAAGAAGAGGCGGTTGCGCCTCATCACGGGGAGCTCCACCAGGTCGGTGCGATAGAGCTCGGCAAGGCGGGTGGCGACGGCTTCCCGGCCGGGGATGGCGTCGAGACACTTTCGGGCGTAACGGTTCTGCGCTTCCGTCCACGCCGCGACGCGCTGATCGAGGGTCTCACTGGCACTGCCCGCGCACCCGTCCTCGCCTTCGAGCCACCGGTACGGGTCGCGCACCGGATGCCCAAAGTACACGTCCACGACGTCGTCGGTCGGGGTGACGGGATAGTCGTCGTTGCGCACGATGTAATGCCTCCTGGCTGGCGGTTTCGCGGTTGCTGAGCATAACACGGGGTGCGACAAAACTCGACACCGCGCAGGACTTGGAAAACGCCCGTGGCGCCGCTATGCTGGCCTCACCAACAGTAGCTTTCAATGGCGTGAGCATACCGGCGATGCGATTCGTTCAAGATCTCTTCTTCCCCACTCTGACCGCGCGCGAGCGCGCCGAGCTCTACGCACGGCTGCGCGATCTGATCGATTCCGGGCTGACGCTGCAGGCGGCGATGCAGCGAGCGGTCGGCAGCGGTGACCGCAATGCGCGGCTACTCGGCCCGCTGCGCGAGCTCGTAGCGGAGGGCGCGGCCATTTCCGTGGCGATGGAGCAGGTTGTGGGCGACTTCTCACCGCTCGAGCAGGGGCTGGTCGCCGCCGGCGAGGAGTCGGGTCGGTTGCCCGAGGCTTTCGGACGCCTTTCCGAGCACTTCGAGCGCCTGGACGGCTACGGGAAGCTCGCCGTGCAGGGCGTCGCGCCGCCGGCAATCGCCCTGATCCTCGCCATCTTCGCCTTTTCCATTCCCAACTTCCTGCTCGGCGGCATCGCCTCCTATCTCAACGCGACCGTGGTGCCTCTGGGCGGGCTGGCGATCGTGCTCGCCATTCTCTCCCGAGTGCTCCACGCCGCCGGACAACATGGGGCACCGCGACTCCTGCTCCATCGGTTCGTACTGGCGGTGCCGTTCTTCGGGAGCCTGTTCCGGCAGGTCGCGCTTGCCAGCTACTGCGACGCGCTGGCCGCGCTATGGGGGGCGGGCGTGCCCGCCCCGCGCAGCTTCGAGCTGGCCGCCGGAGCGGCGGGTAACACCGTGATCGCCGCACGGCTTCTCGAGGCCGTCCCGCTCGTCGCCTCGGGGAGCTCGGTCGAGAAGGCCCTCGCGAGCACGCGCTTACTGCCGCCGGAGGTCCTGGACGCGATCGCTGTCGGTGAGGAAACGGGGCGGCTCGAGCATGGCTTGCAGCGCATGGCGACCACCATGCAGCGCAAGGTCGAAGCCCGCTTGCAAAACACCTTGCCCTCGCTGTGCCGGGCCCTCGCCGTGCCGATCGTGGTGTTCTATGTCTTTTTCAAGCTGTGGACATTGATTCCGCTGTTCGTGGCAAAAGGCTCCTCGTACGTCGAGGAAAATGTGCTGACGCGAATTTCGCGCATCCTAGACAGACTCTTGAAGAAATAATCATGTCGTTCGTCGGCCAGACACTCAAGTTGGTCTTGCCCAAAGGCCGGATCGCGGACAAGGTCTACGCGCTTCTTGGAGAGGTCGGATATCGACTGGAGGCGCTGGATCGCAGCTATCGGCCGAAATGCTCGGTGCCGGGAGTGGAGGTGAAGCTGCTCAAGCCGCAGATTATCCCCACGCTCCTGGCGCTCGGGCGTCACGACATCGGATTCGCCGGGCACGACTGGGTGGTGGAGCAGGGCGCGGAGCTCGTCGAGCTCATGGACACGGGGTTCGATCCGGTGCGCATCGTGGCGGCGGTCCCGGAGGCGATGGGTGGAAGCTGGCGAGAGCTGGGCAGGCCGCTGGTCATCGCGACCGAATACGAGCGGTTGGCGCGGCGTTTCGTGGAGGAAAATGGGCTCGACGCGGTCGTCGTCCAGACCCACGGCGCAACCGAGGTTTTCCCTCCGGAAGACGCCGACATGATCATCGACAACACGGCGACAGGGCAGACGCTCGCGCAGAATGGGCTCGTGGAAGTAGCGGCGATTCTGGAGTCATCGACGCGGCTACTGGCGCGAAGAGACATCCGGCAGGCGCCGCCGCCGCTATGGGAACGCATCGAGGACATGGTCGCGCTGGTGCAGGGCGTGCTGCGCGCCAGACACAAGGTTCTGCTCGAGATGAACGTCCGGCGGGAGCACCTGGAGCAGGTGGTGAGGGCATTGCCGGCAATGCGGTCGCCGACGGTTGCTTCGTTGCACTCGTCTGATGGCTTCGCGATCAAGGTAGCGGTCGATCGCGCCGATGTGCGCACGCTGGTTCCCGTCATCCGCGCTCTGGGGGCCACGGACATTCTTCAATTCAGCGTGGACATGATCGTTCCATGACGCTTGCTTCGCCGCCACCGCGTCCGCGTCCCGTGATTGCGGCGATGGCCGCCTATCGGCCGCCGCTCGAGGGGCGGCGCGGGGCGGCGTTGCGACTGGATTTCAACGAACGCTCGGGCCCTGCACCGGTGGCGGCCATGGCGGCGCTGCGAGCGCTCGCGGGGGAAAGCGTTGCCGCATACCCCGAGTACGAGGCGTACGAGCGCCGCCTGGCGCGTTGGCTCGGCGTGGCGGAGAGCTGTGTACTGCCCACCAACGCCACCGACGAGGGCATTCAGGTGGTCGCCCTGACCTTTGTCGACCCTGGGCAAAAGGTGTTGCTGGCGGAGCCGACTTTCGCGATGTTCCGCGTCTACGCTCAGATTTCAGGCGCCCAGGTCGTCTCGGTGCCGTACGTGGAACCCGATCTCGCCTTTCCCGCGGATCTTTTCCTCCACCATCTGGCGACGGACATGGACATTCGCGTCGCGGTGCTCGTCGATCCCAACAACCCGACTGCCACCGACCTTGACAGCGAGCTGGTCGCGCGCGTCTGTGCGACGAGGCCCGACGTGGCCGTATTGGTTGACGAGGCCTACGGCGCCTTTACGAGGCGCACCTCCATTCCGCTGATTGCGCGCCATGCCAACCTGATCGTGAGTCAGACATTCAGCAAGGCGCACGGGTTGGCGGGGCTGCGTATCGGTCACCTCGTCTCGTGCGCGGACAACATCGCCGCGCTACGCAAGGTGCGCTCTCCATACAGCGTCAATATCGCGGCGATGGCCGCTGCCGCCGCGCTCATGGATCAGGAGGTGGAGGACCGCGACCCCTATGTGCGGCAGTGCCTCGAGGGGCGTGATCTGCTAGCGGCGGGTCTGCGGGTCCGTGGTATCCGCGTGCGCCGCGCGGGCGCCAACTTCGTGCTCGCGGATTTCGGCGCGGCCGCGGCCGCAGTCGGCTCTGCCTTGCGTGCCCACGGCGTCCTCGTCCGCGACCGCTCCAGCGATCCCGGCCTGGCCGGCCACGTGCGCATTACCGCGGCGCCTCCCGATGACATCGCTGGCTTCTTCGAGGTGCTCGATCGGATCGCTCCCACCTGGCGCTAAAGCCCATGGGCGCGGGGTTCGATAAGAAGTCGGCGCGGCGCCGTCTTCCGAGGAAACTGGGCGCCAAGCGCCGCCGCCCGAGCAGGAGAGCCGTGGGATGTTTCGCAGAGCCGCAGACCAACGATCGGTGCGCGCCTATGCCGAGGTTACGGTGCGCGTCTATTCCTCCGATGGACGAGACCGCAGCGAAAGCCTGTTCGCGCTCATGAAAACCAATCTGCGGAGCGCGGACGCCCTGGCAGTCGAGCAGGCAGGCACCGGGCACCATGTATGCACGGCATCGCTTCCGGGAACGGATTGGCCGGGCGCCGAACGCGTCGAGCAGAAACTTGCCGACTTGCTGTCTCAGGTTCAATGGGTGCGCCGAACCGAGTGACCTCATCGCGCCGGCCCGTGTAGCGGCCGGGCCGACCTTGACGCCGCGCATCAAACGCTCTACGATCCGCATTCTCGCACGAGTATTGGCGGCGGCGGCGCGTTCATTTCCTGAATGGAGAAGGAAGATGGCGGAAGAGAGCACGAAGGGAGCACCAAGACACGGCGCCGAGGGTGGCAATGCAGGGGGAACGACGCGGCGCTTGCGATCACCCCGGAAAACCGCGGAGACGCCCAAGGGGGCCGCGAACGGCCTGGAGCGCGGGGGAATTTTCCTTACGGGAGTGCCGGGTTTCATCGGCAAGCGACTGGCGCGGCAACTGCTCGACGTTCACGCCGGCCACCCGGCTTTTTTCCTGGTCGAGCCACGCATGATGGCGCAGGC
This sequence comes from Candidatus Schekmanbacteria bacterium, assembly GCA_016188575.1. Taxonomy (GTDB): domain Bacteria; phylum CSSED10-310; class JACPHN01; order JACPHN01; family JACPHN01; genus JACPHN01. Next base: position 22,143 of record JACPHN010000064.1, read on the forward strand.
CGAAAAGTGGATCGAAGAGATCCGCGGCGACAGTCCCGAGCGAGCTGCGCAGGTCCGCCTGCTGGCCGGCGACATCACCGCTTCGAACTGCGGTCTCGAGGGTGCGGCGCTCGAGGAAGTTCTCACGCAAACGCGGCACATGTTCCACCTCGCGGCCATCTACGATCTGACCGTAGGACGGTCCATCGCCGTGAAAGTGAATGTCGAAGGCACCCGGAACGTCCTGGATCTCGCGGCGCAGATGCCCAACCTGCTGCGCCTCAACTACATCAGCACGTGCTTTGTGGCCGGCGACCGAAAGGGCGTCGTCATGGAGAGCGAGCTCGACGAAGGACAGCTCTTCAAGAACTTCTACGAGGAGACCAAGTTTCTTGCGGAAGTCGAGGTGCGGCGCCGATTCGCTGAAATACCGATCGTGGTGTATCGGCCGGCGATCGTGGTCGGAGATTCCAGGACCGGAGAGACCGACAAGTTCGACGGGCCGTATTACGCGTTTCGCGCTTCCTACATGGGGCTGCTCGTGGTCCGCCCGGGTGCCTGCAAGGCGCCGGTGAATATCGTGCCGGTGGATTTCATTGTCGACGCCATCCGCGCGTTGTCGATCAAGGATGGATTGGACGGGATGACCTTCCAGCTCGTCGATCCTGCGACACCGCGGGCGACGGAAGTGATCGACATGATCGCCGAGCGCATCGGCTCCCCGTCGCCGAAGCTCCGAGTGCCGGCATTCCTGTTCACCGGCGCGCTGCGCTCGGAGAAAATCTCGGCGATGCTCGGCATTCCGCGCCAGGTTCTCGACTATTTCAACCATGGCGTCGTTTTCGACACCCAGAACACCCAGTGGGCGTTGGAGGGCACGGGCGTGAGCTGCCCGCCGTTTGGCTCCTACATCAATAACTTGCTCGCGTTCTATCGGCAGAAGGCTCTGGCCACGCTGCCCTGGAGGATCGCCTGAGGGTGAAGCCCGGCGCGACCTGGCGCAAGGCATGGCCGCCGTAGATCAGCGCCAGTCCCTGGCGCATGGCGGGTGTGCGGCCACCTCCCTCATTGCGTGACGAAAGGTCTCGGTGCAATCAGGCGCCGCTTCCCGGGTGGAAGTGCCGCCGCAAACGAGATAAGATCATGAACGTGTCGCCAGTTGACCCAACAGGGGGAGAAGCATCATGACAGAGGAACCGTATGAGCCGGTTGGAAGCGAGGCCGAATATACGCTGGAAGTTCCGCTCCGGTGTCCGCACTGCCATCAATCGATCACGACTTTCGAAGTGGTCCGGCTGCTCCGCACGCGGGTCAACTTTGTGTCCTCACTGCCGCGGCGCGGGCGTGTGATCATCTGTCCCGAGTGCCGCGGGATCCTCTCGGCGGAGCTTGGGCTGGCCTGAGCAGGTCTGTGCAGGCGAGGAAGGCAGGTGTTGCCTGGGTTCCCCGCCTGTTCGACTGCAAGCTGGGCGGAAGGCGCATCACGAAGGCCCCCGACCTCGCCTCGCCTCGCCTCGCCAGCGGGGGAAGGGATGAGTGACGACCGTCTCGACCGCGGATCCCCTGGTCCGCCTCCGCAGGTGGGCGATGGCTGCAGGAAATGCCTGCGCTATTGTGTCCGCTCCGGGCCTCATGTAAAATCGCGGTCGGCGAAATGACGGTCTGGCTAACCCGCCATAGCCTCTTGCGAGACGCCTGTGACTACTGAAACGTTCGGCCGATATCACATTCGGCGCCAGCTCGGCAGCGGCGCCATGGGTGTGGTGTACGAGGCGGAAGATCCTCGCATTCGCCGGACAGTCGCCATCAAGGCCTTTCGGACGGGAGCCGCGAGTCAACAAGGGGCCTCGGAGGAGGAGTTCCGCAAGCGGTTCCAGCGCGAGGCGCAGACGGCAGGCGTGCTCTCGCACCCGGGCATCGTCACCATTTACGACATCGGCGAGCACGAGGGCGCGCCGTACATCGCCATGGAGTTCGTTGACGGCATGCCCTTGAGCGACTACGTGAAGTCGCACTGGCCGCTGCCGTTTGCCGCGATCTCGCGAATCGTCACCGAGGTGGCCAGCGCGCTGGACTACGCGCACCAGCAGGGTATCGTGCACCGCGACATCAAGCCGGCAAACATCATGCTAACGTCGACCGGCGCCGCAAAAATCACGGATTTTGGTATCGCTCGTTTCGACAACTCGGAGCTGACGCAAACGGGCGTGGTGCTTGGGACTCCGGCGTACATGTCGCCTGAGCAGATCAAGGGCAAGCCGCTGGATGGGCGCTCGGACATTTTCAGTCTCGGGGTGGTCACGTACTGGATGCTGACGGGAAAGCGGCCATTCGCGGGCGAGAACGTCATGAGTCTGGTGTATCGGATCGTCAGCGAACCGGCGCGCCCCATCCAGGACGTGGACCCCCAGTTTTCCGGGCCTCTCAACGACGTGATGGCGAAGATCCTCGCGAAGTCTCCCGACAGCCGATATCAGCGGGGGGGCGAGTTTGCGCGCGACCTGTCGGCATGCCTGGCGCGGCTCGGTGACCGCACGGGTGCCGTGCCGGATTTGCCGGAATCGGACAGCAATCGTATGGGGCCCGCCGCTCGTGCCGACGCTTCGGCACCACAAGCGGCCGCGGCGCCGACAGGGGCGCGCCGGGCGCTGTCTACCGGCGCAGCGGCGCTGACCCCGCGGGACCAGCAGGCACCGCCGTCCTCTCAATCATCCAGAAACGCGCTCGGTGAGATCACGATGTCCGCTCCGCCGGAGGTCGCGCGCCTGGCGCAAGCCGCGGCCGTCCCGCCGCAGCCCGACGTCGCCGCACAAGCGACGCCGTACCCGGCAGCCGCCGTGCAATTCGACACGGGCCAGCGAGCCGGGAGCCAAGGCTTACCAACCAGCACGGTCGCCGTGCTTTTCGGCGCGCTTGGCGCGTTCTTGGCCGTGGCCGTCGTGATCGGACTGTGGGCCTATCTGCGTTCGCGCGAGCCGGGCAGCGCACCGGTCGTCGTCGCGACCCCAACGGTTGCCGTTGATGAGCTGGCGCGCGCCGAGCAGTCCGCTTCCGCGCCTCCTACGGCAGGCGCGCCGGCGACCTCGCCGACTGCCGAGCCCGGGTTTGCCCTGATCCTCGACGAGCCAACCACAACCCCGGGAGCGGAAACCGGCACCGCGCTTCCTTCGGCTCTCGCAGCGTCCGCGACCGCCCAGGGCGAGGAAACGCCGATTGCCAGTCCGACGCGAGCCGCGCTGCACCCAACAGCCACGCCCCGTGCCGGCGCGAGCCCCTCGCCTCCGCCGCTAACAACCCCGACAACTGCGATTACCGAACCTGCAAAGCCAACCGCAGTTGTCGCCCTGGAGACCTGGAGCGGGCCGGCATTTGCCTTTTCGGAACCGTGGGCCATCGCGGCCGGCCGCAGCGGCGAGCTCACCGTGCTCGACAAGGACAAGAAGTCACTCAGCATCATCGCCAATGGTTCCGTGCGCACGCGCATCGGTTCCGACACTGCCAATCCAGTCGCCTTTGAGGAGCCGGTCGGTCTCGCGGCCGATGCCTCGGGAAATCTCTACGTCGCCGACCCCGATGCCGGCAGAGTGTTCAAGTTGTCTCGAGCCGGCGCGGTGCTCTGGGTGACTGCCGAGAACAGCGAGGAAAAAGGGAAGCTCGAGGAACCCGCCGGCGTGGCGGTAACGCGCAATGGCGAAGTTCTCGTCCTCGATGTCGATCGCAAGCTCGTCGTGGTCTTCAACAGCCGGGGCGAATTCATCGCCGAATGGAGCCACCTGGCGGGGGGGCGCGGCAAGCGCTCCGCCGAATCCCTCAACGACCCGATTGCCATAGCCGTTGGAGGACCGGAAGATCTGGTCTATATTGTGGATGACAAGGAGACGGTCAAATGCTATACCTCCAATGGGCAGTACCGGTGGAGCTGGGACAGCACAGGAAGCGGCAAAGGGAAGCTCGAGGGCGTGGAGGCACTGACCGTTGACCGCCATGGCCGAGTATTTGTTGCCGACGCATCCGCCAACCGCGTCTACGTTTTCGACGCTCGTGGCAAGATCATCACCGCGTGGGGAGAAAAGGGGAAGGGAACGGGACAATTCGCTGAGCCGCGCGGCTTGGCGGTCGCCGGCGATGGCCGAGTTTATGTCGTGGATACGGACAACAAGCGAGTACAGATTTTTGGATTTCGTTAGTTATGGCCCAGTTGCTGGTCGTTGAAGGCGTCAACAAAGGAAAGACGTTTGAGCTCAAGGATGGTGTCACGACCATCGGACGAGATTCGACGAATTCGATTGTCTTTCTCGAGCTGGCCGTGTCGCGACACCATGCACAGGTCGTGCGCAAGGAAGGCCGCTGGACGCTCGAGGATCTCGGTTCCAAGAACGGGACTCGTGTCAACGGTGCGCCCATCACTGGCAACGTGGTGCTCAAGCCCGGCGACACCATCGCGCTCGGGAAGGCCACCATGCGCTTCGAGCTGGAAAGCGAGAGCGGCTCGGAAGTCGTCCTCACCGATCGGCCGCTGGCCGACGATCCCGCCACCATCGTTCGCCCGCTGCGCAGTATTCTCGATTCCGACGAAATTTCTTCCAGCTCGCTTTCCTACCTCGATGCCCGTGACAGCTCATCGCCCTCTTGGACCCAGCTCCGCGACCAGCAGGACGTGTCCTCGGAGACCTACCTTCAGCTCGCGGAGCGGCGAACGCAATACCTGGGCATTCTCATTCAGGTGGCCAAGGAGCTCATCACCCCGCAGTCCGTCGACGAGCTGCTGGAAGTCGTGATGAACCTCGTGTTCAAGGTGTTTCGGTGCGACCGCGGCTTCATCTTCCTACTCGATGGTGATTCCCAGGAGCTCAGGCCCAAAGTGGTGCGTTACCGGAGCAACCGCGGCCGTGGCCGGGAGCAGCGCGTCTCCATCTCCAATACGATCGCGCAAAAGGCGATTCAGGAAAAAGTCTCCATTCTGACTTCGGACGCCCTCGTCGATCCTCGCTTTCACGGCGGAGAGAGCATTCAGCTCTACGGCATCCGTTCGGCAATGTGCGTGCCCTTGTGGAACAAGGATTCCATTCTGGGAATCATCCACGTCGACAGTCTGCTTTCGACAGGGCGATTCACCACGGACGATCTCGATCTGCTCACCGCCATGGCCAACCAGGCGGCGATCGGCATCGAGAACGCGCGGCTGGCCGAGCAGCTCCGGGAAGAAGTGAAGCGCCGCGCCAACCTCGAGCGATATCACACGCCGTGGGTGGTCGAGCGCATTCTCGCCAAGCAAAATGCCCGCATGGACGTCGTCGAGCAGGAAGCGACCATCCTGTTCAGCGATATTTGCGGCTTCACGAATTTCGCCGAGCATGCCGAGCCGCAAGTGGTGGCTACATTGCTCAACGAGTACTTCACGCTGATGACGGACGCCGTTTTCGAGTTCGAAGGGACGCTCGACAAGTTCATGGGAGACGCGATCATGGCGCTGTTTGGGTTGCCGTTCACCCATGACAACGACGAGGAGCGCGCGGTGCTCGCGGCACTGAAGATGAACGAGGCGCTCAAGGAATACAACGAGGAGAAACCGCCGCAGTACCGGTTCCGGCATCGCATCTCGATCAACACGGGGCGAGTCGTCGCCGGCGACGTAGGCAGCGCCCGCCGCATGGAGTACACGGCGCTCGGTGACGCGGTCAACTCCGCGCAGCGAATGCTGTCGATCGTGGCGAAACCGGATCAGGTGGTGATCGGCGAGCGCACCTTCGAAAAGATCACGGATCGGTTCATCACGCGTGCCCTGGGAGTGTTCGAGCTCCGGGGCAAGACGAATCGGGTGAAGGTCTACGAGGTTTTGGGCGCCTGCGATCGGCCGTCGGTGGCACTGTGATCCTCATCATCGACTTCGGCTCCCAATACTCGCACCTGATCGGCAGGCGGCTCAGGGAGCTTGGCGTCGCTTTTCAGCGCGTCGCGCCGGAGTCCGCCGCTCCGCTACTGGCCGCGCCCTCACTACAGGGGATCATTCTTTCGGGCGGTCCCCGTTCGGTTCTCGAAGACGGCGCGCCACGCTGCCCGGAGGCGGTCTGGTCGGGTCGGGTGCCGGTGCTTGGCGTGTGCTATGGCATGCAAATCATGTGCCACGACCTCGGCGGCGAGGTGCGCCCCGCGCGCGCCCGGGAGTACGGCCTGGCGCACATGACGATCTGCGGTGACAGCGAGATCCTCAACGGCGTGGAGCGCGGCCGCGAGCTCGCAATCTGGATGAGCCACGGCGATCAGTGCGTCGCGGCGCCCCCCGGTTTTCGCGTCGTCGGCCGCACCGACAACGCCCCCCTGGCCGCCATGGAAGGCGCGGTCAGCGGCGCCCACGGCTCGGCCGCGGCGGTTGGCCTGCAGTTCCACCCGGAGGTCACACATACTGCCCAGGGCGACCGCATCCTCCAAAACTTCGTCACGAGGATTTGTAGGGTAGATCCGGAAGCTGCCGGACGCGATTTCATCGCGCACGCGGTGGCCGAGATCCAGCGCGCGGCGCCCTCTGGACGCGTCCTCTGCGCGCTCAGCGGCGGCGTGGACTCCGCCGTCGTCGCCTTGCTCCTGCATCGCGCCATCGGCGATCGCGCCCTGTTTGCCTTCGTGGACAATGGCCTGCTGCGCGAACAGGACCGGCCTACGATAGAGAGCGTCTTCGTCGCTCGCCTCGGCCTGCCCGTCCACGTCATTGACGCTGCCGATCGCTTTCTCACCAGCCTCGAAGGCATCAGCGACCCCGAGCAAAAGCGGCGAATTATCGGCCACATGTTCATCGACGTCTTCGAGGCCTTTGCGCGGGACTACGTTGACGTCACGCACCTGGCGCAAGGGACCTTGTATCCAGATCGCATCGAGTCCGTCTCGACTGGGGGACCCGCCGCCACCATCAAGACCCATCATAATGTGGGGGGCCTTCCGAACCGCATGGGGCTGGGTCTCATCGAACCTCTCCGCGACCTGTTCAAGGATGAGGTCCGCAAGGTTGGTCTGGCACTCGGCATGCCGGACGATGTCGTCTATCGACAACCGTTTCCTGGACCCGGCCTGGCGGTGCGCATTCTCGGGCCCGTGACCCCTGACGGGCTCGCCAAGCTGCGGCGCGCAGACGCCATCGTGACCGGCGAAATCGCCTCTTTCGCGCGCGTGAGCGAGATCTGGCAGGCGTTTGCAGTACTGCTACCGCTGCGCACCGTAGGTGTGATGGGTGACGAACGCACCTACGAGAATGTCGTGGCGCTGCGCGTGGTGCAGAGCACAGACGGCATGACGGCGGACTGGTATCCTCTCCCCCACGAGTTGTTGGGGCGGATCTCGCGGCGCATCATCAACGAGGTCCCCGGTGTCAATCGCGTCGTCTACGACATCTCGTCCAAACCACCGGCGACCATCGAGTGGGAATAGCTCCGCGAGCGGCATGGTCGCCCGCAGCCGCGCGTGGCTCCGCTTTCCGCCGCGGTGCGCGCGATTCATCCTGGTGAGCCTCGCTTGCGGCGTCCTGTCTGCGGCGGCCGGCGCGGTTTGCGCCGCCGCAGAGTCGCTGCCGGCGCCCACGGCGGCTCGCCCGATTCAGTGCCGCGACGCGATGGTGTACTACTACCCGGACACGGTCGGAAAGGATGTCTCCAAGATCGTCGAGTACTACCAGAAATACCTCGACGCCGAGGTGCGGCCGGCTCTGGGGCGGAGAATACGCGTCCACTACTTCACCAAGCTCAGCGATCTCGAGCAGTTCATCGACCAGTGTCAGGTATCCGGGACCTTTCCGCTGTTCGGCGCGTTACATGCGGAGGTTGCCCTCCAGTATCGCTTGCGCTGGAAGCTCTCGATGTACGCCTATGCGATCCTCAAGGACGGCAGCCCAAACCACAACTTGGTGGTCCTGGTTCGACGGGAAAGCGGGCACGACCGGCTCGGGTCGCTAAAAGGGTCGACGGTGCTGGCGCCCGCGTACTGGGGCCGGAACATCGCGCGCTTCGACCGGCAGGTGCTCGATGGCCAGATCGCCCTGTCGGACTTCGGCAAGCTGATCGAGACGCCGTCCTCGATTTCCGCCGTCATGGGCGTCGTATTTCGCCAGGCGGACGCTGCGATCGCCTCCAATCGCGTCTTCGAGGAGCTGAGAACGCGTTCTCCGGCTTTCTGGCACGCGATCAAGACCGTGCATACCTCGCGGCCGTTCCCACTTGCCGTGCTGGTCTTCTTCCCTTCGACCTCCGGGCGCGACCGCAGAATCCTGGCGCGCGACGCTCCGAAATCCTACGACACGGAGACCGGGCGAATCCATGCCGACTACGAGCAAGGCAGAGGCGCACGGCTCGGCACCTGGATGGATCTGTTCACCGCCGCAGAGCTGACCACCACGGCGCTTCCCAGGTGAGCGCCGCCCGCAGCCGCAGCGCCGGATCGACAAGCCGGCGCCACAGAGCCTCGGTGTCGGCATTGCGGATCGTCGCCTCGCCGACAGCCAGAAGTCCCCAATCGCGCTGCCCGATCTCCGCTTCGAGCTGTCCGGGCGACCAACCGGAGAAGCCGAGGAACATCCGAAACCAGGGCGACGGTTCGCCGGCCAGGCGGTCGGTGAGTGCCGACAGCTCGGCGATGGTATGCAGGCCGCCGAGGATCTTGCGCGCGGGGGCCGCGGCCACGCCCAGGTCGACGAGCACGATCAGCGCGGTGGGATCGACCGGACCTCCCCAATAGATCGGGTCCGAGCGATTCTGGAGCGCCTTCTCCCGGCTCAGGAGCATGCCGACGGTGTGGCGCCCTGGCCGATTGAGCACGACGCCGGCGGTGCCGTCGGCGTCGCGGTGGGTGATCAGGATGACCGCTTCGCGAAAGCGGGGGTCTTGCATCTGCCTGGTCGCCACGAGCACGCGACCGACGTCGATACGCGAGGTAGACTCGACGGCATCGGGGTCGGAGGCGCTCGCGACAGCGGCACCGCCGGCGGCGATACGCAGGCCGGACACGAAGAGGGCGGCGACCAGAAGCAGGAGGCGCGCCCGGCGGGCGCGCCCGCCGCGGTCACGCCGGCATCGAACAGGCGGTGATTTCAGGGGTACGGCTGGCGCTGCTGTCTTTCTCATCTTACGTGCCTCTACGAGGCCCGGGCGCGCTTGACCCGTGAGGCGCAAGGGTGGGCACCGTGCTCTCGTTGTCGTTCGCTTCGGGTGTGGCGAGATGCTCGCCGTTCTGGCTCCAAGCCGTGCGCTGCTGCGGCCGTGCGCACGCGATGGAGAAACGCCTTGGGTCTCCGCCGCTATTTGGGTGGTTCTTCCGCATACGCCACTCGGTAGAGAACCCCTGCCTTGTCATCGGAAATCAGCATGGACCCGTCCGGCAGGATTTCGATGTCCACCGGCCGGCCCCACGCGTCCGCCCCCTGCAGCCAACCCTCCGCAAACACCGCGTATGAGACCGCCTTGTTGCCTTCCAGGCGAACCTCGGCGATGCGGTAGCCGCTGGGGGTGGAGCGGTTCCACGAGCCGTGCTCGGCGATGAAGACTTGACCATGATGGACGGCAGGAAACGATGTCCCGCGATAAAAGCGCATCCCCAGCGATGCGACATGGGCTCCGAGCCGCTGAGCCGGAGGGCGGAATTGGGAGCAGGAGGTGGCGTTTCCGAGCTCGGGATCGGGGATGTCGCCGCCGTGGCAGTACGGGAAGCCGAAGTGGAGCCCCGGAGTTGGTGCGTGATTGAGCTCGTCCGGAGGCGCATCGTCGCCGAGCTGATCGCGGCCGTTATCCGTAAACCACAGCTCCCCGGTCACCGGATGCCAGTCGAAACCGACCGTGTTGCGGATTCCCTCAGCAAAGACCTCGACCGTTTTTCCTTCCGGATCCATGCGCGTGATCGCAGCAAAGCGCCGGTCGTCGGACTGGCAGACATTGCAGGGCGCGCCCACGGGCACGTACAGCAGGCCGTCGGGACCGAACCGGATGAACTTCCACCCGTGGTGCTCCGAGGTGGGATAGTCGGCGCGCACCACGGTGGCCGCGGGCGGGGCGTCGAGTCGGCGCTCGATGTCAGCGAACCGGATGACGCGGCTGATCTCCGCGACGTACAGCGCTCCCTCGCGGAAGGCCACGCCGTTGGGCGAGTGCAGCTCGTCTGCGATGATCCACTTCAGCTCGGCGAAACCGTCGCCGTCGGCGTCGCGCACGGCGTAGACGCGGCGGCCGCGGGTCCCGACGAACACCGTCCCGGCAGTGCCAAGGGTGAGCGAGCGCGCGCCGGGCAGGCCGCGGGCGAATTCGGAGATCTGAAAGCCCGCCGGCAGCCGAATCAAGTGGATCGGCGCCTTCGGTGTCGGCGTTTGGAGCGGCGCGGAACACGCAGAGGCGAACAGCAGCCACCCGCACGCGAGATGCCGGGCGATGCTTCCATACTGGCGGCGACGCGCGCGACCAGTGAGATGTTGCCTTTCCGAGCCCGCATCGGCGGTTCGCGGGCCGCTGCGGTTGACGACTCTCATGAATTGCAAATGTAACACGCCTGAACGAAAATGGCTGTAGGTAGCCCGGTTGGCGGGCACCGGCAACGAGACTGGTTGATGTATTGTCAGGACCTTACGGTGGCAAGACGAATGCGGATCCTGGTAGTCGAGGACGAGCCCAGACTCGCGCGGTTGGTCTGCGCGCTGCTGGAGTCGCATGACTACGACACGACCGTCCTCCACAGAGGCGAGGAAGTGTTGGGCGCGCTGCGCCGACCTGATGTCGACCTGGTGCTGCTGGATGTGGTGCTGCCCGGCCTGACCGGATTCGACATCCTGGCGCAGGCTCGCCGTGCACTTCCCGACCCGGATTCCACGCCGCCGATCATCATGCTGACCGCGAAGGCGCATCCGGACGATATTTCGCGCGGACTCGACCTCGGCGCCGTAGACTATCTCACGAAGCCGTTCGAGCCCCGCGATCTCTTGGCGAGAATTCACGCCGCGCTCGCTTCGCGCAGACGCCGCGCGGATGTACCGGAGACGGCGGCAGAGGAGGCGGGCGCAGCGGACCTCTACGAGGCCGCGGCCGTGCGCGACGCCGCAGCGCCCCCGCGGACCGCGCGGCTGGCGGCGTTCGTCGGGATGCGCAACGCCTCGTTCATCAGTGTCGAAGCTGCTGCTGCTTGCGGCGCGGCGGAGAGGTCCACCGGGGTCTCGAGCGCGCTCGAGGCCTTCCTCGCGCGCGTCCTGGCCAGGATCAAGGGGGGCGGCGGCCGCGTGGAGAGGTTTGGGGAAGCGGTGGACGGCGTATTCGCCTCGGCACCGGGCACGAGCCGCCACGCGCTCGATGCCCTGGACACGGCGCTATCCGTCCGCGACTCCTTGCCGGCGCGGGCGGAGATCGCGGGCCCTGGCGTGGGTGCCGGTGCCGGTGCCGGCGCGGCTCAAACTCTGATCCTGCGCATCGGGGTCACGTCGGGCCGCGTCGACTTCTCGGCCACCGACAGGCAACACCCGGGGACAGCACGGGAGCTGCGTGCGTTGGCCATGGCTGCGCATGAGCTTCGCGCCGCCTGCCCTCCGCAGGGGATCCTGCTGTGCTGGGACACTGCACGACTCGCACACGACGACTTTGAGCTTGAACCGTTTTCCGCGCTGACCCTCGCGACCCGCCCTACGGCGTCACTGACGTACTTGCTGCTGCGGAAGCAATAAGACGGGCGGGCGGGCGCGCGGCGGGGATTGCGATCAACGGTGAACAGGTACGAGTAGGCCCGCCTTGGGTAGCGAAGCATCTCGTTCGCTCTGAGCCGGGACCACCTGAACCTACGATCGGCCGCCTGTACTGACCAGCTCCTCTCGACCGACCCGCCAACATTGCTCTTCGCCGCGATCTCCCGTCGGCTCGCGCACAAAACCAACCCGGCGTGCCACACGCTGCGACGCGAGGTTCGCCGCCCCGATCATCGCTACCACGCCTGTCAGCTCGGGCTGTGCGAACCCCCACTGCAGCACGGCGCGGCACGCCTCGCTCGCCAGTCCCTTGCCGCGGTGAGCCGCCGCAACGTGGTACCCGAGCGTGGCCTGGCCCGCCACATCGGGGGCACCGTGAAACCCGACGTGCCCGATCAGGAGCGCCGGATGGCGCAGCGCGACCAGCCACTCTTCCCACCCAGGAACGACCCGCCCACTGCCGAAATCACACCACAACATCGGGAGGCGGTCGGTCAACCGCGGATCGGCCCATCCGGCCGCCACGCCCCACCCGCGTGCGCGCTGCAGCCACGGCGCCCCCGCCAGGACCACCCGCGTCATCTCCCAGTCCATGGCCACGACCTCGAGGCGCTCGGTGACCACGCGCGCGCTCGCCGTCACCGCGCCCGCCCGCCCAGCACCTGACCGAGAAACGCGGCCGTGCGCTCGTCGCGCGGCGCGTCGAAAACCTGTCGCGGCGTCCCCGACTCGACGATTCTCCCCCCGTCCAGAAAGCACACGAAGTCGGACACCTCGCGCGCAAACCCCATCTCGTGGGTAACGACGATCATCGTCATTCCCGACTCCGCGAGATTGCGCATGACGTCGAGCACCTCGCCGATCATCTCCGGGTCGAGCGCCGAAGTGGGCTCATCGAAGAGCATCACGGCGGGTTGCATCGCCAGTGCCCGGGCAATCGCCACCCGCTGCTGCTGTCCGCCCGAGAGCTGTCGCGGATAGCTGCTCTCCTTTTCCCCGATGCCGACTCGCGCGAGTAGCTCGCGCGCCCGTTTCTCCGCTGCCGCGCGCGGTTCGCGGCGAACGATGCGGGGAGCAAGCGCGATGTTGTCGAGCACCGTCAGATGGGCAAACAGGTTGAACGACTGAAAAACCATGCCGACCTCACGCCGGATGCGGTCGACGTCCACGCGGCGCTCGCCAAGCGCGATGCCGTCGATCACGACCGCACCCGAGTCGAAGGTCTCGAGGTGGTTCAGGCAGCGCAGCAGCGTGCTCTTTCCGGAGCCGCTACGGCCGACCAGCACCACGACCTCGCCGCGCCACACGTCGAGGCTGACATCGCGCAACACCTCCACGGCCCCGAACGACTTGCGCACGTTGCGCACCGCGACGAGCGCTTCGCCGACTGCCTTGCGGCGCGCACCCGCAGGCATGCTCCTCGCGATCTCGTCGTTCTCCCTGGTCTCAGGCATGCCCCAACCGCCTTTCGAGGTAGCGCGCCAGCAGCGCCAGCGACAATGTGATCGCGAGATAGAGCACCGCGACGGTGAACCAGATCTCCAGGCTGCGCAGCCCGCGGCTCACCACCATGGTTCCGGTCTGGGTCAGCTCCTCGATGGCGATCACCGACAGGAGCGACGAGTCCTTGATCAGGCTCATGAACTGCCCGGCGAGCGGCGGGATGCTGCGGCGAAGCCCCTGCGGCAGGATGACGTAGATCATGGCCTGCGCATGGCTCATGCCCAGGCTGCGCGCCGCCTCTGCCTGACCGGGGTCGATCGACTCGATGCCCGCGCGGAAGATCTCGGCCACGTAGGCGCCTGCGAAGAAGGCCAACGCCAGCACTCCGGCCGTGAAGCGCGACAACTGAAGCTGGTGGGCAACAAAGAAGTAGATGATGAAGATCTGGACGAGCAGTGGCGTGCCGCGGACGAGCTCGACGTAAACGACGGCCGCACCGCGCAGCACGGGCTCGGCCGAAAGCCGCGCCAGGCCCGCCACGAGGCCGAGAGCGATGCCGAGCACGACCGAGAGAAACGAGAGCTGCAATGTCAGCCACGTCGCTCTCAGCAGCAGCGGCAGGCTTACAGGCACGACTTCCCAGTGCCAGATATACAGGCGTTCCCGAGCGAACAGGACGGCCAGGGCAATCGCCGCGCCGCTCAGCAGCGCTGCGGTCGCAATGGAGCGGCGGCGAGTGGGTGGGAAGTCACCGGCAAGGACGTGGCGCTGACGGCGCCTTGGCGGCGCCCGCCGGAGCTCCGGGGCGGGCGCAGGCGTGGCGGGCTCGGTCACTTGAGCGCGTCCTCCCCCACCTCCGCAAGCCATGGCATGTCGACGAAGTAGGTCCGCTGCAGCTTGTCGTAACTGGATTCGACGGGGTCGTCGTGGCGAATTTCTTCGAGAAAGAGGTTCAGCCAACTGAGAAAGTCGGGATCGCCCTTGCGGATCGCGAAGGCCAGGTTCTCCGTCGTGAATGGCGTAAGTATGGCGCGCACCCGCTCAGGGTCCCGCCGGGCATAGATCGCCACGTAGGGGGAGTCGTACACCATCGCGTCCGCCCGACCGCTGCTCACCTCCAGCGCCGCCTCCGCCTCGGTCTTGAACCGGCGGATCTCGGCTTGCGACAGCAGCCGCGACGCCGCGAAGTCGCCTGTCGTTCCAAGCTTCACGGCGATGACCCGCACCTTGGCGTCGAGCTCGCGGTACGCCTGCACGCCGTCAGCGCGTGAGCGAGACAGCAGCAGCGTCTGTCCAGTGATGAAGTACGGGTTCGAGAAGTTGACGGCCCTCGCTCTCTCCAGCGTGCGGGTCATTCCCGACATGATGATGTCGAACTTGCCGGTGTTGAGCGAGGGAATGATCCCGTCCCAGTTGGTATTGACCAGCTCCAGCTTGACCCCGAGTTTTTCCGCCATCAGGTGGGCGAGCGCGACATCAAACCCGATGAGCTCCCCCTTGCGATCGATCATCTCGAATGGGACGTATCCGGCCTCGAGCCCCACGCGCAGCGTCCCGCGCGTCAGAATTTCCTCCAATGCGGAGGTGCGCGCAATCTCGCTACTCGTCAGCCCCGCGCCGCCGGCGGTGCCGGCTCCCGGCGCGTTGCAGGCGCCGAGAAGGCCGAAAACGGCGAGCGGCAAGATCATGGCGACACGGTTATGTGCACCCACCGGCAAATACCTCCTGCGATTTCGAGTCGTCCTGCTTGTTGATACGGATCCCTTTTCGGGGCAGCTCGGTTGCCCTCACGAGCGGCACGCCTGCTTCCACCTGAGCCGCGGCACGTCGACGCCGCCGAGCACCTTCTGCATGTATTTCTTCAGGGAGGCGTCGGTCTCCACCGCGGCCGCCGCCGCGAGCGATTCGCGAACCTTCGCCCCGCCCGCGAAATTCTGCTCGAAGATGTCTTTGAACGCGGATGATCGCTCGGACCGTTCGCCCTCGCGAATCAGCCAGAGATACCAGTCGGACATCCCGCAAAACGGGGGCCCGGGGGGGAAAACGAGCTTCTTCCGCTCCTCGCGCGCCGGTCGATGGCCCAGCAGGCGCTCGTATTCCTGCAGGCCCGATTCGCCATAGCGGGCGATCAGGCAACCGCCGACGGTGCCAGGCGCGGGCAAGGCGGGCAGAACCTGCGCGAGGCGTGCGCGCTGATCCGGCAAGGCCACCTCGCACTCCTTGCCGAGAAAGTCGACGTAGTCCCCGTACAAGGCGTGTCCCTTGACGCCGATCCCGGGAAGGGTGAGGAGCTGCGGCCCAAGCTCTGGATCCGCAAACGCGTCGCCGGCAAAGCCGCCGGGACCGTGCAGCAGCGGGTAGAGGTCAGCGGCGAGCTCTCCGTGGTCCCTGGCGGTGATCGCCTTGACCAGCGCGAGCCGCTTGGGAAACAGCAGACCGCGCACGGCTTCTGCGAAAAGCGCCCGCTGCTCCGGCAATAGCTCCGGGTAATACGCCGCCAGCAGTGCCGTGTCGGCCTTTTTTGCCGCCACTCGAAGCGCGGTTTGCAGGCTTTCGGACCACTCTCGTGCGGCGACCTGCGCGGCGCCGTTGGCCTCGTTCTCCAGGATCCCGCGCAACCGCTTCCGGTCTGCGTCGTTCTTCGCGCGATCCGCATGATGCTCGCGCAGGATCTCGACCCGGCTGCGCGCCCATTCGCGGGCGGCAGCTCCCAGCGCCGCGTCGTCGAGCGCTCGGATCTCGGCGAGCAGCTCCGCAACGGCGAGCTCGTCGAAGCGACGGTGAACGAGCTTCCTCGCCTCGTCGCCCGCCGCGGTCTGCACCAGGTAGCGGACAACCTCGCCGAGCTCGCTCGCGGGACGCCTGGCCACCATCTCGCGGGCACGTTCTACGTCTTCCTCGCCATATTCCCCGCCCCGCAAAGCGCAGGCAAGCTGATGACTATCCGGCGCCTCCGGCAAGCGCTTCGCCAGGCGGGTCACGGCGGGCTTGTCAGCGGGTGGCGCGAACAGATCCTCGGGGAGCACGTCGAGCGGCCCAAGCTGCGCCTCCACCTCGAAGAACGGCCCACGCACCGCACGCTCGCTTTCGAGCTTCGCCCAGGCGTACCGCCAGTTCGCCCCCGGCTCGGGGTGCAGCCAGGAGTACGGGCCCGGCCCTTTCTCCAGGAGCGGGCTGTTGAGCTGGCCGAGCACGATCACGAGCTTCGACTTCGGCGGATGCCCGGTCTGATACCGGTAGGTGCCGACCGCGTATTGATCGCGCCCTCCCGGATCGAACACGTAGGTGCGACCACCGGCCAGCACTGCGGTCTGCCGCTCCACGGGTTCGCCGCCGCCCGTGAGCTCCAGGGTGTGCTCGCCGGGCGCAACGTGGAACGCACGCAGCGTGGCCGGCGGCACCCTCTGCTCCTCGAAGCGATCGCGCCCGTCGACGACGAGCGTCGTCCACCGGTCGAGGCCGTTCACCAGGAGCCGCGCTCTGGCCTCCGGGACGCGCGGGGGGTGCTGGTCCCCCGCCGTCGGGCCGCCACAGGCCGACAGCCCGATCACCCACAGCGCTGCAAGCAGCTCAGGAAAGCGCCAGCGACTCGCCTTCTCAAGCATCGGCCACCTCCCGTCCATCCGCGGATGCCGGCGCGTTCCCATTTCGCGCCCGTGACGATCGCGTGCAGCTTACCATGGGATCAGGGGATAGTGAAGCCGGGCGGCGGTCCTACGGCCGGCACCCCGAATCCGCAAACGGCCAGCGAATGCAGACGTAGTTGGTGCGTTCCTCCACGTTTCTCACGTTGGTTCTCGCCAGCCCGCTGACCATGAAACACACCTTCTCCCCCTCTCGCGGCCGCCACGTGTCAAGGGGCGGGACCTTGATGTGGTTTCCGCACACCGACGTCACGCTCTTGCACACCTGGCCCACGCGGAGCCACTCCCAGGTGCCCGCGTACCATTTTTCCCCGAGCTGCACGAAGACCCACGGATTGGAGTTGACGACGGCGTCGCCGATTGTGACCCCCGGCCAGGAGCTGGCGCGGTCGTGGTCGAGGCAGATTTCGTTGCCGCTGAGCTGGACGCCGCCGAGATTGGACGTCTGCCGCCAGTTGGCGACATTGGTGTGCAGCCAGGTTACCGACCCGAGCGGCACTTCCTCCGGAGTCGCCGTCGGTGTTGGGGATCGCGTCGGGGTGCGGGTGGCGGTCGGGGTTGCAGTGGCGGTCGCGGTGCCGCCGGGGGGTGGGGTGGACGTCGCGGTGGCGGTCCACGTGGCGGTCGCGGTAGGCGTTTCAGTCGGAGTCTGCGTGGGGGTGTTTGTCGGCGTCGGGGTATCCGTGGGCGTGTTGGTGGGCGTCGGGGTGGGAGTGGGGGTCGGTGTCGAGGTTGGATGGAGCTTTTCGTCCACCCACTCGTACACGAAGTACTCGCAGCCGGAGCCGGCCACCGCGCAACCGAGGGCGATCAGCAGCGCGCCGAGCGCTGCCGCGGAGCTTTTCGCCGCGCGGCGCTGCCGCGCGCCGCGCGGCGATTCGTACAGCGCCGTCGTCATCCCAAAAATCTGCGCGCCAACGCCAGCCGCTCACCGATGTCGATCCGCTGGGGGCAGGCACCGGCCGCCACCGCGTAGTCGTCGGTGTCCAGCGGGCGCCGATCCTCGGGAATCGCGCGGTAGGTCGCCCGCCCACGCGCGAGGTCACCATAGGCTTCGGCGTACATCAGCGCTCGCAAGGTATCGGCGACCCGCACGCCGCGCGGCGCGGCCGGCTCGCAGCGGCTGGCGCATCCCTCGCAGCACAGGTGGGCGGTCGCCGCGGCGATCTGCTGCAGTTGGCGCCGCTCGCCGTGCGACAGCGACGCCGAGGATTTTGCTGCCGCCACGTTCTCCGCAAGCTTCTCGGTATTCTCCATATCCGCGACCGCCGCCGCGATGCGCTCGTCTTCCCACACTGACTTCAGCTTCGCCTGCGCGAGCGAGAAGCTCTGGGACTGAAAGCCGACCACCGCTTCGTCGCGGCGCGGAACCGACCGCTGCACCTTCATTGCAAGCAGCCCGATACCTGCCTTCGCGCAGCGATCCATCGCTCGGTTGAGCTCGACATCGCCGTATTTCCCGAAGTTGTAGCGGAACATGATGGCGTCTATCCCACCGCCGGCCGCGGCCTTTTCGAGCAGCTCCACGACGCGGCCTCCATGCGCGGAAAACCCGAAGAAGCGCGTCTTGCCACTGCGCCGCAGGCGATCGCCCATCTTCAGGTACTCCGGCGCGAGAAAGAGCGGATCGTCGACATAGTGCATGAAGTACATGTCCAGGTAATCCGTGCGGAGCTGGGCGAGGCAGAGGTCGAGGTCGCTCGCGAATTTCTCGGGGGTGGCATTGTCGCTCGGACCCTTGGAGGTGATCCACAGCTTCTTGCGATCTCCGACTTGTTCGATGAACGGTGCCAGCGTCGCGTGAGATTGGCCGCCGGCGTATTCGAGCGCGGTATCGACATAGTCGACCCCCTCCTTGAAGGCGCGGTGCAGCGTCTTGTCATAGCGCGCATCGAACGTGCGTGCGCCCCCCATCAGCAGGATCGGCACCGTAGCCCCCGTGCCGCCGAGCTTCCGGCGCGGAACGCGATCGCCCTCGTGGCGATCCCCGGCAGCGTCGGAGCGCGGCGTCACCGGCTTCGCGGCGCCGGTGTCATCGGCCCGCGACGGCGTGCTCAGGCCGGCGGCACACGCCGCTCCCGCCCCGGAAATCAGCCGCAGGAACTGGCGGCGCGTGGCACCTCCGTCGTCGCATCGACTCGTCTTCGTCACCTTCATCCTCCTCGAGTTATTGGCCTGGCGTTGCGGGCAAAGCCGCGCCTGGCGAGGCCGCCGGCGCGTCCCCGGCACCCGCCTGGGCCGCGAGCACCGATCGCCGCCGCAACAGCAGCCGGCGCGCCGCCGATCGCGTCTCCCCGACGGCGGTCACATAGACCGCGCGGGACGCCGTTACCGGGCACTCGCTCTGGCATATCCCACAGCCGATGCACAGGTCAGGCACGACGAATGGCTTGTTGAGCAACACGCGCTGACCGAAGGCGTCAATGACTTCCTCGTCCTCGGTCTGAATCGCTTTCGGGCTGACCGGGCAAACCTCCTCACAGACTACGCACGGAATCTGCATGGCGTGCGGCAGACAGCGCCCGCGGTCGAAGAACGCCGTCCCAAGCGCGAGCGGACCGCGGCTCCGATACGGCCCCCGACCCAGCTTCTCCTCCACCGTAATCCGCCGAATCGCGCCGGTCGGGCACACTTCACTGCACAGCGTGCACGTGAGCTGGCAATGCCCAAGGTTGAACACCATCACCGGCGTCCACAGGCCTTCGGGTCCCGCGATGTCCAGCCCGGCCGGCTGCAACACGTTGGTGGGACAAACCTTGAGGCACTGCTCACACTTGATGCACTTCTTCAGGAATTCGCCTTCTTCCACCGATCCCGGCGGGCGAATCAGCCCGGGCGAGTAGCTCGCATCCGTATTCAGGCCATTGTTCTTGAGTAATGGGAACGCGAGCATGCCGAGGGCGCCGGTAAACAGCAACTGCCGCCGGCCAAAGTCCGGCGTTGCGACGACCTGCTCGGGATCCTGGCGCAGCGCAGTGAATCGCAGCGCATCCTCGGGGCAGTCGTCGATGCAGCTCATGCAGGCGAAGCACTCGCTCAGCCGCAGTTGCCCCGCCGGGTCCGCGGCGCCCTCGCAGCGAGTCAGGCACAGGTTGCAGTTGGTGCACGCACTGGCATCGCGGTTGATGCGAAAGAGCGCCAGCCGCGACAGGACGCCGAGAAACGCCCCGAGCGGACACAGGGTTCGGCAAAAAAATCGCGGCACGACGACGTTCAGAGCGACGAGCGTAACGAGCAGCGCGCCAATCCAGAACGACCCGATGAAGGCGCGCGGCTCCCCCGCCGGCGCGAGCTTCACAGCCGCGAGCGCGGGCAGGTCGAGCCCGGCGCCGGCGAGAGCCGATCGCGTCCCGTCCACCACCCCGTCGAACATCGGCGCAATCGCTGTCGCGAACGACCGGTGGAGCAAGCAGATCGGGTCCAGCAATCCGACTTGCAGACTGCCGAACGCCGCCAGCACGACGAACACGCCCAGGCCCACGTATTTCAGCGCAAAGATCGGACGATACCGATTCGCCGCCCAGCGCTCGCGGTGGCTCCTGACGTTGAACAGCCAGCCGATGAGCTGGTGAAGCGAGCCGTACGGGCAGATCCAGTTGCAGAAGACCCGCCCAAACAGCACGGTCGCGGCGATGATCAGGACCGCCGCGCCGAGGAACCGATAGACGTACCCGGTCGACAGCAACGTCGTCGTGAAAACGAGCGGGTCGAGCTCAAGAAACCGCGACACCGGATAGCCCCCGAGCCGCGAGGTCCACGTCGCCCAGGCCGCACCTACGAACAGCCCGAAAAACACCGCCTGTGAGGCGATGCGCGCGTTCGTGATGCGCAGCATCTGGCGGATCCTGGGGACGGGGTTGCGCGCGCGGGCCATCATGCGATCTCGCGCACCCGCCCCTCGGTGGAGGCGCTGCCCGTTCCTTTTTCCTCGGCGAGCAGCAGATATCGCGGCAGCTCGGTGGTCCGGGACAGCAGGTGGCGATACGCCCACGCGTCGGCCGCAACGGGGTCCACGGCCGCCACGACGGCGTCGCCCGGCCGCACGTCCGCCGGGTCGCCGCCGGTCGGACCGTTGCGCATGAGCACGTATGTTCCGTCCAGGATCGTCAGGGTCGGCCGAATCATGAGGGACAGATCCGACACGAGCTCGTGGATGTCCTGGTGGAACTGATTCCTGCGGCCCCCGAGCAGGCCGTACCAGTTCTTCATCCCCATGGACGCCAGACACAGATTGTGGTCTTTCACGGGCGCGACGCCGATCACCTTGTTCGCGTTCGTCAGCGGCCGGTGGAAGAACTGCCAGTTCTCGATCAGGCGCGAATCGGGCGTATTGAGTATGCGAAAGGCATTGGCATCCGGCAAGTAGACTCTGCCGCCGGCGCTCGCGACCGCCGCGGCGATCCCCGACTTCGCGAAGCAATCCGCGGGCGATTCGATGGGATTGTCGGCCACCCGGACTTCCTGGGCGCGACAGTCCACCAGGATCAGGCGAATCAGCGCCGCGAGGATCTCGGGGTTCGTGGTGGCCGCAAGCACCGGCGCCCGGTCAAAAGCGACATTCGGCTTGAGGAGCACGATGTCGCCAGGGGAAACGTAGTGGGCCAGCCCGCCGAGCGCGTCGAGCGCCTTGCGCAGCCGCGTCATCGCGTCGCCGCCGTGGCCGACTGCGACGTCGGGTGCGCCCACCGGTTTCGCCACCCGAAAATCGGTCAGGCGAAAGGGCTTGACGGCCGGCACGCTGCGCAGGCCGTCCGCGTCCCGCGCCGCGCCGGGCCAGTCCTCCGGAGCATACGCGGCGTAGGCCGCGGCCGACGTCACGCCGGCAGCGCCCAGCGCGCGCGTCAGAAATGCCCGCCGCGTCAGTTGCCGCGGCGCGCCGGCAGGCTCACCCGCAGGTCGTTCACGCCGTGCCATGCGCGAGCGCCTCCCGCAGCTCCGCCATCGCGGCGTCCGCGCGCTGCCGGGATTCCGCCGCATCGATTCCGAACACGATCGCGCCGGCGGAACCAACGGCGAAAAATGTGTGCAACACCTGATGCTCCATCACGGTCCACGATCCGGCCGGCGCCACCGTACGGTACTCGTATTCCTGCTCGCCCAGGAAGCGTTCCAGCAGCTTCTGCGCCGCGGCGGAATCGCCGGCGTCGTGAAGGAAGTAGCGCGCCTGATCGCCCGCCGCGGGCTTTCCGGCGAACCAGAAGTCGCGCAGGAACCCGAGCTGAAACACATCCTGTCGCTCGTATGTGACGCTGCCGGGCGTGACGCCCGGCGCGGCACCGGAGAGCAGCCTGTAGAGGTGCGGCACGGCCGCTGCCATCTCCGGCAGCGCCGCCAGCGCTGCCAGGACGGCGCGCGCCTTGGCCACCACGGCGCTGCCGGGCGCGCTGCCGACGATCTTGACGTAGCGCGCGCCGACGACCCCAATCGCGCCTACCTGGGTTTCGTAGTAGCGCGCGCCTGCGGACTCCGTTACGGGCGCTGTCGCACCGCGCTGCGCCGCGAAGATGCCGAGGGCATTGGCGAAGGTGGCGTGATCGTAGAGCTCGACGGTCAGCGAGTCGCCGCCATTGGCGAGCGCGGCGAAGGCCATGCCGCGGCAACCGAAGCTGAGATACTGCTCGGCGGCGCCATCGATCTTTTCGAACAAGGTGTCAGGAGTGTACGTCTCGACGCCCTTCTCGAGCCGCCACCCGCCGGCAAGAATCTCGGGTGGGAACGGCGCCAGGTTCATCTCCCGCCCTCCCACCGCTTGCGCCGGAAGGTGCATCTCCCGCCCTCCCCCCGTTTGCGGGGGGAGGTTCGGTGGGGGGTCTTCGTGATACAGTTGGTCAGGCATGCTCGACTCCGCGACCGCCGGCGGCGGCAGGAACTGGTCTCGCGCCCGGCCATCCGCACCGCGTCCGGCGACCCACAGGCAGACGCCGATGAGGCCGAGCCCGCAGCAGATCGTTGCCGCGATCTCACCGCCGCCGACATGACGGCGGAGCACCTTGCGCGGCAGGGGGTTGAACAGTCTGTGGGGGTCGAATCGTCGCATGTTCAGGCGCTTCCCCACGACCGGCGGGGTGGGCAGCGAAAGGCGTGGCAGGCGGAGCAGTTTCTCTGCATACTAGCCGCCTCTGCGGCGCGGCGAAAGGGGTGCCCCTCGGAGCCAGATCGCGCGCCTCAGGCGAACGACTCCCCTGGCTCAATCATTCGTGAGCGGGTCCGAAACCCCGCCCTTCATGGCGGCATTGCCGCGGAGGCGCTGAATGGCGGCAGCATCACCGGGCCGGTGATCGCCAGGAGCTCCCTCGACTGCGGGGCATCGGGGAGCAGGGTGGCGTGCAACACCCAGGGCGCGGGGATCTGGGCGGTCGTCGGCGCAGCGAGAACCGCCAGAAATCGATACGGTGAGCCCAATGGGGACACCACCGCAAAGTCCGCCGCTCACCACGAGCCAATCCGCGCCATCAACGCGGCGGTGCCTGCGC
Source organism: Candidatus Schekmanbacteria bacterium (assembly GCA_016188575.1). Classification (GTDB taxonomy): domain Bacteria; phylum CSSED10-310; class JACPHN01; order JACPHN01; family JACPHN01; genus JACPHN01. The sequence continues at coordinate 45,374 of JACPHN010000064.1, forward strand.
GAAACGCTGCTTCCTCGACGATGAGGCTCAAGACGATGTGACCCGCAGGCAAGTCGAAGAAGTACCCCGGCTGAACCCACACGCCGGCATGGTGCGCCAAATCGGCGCACGCTTCATCCGCATCCATGACCACGGGGATGCGAACGATGGCGGACCAGCCCCCCTCGGCATCGAGGATGCGGCACGGACCCGACGTGCCGAGCGCGGCGCGCAAGCTCTCCAGATTCGCGGTCAGGCGCCGCCCGATCGCGGCAACGACCGCGGAGCGCAGCGACAGCAACGCCGGCAACGCCACCTGCACCGGCGTGCCCACCGACAGGTAGGTGTCCGCGACGAGCTCCAGGCCCTCGCGCACCCGCGCGCGCGCCGCCGGATCCCCGGACATGACGATCCAACCCAGCTTGAGCTGAGGACAGGCGAGGAGCTTCGACAGGCCGCCGAGAGAAAAGCCGAGGCTCCCCGTAACCCTGCCCGCCAGGGTGGGGACGCAATCGGCATCGCGCGGCCGCAATGGAAAGTCAGCGAAGACCTCGTCACTCACGACAGCAATCCCGTGCACCCTGGCGAGGCGATCCAGCGCGCTCACCTCCGCCGCCTTGAGGTAGCTTCCCGTGGGGTTGTTGGGCCCTACGGCGATGATCGCGCGCGCGCCGCCCCGCACCCCGCGCTCGACGCTTTCCAGATCGATGCACCAGCGATCCAGGTCATAGACGAGCCCATAGCTGCTCGCGTCTACGCCGTCCAACTGGAGCAGGTGCGTAAACAACGGATAGCTCGGCGTCGGAACCAGCACTCGTTCGCCGGGATCCGCCAGCAACTTGAGCAGGAAGCTGTACGCCTCGCTCGTGCTCGCGGTCAGCGCGACGTCGCGCGGCTCCACCGCGACCCCGTGCACCCCGGCGTAGTACGCGCAGACCGCCTCGCGGGCCTCGAGGCGCCCGAACGATTCGGGCTCGTACGCGGCTACCCGCGGATCGTCCAGCGCCGCGCGGATGTCCGCCGCCGGCAGCGGCAACCCGACTCTTGTCGGGTTGCTGACCGTCAGGTCGATGACCCGGTCACCCACCGCGGCGCGCAGGCCCGCCAGGGCGTTCGGCATCAGACGCGGAATGCGGTGGGAAATCATGATGAGTTGCCGTCCTCGGAGGGGCACCATCTGCCCGCGGTGCTACAGGCTACCGGGGGCCGACCTGTGCCCCGTGCGGAAACCGCACCGCGCGTCCAGGCAAAAGCTGCTCTCCGAGCGCCTCTGAGGGCGGATTGGCCAGCGCGGTCTCCGGATCTCATCGTAGCACCGCAGGGCAAAGGATCGCAGCAGAATCAACCTTTCCTCGCCGGCGGGGACCGCGCGACCCACCGGCTCCGCGCCACCCGCGCCTGGACGCGCCCGGTGCGGCATTCCAGCATCGCCGCCATGCAGCCAGATGCGTCCCGGATCATGGGTTCCTATCGCCTGCTCGCCGCCGCTCTCCCCGTCGCCGCTGTCCTGACCCTCGTGCGTCCGTCTGTGCGGACCGCTTTCCTACCTCCACCGCGTGGGCATCGTCCATCGCGACCTCAACCCGAAAACATTCTCGTGAGGCCCGACGGCAGACCCGTCATCGTGGATTTCGGGCTCGCGGTCTTCTTTGGAGGTAGCGAAAACAGGGAAACGCTGCGGAGTCGGAAAGACCCGCCTCAGCGAAGAGGTAGGCGATGCTCTCAAGCCACTTCTTCAAGCCGCGGGTGCCCCGCCCGTAAGTGAATATCATCACTTGCCTGTAGCCGCCCTCACGGAGCTCGTGGGTATGCCGTGACACCAGCCGCGCAATCGGCGTGTTTGCCTTCATGATCTTCAGCGCCGCTCCTCGGCGCAACCGCCCCGGCGGCGCGCGTTGTGTGCCTCGTCGAGGATGAGCAGGACAGGTAGAGATCGACCTCAGTCAGGCCGGCATCCTTGGATTGGTCGAGGTCGTCTGGTGGCCTGACGTCAGGCGTCAGGCGCGGCGCGAAGCGGAAGCCCCGCAGGAGCGGACGCTGGAAGCGGTCGCCTGCAAGTGATTGTTTCGCTAGCGCCTACCGGAGACCCTCCCCTCTGCACCCGAGCACCTGCATAGGATGTGCAACTTGGCAGCAATACTGCTTTCTCAGGCCGAGGGCTCTTCTGGCAGTTGCGCCCCATGCCAGACTGCGACTACCCACACCGTCGGGTCCTTGACGCGATAAAAGAAGCGGTAGGGCGAGACAATCAGCTCTCGATAGGGCAGGTCAGGGAGCTCTGGGCCCACTCGACTTGACTCGGGGAACTGCTCAAGCCGGCGTAATGCCTCCTCCGCACGCTGCCGAAAGCGTGCCGCCGCTCCGGGGTTCTCGCGCCGGA
>JACPHN010000069.1 GCA_016188575.1 Candidatus Schekmanbacteria bacterium
CTTCAGCCAGGCGAAGCTCGAGCTCGCCTTCGCCACGAGCCGCTTCCCCGGGATCGCGAGCAACTGGCCACTCGGATCGGTGCCCGCGAACCAGGACGACATGATCTTCACCCTGGTGACCGCGGGCGCCCGGACCACGGCCGCGACGACGACCCCGTGGGCCGCGCCGTGGGTCGACCCGTTCGCCGCCGGCGTACACTCGTTCTTCAACGACGGCCGCACCGCCTACTGGACGGCCACCTACGACCGCGTCACGCCAAAGGCCCCCACGGGAGTCGTCCAGCTCACGGCGCAATCCACCGACTTCGGCGCCAAGGGGTTCTTCGCCGCGCGCTGGACCCCGCCATATTCCACGACTCCGATCCCCATCGGCCTCGACCCGCTCGCGCCCCCGGCCACCGACGCGGACAAGGTGACGCAGCTTCCCCCCACCCGCCCCGGCGAGGCGATCCCCGACGGCAACTGGGTAACGCCGCAGGAAGCCCCCCAGCGGCTGGCGATCGACCCTCTCGCCGACAACGACAGCGACGCCTATCCGGAAAACCTCCACCCCGGCGACGGCTTGCTCGCCTACGACGAGTTTCGCGGCTTCGCCTTCGGCGGCGACCACCTGAGCTGGCCGCCGCACATCCGCGGCGACCCGCTCAGGAAGGACCTCTTTCTCCTCAACCGAGACAGCGTCGAGGACGACTGGGGGGACTACAGCGGCGCCACCGGTGTGCTCGTACGGCCATGGGTGTTTCCAGACGCGGTGCTCGGCTATGTGCTGGAATACTACGCGCCGCTGACTCCGCACCGCGCCACCACCGGCGGCGGCGAGCAGCACGCGATGGTCGTGGGCGTAACGGACAAGTGTGTCAAGGAGTTTAACTGGGGGCAAACCAGAGCATTCGGTACCCCCGAAAAGGTCCAGCCGGTGCTGGCGCCCAAGTGCATCGCCCCGGACATGCCGAACGCGCCCGCGGGCTTGCTCGGGGACGTCGCCCGAAACGTCATGGCTCACGAGATGCTGCACGCCAGCAGCCTGAACGAGCACGGCAATCCCGACGCGTGCGCGTCAGACGACCTGGCGTGCCTCCTCCAAGAAAAGGCCAAGGGCGCGCCATGCGTATTGAAGGCACCCATCTGGGACATCTACCAGGCGGTCGAGGCGTGGGGGGCGCCGGATTATTCCAACGTGACGATCTTTGCCAAGCTCTGCGGCCCGGGCACGCTCGACGAGGACAGCCTGGGCTTCAACATCAAGGATTGGACACCATGAAGATCCCGCACTTGACCTTGGCTCTGCTGACGTTCGGCCTCGCCGCGGGAGCCCTCGCCGTTGCCCAGGAGGGCGCTCCGGTGGCAGCGAAGCAGATCTCGTTGCGCATGCGCGTCTGGGGCTGGTACTGTCCTGAATTTGAGTCCTTTTTCGGCGCCATCGAGGCTGGCTGGAAGTCATGCCCGATACCGCGGGGAGCGAGGCTGCAGTTCTACCTCCACGTTGGCAGTGAGCACCAGTTCAACCGCTTCGAAGCGCTATCTCGTGAACAAAGCATGCACTTCCGGGAAACCGGTGAGCTTCCCGCGGGCTACCCGATCGTCATCTTCACCCGCCAGTGGATCGAGTCGATATCCTGTGCCCTGCTTAGCGACAAGGGGGTGCGGATACCCCTCGCCTGGCAAACCTATGCGGACTACCCGGTCGAGGACCGGTATCAGTACCCCTCTGGCGGTATCCGGCAGAGCCGGCCGCACTTTACCGTCACCGTCCCCGGCGAGCTGACCGAGAAGCTGGATCCGGGCTTCTACGACCTCGATTGCTCGGCAACCTGGACCGACGGCGGCATCGTCACGGGGCATACCGGGTTTTGGGTGTGCAATCGCGACACGCCCTTCACCCGCGCGCTGTGGGCGCGCGACCACGCCGAAGCGGAGCGGCTCCCGTCGAAAAAGCTCGATTGGTACCTCAAGGCGATCGAGGAGGATCCGGAAACCCCCGGCACCTACGAGGAGGCCGCCGAGGTCGCCGACATGGACTTGAAGCGCTACGACCTGGCTGCCGATCTGCTCGAACGGTATCTCGAGAAGCTGCGCGCGAAGGTCGAACAGGTTGCCCCCGGCTACGAACCGCGCCCCGCGATGGGCAAGTTCTACCCCGCGTTCGACCCCAAGGCAAGGCTCGCGGAGGTCGAGCGGGAAGTCCAGGGGCGGATCGCTCGACTCCGCGGCGGAAAGGGCTGGTAAGCCGCGGCGCCGCCGGCGACGGGCGGCCGGTGACGGGCGGCCGGTGACGGGCAAAAAGCGGCCATCCCAATGGCGAGCTCTCCAGGACGGGTCGAGGCGGAGCCCGGCCTCCAGGCCGCAGTGTCTCGGCGCGCGTACCGCGGCATAACGTCCGGCGCTGGTGCAGACGGAACCCCAGATTACAGCTCAGCTATCACATCGATTGCTTTGGGCCGGGAGATCAAGGATGTTGCTGCAGGCCAGCAGACCACTAGATCCTCGTCACAAACCACGATAAAGTCGGACCATGGTCGGTACGGGGCAAACGATAGGTCGATACGATCTGCTCGAGCGGCTCGGCAGTGGCGCCACGGGGTTCGTCTACCGCGCGCGAGACACGAGCAGCGGCGACACAGTCGCCATCAAGACGGTCAACATCCCAAACCGCGGCGCCCTCGCGACTTTGCGCCGCGAAATCCGCGCGCTCGCTCGCTTGCGTCATCCGAGCGTGGTCCGGGTAATCGACTTTGGCGAGCACGAGGGAATCCCGTACTTCACCATGGATTTGATCACGGGTCAGTCGCTGCTCGCCCATTGCCGGGAAAGATGGAACCCCGATCTGTATCGCGCCGCGGGCGGCCAGGCGGTAATCACCCCGGAGATCATCGGCGAGCTCATGGCGGTCTTTCGACGCCTGTGTGTTCCGCTCGCCTATGTTCACGCCGAAGGCATCATTCACGGGGATCTCAAGCCATCCAACGTCATCGTCAAGCCGGACGGTCTCCCGGTGCTCGTGGACTTCGGCCTGACGTCCCGATTCGGAGGAGGCCGGCCACCTGACCAGGGATGGTCGCGAGAAGTCCTGCAGATCACGCGCGCCGCCGGAACTCTGCCGTATATGGCGCCGGAGCGCATTCGCGGTGAGCTCGTCGATGCGCGCGTCGACCTGTACTCACTGGGGTGCTGTGCCTACGAGGTCCTGGTCGGCTGCCCGCCGTTCACGGGCTCCGCCGGCGCGGTCGTCAAGCGCGCCATCAATGAGCCGGCGCGCCCGCCTGGCGAGCACGTGCGGGGCATCCCCGCGGAGCTCGATGAGCTCATTCTCAGGCTGTTGGAAAAGGTGCCGCAGAAACGACTCGGCTACGCCGACGACGTCGCTCGGGCACTGGCGCCGTTTTGCCCCCAAGCCATGTCCTTTGCCAGCAATCCGCTGCCCGCTATCTACCTGTATCGCCCCCGCTTTACCGGTAGAGTCGTGACGCGGCGCAAGGCCGCCGCGGTGCTCACCGAGCTCAAGGAGCGTGGTCGCGGGCGTGCCTTGATGATTGGTGGAGAAAGCGGCGTGGGCAAGACGCGCTTGGGGCTCGAGCTGGTGCAGCAGGCCTTGCGCGATAACCTGCGCGTCGTCACCGCGGAGTGCGCGCCTGCCTCGCTGGAGGTGCCATCGACGCTGCACCCGCTGCGGCGCCTGCTGTTGGCGGCCGCCGATTTCTCGCGAGAACCGGCCGGCGCTGTCATCGCGGATCGGCTCCGCCAACACGCGGACCTGCTGGCCTTCGTCGAGCCGGCCGTGGGTGCCTTTGCCGAGAAGCAGGCACCGTCCGAGGCCGGCGGACCGTCTCCAGCCGCTTTCCGCGAGTCATTCGTCGCGGCCGCGTACGAGACGATCCAGGCGATGTGCGCTGAGCGGCCCATGTTGTTGCTTTACGACGACGTCCACTGGGCGGACGAGCTCACGCGAGCGACGATCGGCTTCCTGACCGATTCCCGGCGCATCGAGTCCCTGGGCGCTCTGCTGGTCTGCACGTACCGGCCAGAAGAGGCCGATCAGGGTCTGCGGCGGCTCCTCGAGGCACCGGGCATCGAGCATCTCACCCTGGATCGGCTCGACGCGCGCGCGGTCGGTGAGATCATTCAGGACATGTTGGCCCTGCAGGAGCCGCCACGGGCGCTCAGCGCCTATCTGGCCAAGGAATCCGAAGGCAATCCGTTCTTCGTCGCGGAGTACCTTCGCACGGCCGTGCAGGAAGGAATCGTCTGGAGAGACGAATCCGGGCGGTGGCGCATGAGCGAGGGCAGCGCCCAGCGGTTCGAAGAGACCGGAGCCGCCGGGCTGCCGCTGCCTTCGTCGCTGAAAGAGCTCATCATCCGCCGGCTGCGCGGTTTGCCCAGAGCCGCGGCGGCGCTCTGCCAGATCGCCGCCGTGGTGGGCAGGGTGGTGCCGCTGGCAGTGCTTCAGAGGGTCTCGGAGCTGAGCTCTGACGCGCTGCACGAGGCACTGGAGACGCTCCTGCAGCGGCACGTTCTCGACGACGCGGGAGAAAGCGGGCTGCGGTTTAGCCACGAGCTGTTGCGCGATTTCGCCTACGAGCTCATTCCACACGGCGATTTGCCGGCCCTGCACCGGCGCACGGTCGAGGCGATCACGGCGGTAGGGCTGGGCGCGACCGACCAGACGCTCGGCGAGCTCGGTCTGCACTGGGAAAAGGCCGGTGACCTCGACGCGGCGCGCCGCTGCTATTCCGAGGGGGCCCGGGAGGCGCAGCGGCGGTACGCCCACGATATTGCTCTGCGCCTGGCGCGCTCGTTCCTGGGGTTGACGGGCGAGGTAACCCGCGAGGGTGTGCGCATGCGAATCGAGGTGATCGCGAGCGTGCTCGAGGATACTGGACGGATTCGCGAGGCCCAGGTGGAATACGAGCGCGCAAGGCAGGAAGCGCAAAGCATTGGCGACGAGATCCTTGAAGCTCACGCGTTGCGCGGTATCGGTATGGCGCACTGGTTCTTTGGGCTACGCCAGCAGGCCGCGACCGCTGCGCGCCAGGCGATGGAGATCGAGCACCGCCTTGCCGATCGCGCAGGGCTGGTCCGGGCGCTGATCTTGCTCGGAACGGTCGCGCTCGACGACGGTGATTTCCGCACCGCAAAGTCACGCTATGGTGAGGCGATCGCAGTCGCGCGGTCCAATGGCGACTCGTTTTCCGAGGCTGTCGCCCAGGGAAACCTCGCGGTCGTCTATCATCACGAGGGGAACTGGCCCGAGGCCCGCAAGCTTTACGAGGCGGCGCTGCACACCGATCGGCGGCGCGGCGAGGTGCGCCAGGAAGGCATCATCGTCGGCAACCTCGCGGACCTGCTGCATCAGATGGGCCGGCTGCCGGAGGCGCGAGCGCGCTATGAGGATGCTCTTGAGCTGCACCGGCGGACCGGAAACCGGCGCTTCGAAGGGCACACGCTGACCAATCTGGCCAACGTCTTGGGCGATCAGGGCCACGTCGCGGCGGCGCGGGAGGCGTATCGCCAGGCGCACGTGATCCTGGAGGAGATTGGTGATCGCAGCTTTGCGGGGTATACCCTCGGCGGGCTGGCGCGCCTCGAGCGGCGCAACGGCACGGCGCTGGACGACGTCGCGGCGCTCACCGAGGCGGCGAGGCACGACCTCGAAGCCGGTGGCGACGAGCTCTACCTGGCCTGGCTCCTGTGCGAGATCGGCCACGTTGCGCTGGCGCGCGGCGAATCCGCCGAGGAGATCCTGGCGGCGGCGCTGTCCCATGCGGCGCGCGTGGGCACGGACGAGACGGCGTCCTCGGAGGTCGGCGTGGCTCTCGCCAGGCTCAAGCAGGCGCAACTGGCCTTCGCCGCCGGCGAATCGCTGTACCGCGGCGAGCACCCTGCGAACATTCCGGAAGGGTGGTGGAAATGGCGGATTGGCCTGGAGGATGCCGGCACCTGAGGGCGCCGCGCGCGCTCCCTTCGGGTGTCAGGACTCCGCAGTCGCCGCCGCCACCACGCCCTGTTCGACCAGGCGCCGGTGGTACCACAGCAACCAACCTTCGTGGTCGGTAACTGTCCAGCGGTGCTGAGCAAATACCAGGACGTCCCGCATGAAGACTTCGTGTGCCTCCGGAGGGACTCGACCGGCCTCCGGCTCGGAGCACTGCGCGCGAATGCGATGCTTCTCGGCCTCGCTGAGGTCGGCGCGGCGGAGCAACTGGTTGCGCCGATACTCGGCGATCAGACCACGGACCGACTCTCGACGCTGCATGATCCATTCGAAGCAGCCTCGGTAGTACGCCGCGTGATCCGCGCGCCCCTGCCACAGCGCCCGCGAAAAACCCGGGTCGAGCTGATCGTGCACCGACCAGACGCTGCGGTCATCCACCACCTGGCTCCAGGCGTCGCTAAATGAATCGGGATCGATCCCCTGGGCGATCAGGAGATATTGCGCGACCAGGGCCGTGTGCAGGGCCAGTAGGCTCGCGAGGCACCCGAAAAAGGCTCGCACCTCGGATGGCCCCGGGTACACGCAGTGGTGCCCCACGCACAGATACGGCCGGTGGTCGTAGACGCTGCAACGACCGTTATCGTCCAGTAGTGGGCAACCGAGCGCCTGCCTGCTCCCGCGGTCTGCTGCCTGGCGATACTTCCGGGTAAGGCGCGGCGGAGCGTAGACAAAGAGCGGGTCACCGCGGCCCTGCTCGACCCAGTCGGCCACGGTCTCGTGTCCGGGCGATGAGGGCCCATGCGAGAGAATTTCCCCGGCGAGAAAGTTCGGAAAATCCGGCACGTAGTTACAGCACTTGGCGCGGAGCGGATAAATGCCCGCCTTGACCATCAAGCAATCATCGCAGTTGATTTCGGCAATGGTGGGTGTCGTCAGCCTGCGAACAAGCGGATGCAGGAGCGGCTCCCAAACCGCCGCGAGACGAATCGTTCCGAGAAAAAAACCACTCATACTATTTCTTCCGGCCCGCTCCGCGCAGGCCTGTTGATTGCCAATCCCATCGCCGCGCTGTCAGTGGCGGAACCGGCCGGGAGGGGGTCATCGACCTTGTCCCGGCGGCGCGCTCGCTGCCAGCACCGCACCGTTCTCCATGACGATACCGTCACACACCGTCGCCCCAGCGGGCACGCTGGCGCCCGGCATCACCACCGCGCGAGCGAGTCGAGCGCCGGAACCTACTTGCGCGCCCGCGCCGAGCACCACGCCCGGCCCCAGGGCGGCGCCGGCGGCGACGCGGGCGTCAGCTCCCACGAAGACACCCGCGGCGGCGTCCAGCGTCTCCCCTGCGCGCAGCGGCAGGCGCGGTCCCGCGCCCGACAGCACGTCGAGGTTTGCCTCCAGCAGCGCTGGCGGCGTTCCCAGGTCGCTCCAATACCCGGCGCAGCAACAGGCGCCGACGCCGGCACCGGAAGCCAGCAGCGCCGGGTATGCCTGACGGTTGATGTCGAATGTATCGGGGCCGAGAACGGAAAAGATGCGCGGACTGAGCACGTGAATCCCGGCAAACGTTCCGGCGAAGGCGGTCTGCGCGTTTTCTTCGTCCGGGAGATAGCCGGCGAGCCGAGTCAGTCGTCCACCTCCATCTCCCCCGACCAGCCCCGCGCCAGGAAGGCGCCGCGGTGTCACGACCAGTGTCGCGGCGCGCCCGGCCCCCTGGTGGAGCGCCAGCGGCGCGGAAAGATCGACATCGGTCAAGACATCTCCGTTGACCATCAGGAAAACGGGCTCGTCCTCAAAGTGGCGGCGAACCGCGCGCAACCCGCCCGCGGTCCCGAGGATTGTCGGCTCGACACTGCACTCCACGATGAGGTCGTCGTCGCTTCGCCGAGCGAGCCAGCGCCGCAGGGTTTCGGCCAGGTGGTGCGCGTTGATGACGACCTCGCGGACGCCCCACCTCCGCAGGTAGGCAAAGGTGTACTCGAGCAGTGGGCGATCCAGGATCGGCACCAGCGGTTTTGGCAAGACTGTGGTCAGTGGCCGCAGGCGCGTGCCGAAACCCGCGCACAGCACGAACGCCATGCGGACGATCCCCTGCTCTGGACTGCTGTCCCGCGCTCCCGGCGCCGCGTCCGTCATCATCGCCGTACCGCAGTCAGCGAGAGGCGGTCAAGCAGCGCGGAGAGCCAGGCGTGCAGCGCGCTCTCGTCCACTTCCAGGTCGAGCATCGGGATCCACCACGAAATCCCGGCCGTGAGCATTTCGTTCGCGGA